>DATKXO010000221.1:0-2421 GCA_035528995.1 Phycisphaerae bacterium | reverse complement strand
TGACCAGCCCGATGTACATCGCCGAGATCAGCCCGGCCCGCATCCGCGGCCGCATGGTCAGCGTCAACCAGTTCGCCATCGTCACCGGCATGCTGGTCGTGTACTTCGTCAACTATTTCATCACGCGGTACGGCCAGGCGGTGGACTACACGGCGGGTGTCACCGTGGCGACCGAAGGCTGGAACGTGCTGTACGGCTGGCGCTGGATGTTCGGCTCCGAATCCCTGCCGGCGCTGGCGCTGCTCGTCCTGCTGTTTTTCGTACCGGAAAGTCCGCGCTGGCTGATGGGAAAGGGACACGTCGACAAGGCCCGGCATATCCTCACCCGTGTGGCTGGCCCGGACCATGCTACGCGGGAGATGGCAGAGATTCAGACCGCCCTGGCCCAGGAACCGACAACGGTGAGACAACTGTTTTCTCCGGGTCTTCGCCTGGCCCTGATGATCGGCGTCGTGCTGGCGGTGCTTCAACAGGTCACCGGCATTAACGTGTTTCTTTACTACGCGCCGGAGATCTTCAAGACGGTGGCCGGCTCGGGCGTCGACGTGGCAATGCTCCAGACGATCGTCGTGGGCGCGGTGAACCTGGGGTTCACCATTCTTGCCATCTGGCTGGTGGACAGGGTCGGCCGCAAGCCGCTGATGATTATCGGCGCCACGGGCATGGGCATGTCGCTGGCGGCCATCGGAATCGCCGCCTGGCTGAATCAACTTTCCGCATGGATCCTGGTGTTCATTCTCAGCTACATCGCCTGCTTTGCTCTCTCCGTGGGGCCGGTCACGTGGGTGATCCTCTCGGAGATTTTCCCCACGAAGATACGCGGCCGCGCCATGGGCGTCGCCGTCTTCTGCCTGTGGGTTGCGAATTGGATTGTTTCGCAGACATTCCCCATGCTGGACGATAACGCGTGGCTCGTTGAGAAGTTCAACCACGGCTTCCCGTTCTTGGTTTACGCGGCCTTCGCGGTGGTGCTTGTTTTATTCATGATCATCTACGTGCCCGAGACCAAGGGCAAAACGCTCGAAGCAATCGAACAACGCTGGCTGGGGCGTCACAAAAAGGAGGCATAAGGATGCATCGTAAACGGCTTTCGTTTCTGTTGCTGGTTTTTGTCTCGGCCGTCCTCCTGCCGGCGGCCTGCGGGTCGATGGCGACGACGGTCATCGTCCATTCGCCGACCGCCTCTCCGCTGCAGGTGCTCGCGGCGCGCGAGGTCCAGCGCTATGTGTATCTGCGCAGCGGCGAACGGTTGCCGATCGTGGACAAGTCCCCGGGCACCGACGACGTCATCCGCATTGCGGTGGACGCGTCGCTCGGCGAGCAGACCTACCGGCTCGAAACCGCCCGGGAGGGCGGGCGAACCCTCCTGACGGTCACCGGCGGCAGCGACGTTGCCGCGCTGTGGGGGGCCTACCGTTTCGCCGAGCACCTCGGCGTCCGGTTCTACCTCGACGGCGACGTGGTGCCCGACGCGAAGGTCCCCTTCGCTCTGCCCGACCTGGACGAGACCGGCAAGCCGCTCTTCGAGACGCGCGGCATCCAGCCGTTCCATGACTTCCCCGAGGGGCCGGACTGGTGGAACCTCGACGACTACAAGGCCTACATCTCGCAACTCGTGAAACTCCGGATGAACTTCATCGGCCTCCACACCTATCCTGAGGGGGGGGTTGGCCCCGAGCCGACCGTCTGGATCGGCCTCGCGCAGGACATCGGCGAGGGGACGAAAGTCAAGTTCTCGTACCCCGCGAGTTGGCAGAATACCCTGAGGGGCAACTGGGGCTACAACGCGAAGAAAACCAGCGAGTTCTCGTTCGGCACGGCCGACCTCTTCGACCGCGACGACTTCGGCGCCGACGTGATGCGCGGCTTCTGCCCGCAGCCGCAGACCCCCGAGGCCTCCAACGAACTTTTCGACCGCTCCGGCGCGATGCTGGCCGAGGTATTCCAACACGCCCGCCGCCTGGGCGTCAAGACGTGCGTCGGCACCGAGACGCCGCTCACCATCCCCAAAGCCGTGCAGGAACACCTGAAGGCCCTCGGCAAGGACCCCAAGGACAAGGCCGTCGTGCAGGAACTCTACGAGGGGATTTTCAAACGCCTCGTGCAAATCGGTCCGCCCGACTACTACTGGTTCTGGACGCCCGAGAGCTGGACCTGGGGCAACGCGAAACCCGAACAGGTGCAGGCGACCCTCGACGACCTCGCGGCCGCCGTCGCCGCCGCCAAAAAGGTCAAGGCGCCTTTCACGCTGGCCACGTGCGGCTGGGTCCTCGGGCCGCAGAACAACCGGGCGCTCTTCGACAAGACGCTCCCCAAAGACATGCCGATGAGTTGCATCAACCGGGAGGTCGGCAAGACGCCCGTCGAGCCGGGCTTCGCGAAGGTCGTGGGCCGCCCCAAGTGGGCCATCCCGTGGATGGA
>DATKXO010000220.1:0-4597 GCA_035528995.1 Phycisphaerae bacterium | reverse complement strand
GCGAAAGGCGTCCAATGGATGGTTTCCTGGCAACGGCCTGCGGGGACGCAGGCCGCTACCGCTGCCGAGAAGCGCGTCCAATGGACGGTTTCCTGGCACCGGTGGGCACATGCTTACCCTCGATCCCGAGTTTTCGGGATCGAGTGAAAGCATCCCACCCAGGCGCTACGACTGCCGGGAAACGCGTCCGATGGACAGTTTTCTGGCAACGGCCTGCGGGGACGCAGGCCGCTACCGCTGTTGGTGTCGGGTCTGCGGACCCGACCTACGGGGCTAATAACGATAGTGCTCCGGTTTGTCGGGGGCGTCGGGGTGGACGCCTAGGTACTCGGCCTGCTTGGGGGTCATGCGGGTCAGGGTGACGCCGAGCTTGGCCAGGTGCAGGCGGGCCACCTTTTCGTCCAGGTGCTTGGGCAGCTTGTAGACCTGGTTCTCGTACCGCCTGGTACGCCGCCCGGGTGATGGCCGTGCAATCCAACCTGCCCGGTGCCTGGATTGCCCTCAGCCCGCCGGACAAGACGCTGGACGCCGGCGGATTCGCCGATTTCGAACGGAGCTTCCCGATCAGCACGGTTGTGACGCTGACGGCCGATGCGTGGGCCGACGGTCGTGAGTTCTGTGGCTGGCGGGTCGACGGTCTGTGGCTCAACCTCAGCGCGCCGACGTTGGAATGGACCGTCACCGGGGATCTGACCGTCGAGGCCGCCTACTACGAGGCGTCGTCGGGCGACGGCAGGCCGGGTGCGGCGGGCTCAACCGACCCGGGATCGATGGAGTCCCCGATCGGACCGGTGGGCGGCACGATCGACGGCAGGCAGTAGCCGATCTGAACGTCCCTAAACCGGATGTCTGCCGGACCTTCCTCGGCAGACATCCGACCCGATCAGGTCAGGCAGGAGTGTAGGTCGGGTCTTTACACCCGCCAGCCGTGGCTAGCCGAGCGGCACGATGCGGGCGACGGCACCGGCCAGGGTGCCTGCGGCGATTGGCGTCAGGATCCAGCCCAGGACGATGTTCTTGAGCACGTTGCGGTCGATGCCCCGAGCGCCGCGCATGAACCCCACGCCGATCACGCCACCCACCAGTGCCTGCGACGTGGATACCGGAACGCCGATCTTGGCGAAGACGTGCACCGTCACGCCCTGCGCGAAGATGGCGATCAAGGCCGCGTAGGCGTCGAGGTGAACCAGATCGGCCCCGATCGTGGTCATCACTCGCCGGCCGTAGGTGGCCACCCCCGCCGCGATGCTGATCCCGCCGATCAGGGCCAGCTCGGTCGTGCTGTCGAACGTGCCCGTCCGATAGTACACGCCGGTCACGTTCGCCACGTTGTTGGCTCCCAGGGCGTAGGCCGCGTAGGCGCCCACCACCACCAGCGCTCCCCACAGCAGCCGGTCCCGGGTCAGCATGCTGATGCGCAGGCGGTTCATGACCACCCCGAGCAGCGAGTAGCTCAGACACGCCACCACGATCGCGCCGAACGGAGTCGCCACCCAACAGGTGATGATCTTGGGCAGACCGGAGAAGTCCGGGTCCCCGCCCACGATGGCCACCCCGATGATCGCGCCGACCACGGCCTGCGACGTCGATACCGGCAGGCGCAGTAGCGTCATCACCGTGACGGTCACCGCGGCGCAGACGGAGGTGATCACGGCCGCGGCGACGCCCGAGTTCGACACCGCGCTGAGCGTCTCGATGCCCCGTCCGCCTTCCAGGCAGGCACCGGCCACGACGGCCACTCCCGCGATCGCCGCCGCAGTTGAGAATCGGATCACCCGTGCGGCCACAGCCGTGCCGAACACGTTGGCGGCGTCGTTGGCCCCCAGCGACCATCCCAGGAACAGCCCGCCGCCCACTTCCAGCACGTCAGATTTTCCTCTTGATGGCCACGATCCGCACCCGGTCGGCCGCGTTCTCGGCCCGGTTGGCGATGCTGCCGATGGCCTGAACCATGTCGCGCAGCAGGATCTTGTCGGCCGTCTCGCGGCTCGACGAGAAGATATCCTCGATGAGTTGGAACTCGAGATCGTCGGCCCGACTCTCGATCTCGGTGACCCGATCGCTGAAGAAGACCGCCCGATGGTAGTCGGTGAACAGCATGCGCACGGCCTTGATCAGCTCGAGGCTGCATTCCCGGACGACGCTCACCAGGGATTTGAACTGCGAGCCCAGCTCTGCCGGAATCTGAAAGCGCTGGTGCCGCATCTGCCGCACCACGGTCTCGGCACGATTGGGAATCTTGTCCACCGCTTCCAGCAGCCCCAGGATGTCGCCGCGCGACTCGGGGAACAGGGCCTTGCCGTACAGCAGCACCCCGATCTCCCGCCGCACGTCGTCGGCCCGCGACTCGGCGTGGTGGGTCCGCTCGACTTTCTCGACCAGGCTGTCAAGAGACTCTCTGTTGAAGGCGGACTCGACGCAGGCCACGAACGCGTCCAGGCAGGCCGTCACCTGATCGAGATACTGGCTGATCAGCCTCTCGACATTCCGTTGTTTGCCGCCGAGAAACACCGCAGCGGTCCTCCCGAGCAAGACTGTGCTTTCACGCCGCTCGAACAGTCCACACCGCGAGGGTAATCCCGGCTTGGCCGGTCCGCAACGGTGTCCCGCGCTCGCCCCCGGCCGTGCGCTCGCCGGGACGTGGTCGTGACCGCTCGGCCACCGTCGTCGAACGCGTCGGGAAACGCCTGGCTATGCCCCGGTCGGCTGTCCGACCGGTTTGGGCGCATCCGGCATCATCTCGGCGGCCAGGCACACGGTGTCCTTGCCTCGTGCTTTAGCCTCATACAACGCCGCGTCGGCCTGTTGGAGCAATGCCAGGCCGGTTGCTGCACCGCTCCGCGGTATCGAGGCGACGCCGGCGCTGAGGGTCGGGCGGGGTTCCGTGTCGAACAGTGAGGTGTGTTGGCCGAACAACCGCACGATGCGGGTCGCCAGGGCCACCGCCTCCTCCGGGGCCACATCGGGCGCCAGCACGACAAACTCGTCACCGGCGAAGCGGATACCGATGTCCGTCTCGCGCAGACTGCCCCGCAGCAACTGCCCGAAGAACCGCAGCAGGTCGTCGCCGGCCGCGTGCCCGTGCGTGTCGTTGTGAATTTTGAAGTTGTCCAGGTCGAACATGACCACGGACAGGGCCCCTCCGGAGGCCTGTTGAGCGACGAACAGCTCCTCGATCCGCTCGTCCAGCAATCGCCGGTTGCCCAGGTGGGTCAGCGGGTCGATCCACACTTTCCGCTGAGTGTCCTTGAGCATCCGGTTGATCTCGCGGGTCCGTTCCGCCACCCGCAGATGAAGACCGCGCCGCAGACGGTCCAGCAGGACCTGGGCTTCGGCCAGGTCACCCATGACTTGGTGCACCTCCCGGGCGATCAGACCGATCTCGTCCTCACGCTCGATCGGCAGGCGGGCGCGCCATTCGTGGTCGTCCTCGTTGCTCTGCCGAATCAGCGACCGCAGGGGTTCGCCAAGCTGCCGCCGGAGCCATCGCAGTGCGATCACCGAGCCGATCAGCGTTACGCCCAACAGCGGCAGGGCGAAGCATAAGGCCCAGGTCGGAGAAGCTGCGGTGAAAGACTCGCCGCGGGCGAAGATGACCACGCTGCCGGCGCCGGCCGACTCGGACAGCGGAACCGAAACGGCCCAGGTCCGAGTTCGATCACCAAGGATGCCGGCTTGGCAGGGCCCGCTGAATCTCCCGGCAGCGGGAATCGACGCCAGGGCCGGCTCGACGGCTACGTCCGGCGGTATGCAGCGGCTCAGCCGGCCCCGCTCGTCGAGCAGCGCGGCCGCCACCATCTGCGGGTGGTGCAGAACCGCCCAGGCCCATTGCTCGAACCGCTGATCGAGTTTATTCGGCTCCCGGTCGTTCGTCTCTTCGCCGCTGATCGTTTCGCTGAGTTCGGCGGCGCCCAGATCCGCCACCGCCTCGAGCGTAAGGAGTTGGGCGTGACCGGTCAGTCGGTGCGACGACCAGAGGTGCAGAGCCGCTGCCGCCAAGGCGACCGCGGTCAGCATCAGAACCATGACGCCGGCCAATCGACCCGGGAGCGACCGTTGTCCCTTCGTCATCGCAGTCCCCTGCGCCCACGCTGCGCAACGGTCCGCCGCGACCCGCACTCGTCGAGCCGACCCGGTCGCAGGCGGTCTCCGGGCGCCATCCCCCACCGCGAGGGATACCGCGTGTGTCTGTCGTATCGGCGCCTCAGACGCCCGAGGCCAATCCGATCCGGCCGGGTGGCCTGCAGCACCGCTCCGGCAGCGCAATAACGGACCTGCGTCGTCGCAAGGACCGGTAACCCCGATGGTTGTCGCGACCCATCGTCCCTCGGGGTCCGGAAAACTCTCCTGTTTGACTGTCCGGGCTGCTTCTGTATACAGTTGAGGATGAGCGGTCCTGCGGGCACGTCACCGGGCGGGTCACCGGTGAGCAGCCGCCGGGATGCACCGCTACGACGTCGAGAGGACGCCGGTCCCATGGCTAAGAGCGGGTCACCTTCCGTACGGGCGCGGGGCTTCACCCTGGTGGAGATGCTGGTCGTCGTCTCCATCGTCGCTATGTTGGTGTCGCTCCTGGTCCCGTCGCTGAGAGCCGCTC
>DATKXO010000219.1:0-2774 GCA_035528995.1 Phycisphaerae bacterium | reverse complement strand
AAAACAGGTGCCCGAAACCAACGCCGTGAAGATGGACGAGGAAACCGGCACCATGATCCGCGAGGGCGTCGAGGCGATCGTCAACCCGCTGGACCTCTACGCCATCGAGGCCGCCATCCAGCTCCGCGAGTCCCGACCCGCCGGCGACGCCGAGGTGATCGCCGTCTCGATGGGCCCGCCCAAGGCGATGCGGGCCCTCCGCGAAGCGATCGCCATGGGCGTCGACTCGGCGGTCCTGCTCACCGACAAGGCCTTCGCCGGGTCCGACACGTGGGCCACGAGCTACGTCCTGGCCGCCGCGATCCGGCGGATCGGCGAGTTCGACCTGGTCCTCTGCGGCGAGCGGGCCACCGACGGAGACACCGGCCAGGTCGGACCGGGCATCGCCTCGTTCCTCGACCTGCCCGTCCTCACTTACGTCGGGAAGATCGACGAGGTCACGGACGGCACCTGTCGCGTCCACCGGCTGGTTGAGGACGGCTACGAGGTGCTCGAATCGGACCTGCCGGCCGTGCTGACGGTGGTGAAGGAGATCGCCGCCCCTCGCCTGCCCACGCTTCGCGGCAAGCAGAAGGCGCGGCGGATGGAGATCCCCCGGTGGGGCCCCGGCGATTTGGACGTCGATGCGGACAAGCTGGGGCTCAACGGGTCGCCCACGCGGGTGGTCAAGATCTTCCGGCCCAAGGTCGCCCGCCAGTGCACCAAGCTCCAGCCGATGGACGAGGACGCCCTCCACGACGCCGTGGATCGGCTTGTGGCGTTCCTCGAAGAGAAGAAACTGCTCTAGTCCACGGATTACCCAGCGCGGGCTTCGCCCGCAACCCATAAGGCTGTAGATGAAAAGCGTTGCTCCTTCAAGTAGGCTAAGGATGTAATTCGTCCACAAACCTTAGCCTCAAGAGGAGCAACGCAATGAACCCATTTGTACAGCGCCACCAGGACGATGTCATCGGGATGTTGAACGGTTTTGACCGAGTTCGGATTCGCGGGACCATCCGCTGGCTGGCCAGCCTTCGGGGCCTGGGCAGCTTTCTGGCCTCCACGGGCGTGCTGCTGAAGGATTTCAAGGACTACGCCCAATCGCTGACCGGCCGCGTCCGCAAGGCGATCACGGAGATGGCCGAGCGGCTGGAACGACCGAATCAGTACCTCTACAGCAGCAGCCGGCGCAAGGAACTGATCGCCCGCGAGATTGCCCGCCGCGACGGCGTCCAGGAAGGGCTGGTCTGCGTGCTTCGCTGCGTGGAGCCGTGCTTCACGTTCAGGACCCGGCGTAACCCCGAGATCAAGCAACTGGAGCTGGTTGGCTTTCCGGGCAAGTGCGAACACTACTACTCGTACTTTCTGCATCCGCGGCTGGGCTTCATGCACGTGCGTGTTCAGACGTGGTTTCCTTTTACAATACACGCGTGCCTCAACGGCCGGGAATGGCTGGCGCGACAGATGGACGCGGCCGGCATCGGCTACCGGCGGCGCGAGAACTGCTTCATGGACGTCCAGGACTTCGACCGGGCGCAGCAGTTGTTGGACCAGCAGGTTCGTCTCGACTGGCCCCGGCTGCTGGACGACCTGCTTGCTCTGGCTCACCCGGCCCATCAGCAGTTGTTCGGCCCTCAGCCGCTGCGGTACTACTGGTCGATCGACGAGAGCGAATGGGCCACGGACATCCTCTTTCGTTCGCCGTCGGCTTTGGCCGCTCTGTATCCGCGCCTGCTTCACCAGGGGATGACCACCCTGTCCAGCCCGGACGTGCTGCGTTTTCTGGGACACAAGCTGCCCGCCCACGGCGGCGTCAACGGGCATTTCACCGGCGAGGTGGTCAGCGACCTGAAGCATCGGCCCGAAGGCGTGCGGATCAAGCATCAGGTCAACCGCAACTCGATCAAGATGTACGACAAACAGGGCTCGGTCCTTCGCGTGGAGACCACGATCAACGACGCCCGCGACATCAAGACCTACCGGGCCAAGGAAGGTGACCCCAACGGGCCCAAGGCCTGGCGTAAGATGCGCAAGGGGGTGGGCGACGTGGCTCGACGCGCCAGAGTGAGCCAGGCCGCCAACGAGCGATACCTCGAGGCCCTGGCGGGCGGGGAGGGCGGCCCGTCGCTGGGAGAGCTGACCGATCGTCTGTGCCGTCCTCGACGATGGCACGGAGACCGCGTTCGCGGCCTGAATCCCCTGGCACCCGCCGACGCTCGGCTGCTGGCGGCCGTCCATCGCGGGGAGTTCTCGATCACCGGCCTGCGGAACCGGGACCTGCGAACGCTGCTGTTCGGCGCCGATCCGACTGATGAAACCGAGCGTCGCCGCCGGTCGGCCGCCGTCAGTCGCAAGCTGCGTCTGCTGCGAGCGCACGGTCTGATCCGCAAAGTCCCCCGCTCGCACCGATACCTGTTGACCCGAAAAGGCCGGCAAATCATCACCGCCTTACTGCTGGCGCAACACGCTGATGCAGAAAAACTTGCACATGCAGCCTAGCGAAATTCTTCGCGACTTGCGAAGAAACTGACGGATAGTGGTACAGATTACACAGATGGGACAGATTGCATGGCAGCCGATCGGGCCAAGCCCCTGTTTCGTGAAATCTGTGTAATCAGTGTAATCGGTGGACAGCAGCGGCCATGGCAAAGTACTCCGAAGCGATTGAGCGGCTGATCGACGAGTTCACCAGGCTGCCCGGGATCGGGGCGCGGTCGGCGGAGCGGTTGGCCTTTCACGTCCTGAAGTCCTCGCAAGACGAGGCGATGGGCCTGGCGCGGGCGATCGAGGCGGTC
>DATKXO010000218.1:0-24438 GCA_035528995.1 Phycisphaerae bacterium | reverse complement strand
GGGCCTGGCAAACAACATGACCCAGCTCACCGCCGCGATCTTCGTGTACCAGCTACTGCTCCGCTACCACCACCAGCGGGGCGGCAGGAACGGGAACGTTCAGTGGATTCTGGATGCCCTGTAATTGTCGGACAGCCTCGGACAAGCCGCCCGTGGCACCCCAAACCGAATGCCGCCGGAAGGGTCACGGACCCCGATCTCCCCTTGCTCGGACGCCCGCATTGACGCTCCGGCCTGCTTGTGGGTACGGTGTCCCCTGACCTGGGCCAAAGGGTGCCCGGGCTCGGACAACGCCGCCACGCGAGGGGCTGACCATGGATACCGTCAAACAGTCACTGGCCGGGATCGTCGGGTCGATGGTTCTGGCGGGATGCCTTACCGACCCGAACGTTGTCTACGTGCCGCAGACCGAGGAAGAGGAGCCGGCCGACGAGGACGCCAATACCAACGGGAGCGCTGCGGTCTGGCCCATCGACGTGCTTACCCCCGGCGGGGACGTCCAGGGGGAGCAGCCGGTCCGGGTGGGCTGCTGCGATGGCACGCTGCTGGCCCAATCCCCGGCCTTGCGTGCACCACAAGCCCCGACGTTGGATCGCCCCATGCACTGTCCCGCTCGCGCCCGCACGAATGCGCAGAGCCGGCCCCCGCCGCAATCCCTGTGCGCATAGGGGCGAACCGGATGCCGCCCCGTCGACCAGGAGCGTCGTGGTGAGTCCGCCACTGGCAGACCGCGTGCAGTCTATTCGGCAATCCGGGATTCGCCGGTACTCGGCCGCCTGCGCCCGGATGGGGGGCGTGAACCTGTCTCAAGGCGTCTGCGATCAGCCGGCCCCGGAGGCGATCAAGGAGGCGGCCAAGGCGGCCATCGACCGCGACCAGGCCGTCTATACCAACCTCAAAGGCACGATCGAGCTGCGCCGGGCCATCGCCGAGAAACTGGGCCGCTTCAACGGTATTGCGGCCGACCCCGAGAGCGAGATCACCGTCACGGTCGGATCGGCCGGCGCCTTTGCCTGTGCCGCCCTGGCCACGCTCGACCCCGGCGACGAGTGCGTGATCTTCTCGCCGTTCTACAACTACCACACCAAGCTGCTGGACATGATCGGCGCCCGGGCCCGGTACGTGGACCTGGTTCCGCCCGATTGGAGCTACTCGACCGGGCAGCTCGAGGCGGCGGTGACCGATCGCACGCGCATGATCCTGGTGAACACGCCGGGCAACCCCACCGGAAAAGTGTTCAGCGAGGCGGAGTTGGGAGAGATCGTCCGCATCGCCGGGCAGCGCGATCTGTGGATCGTCACGGACGAGATCTACGAGTACATCACCTACGACGTGCCGCACGTGAGCCCGGCCCGCCTGCCGGGTGCGAGGGAGCGAACGATCACCATCAGCGGGGCGTCCAAGACTTATGCAGTGACCGGTTGGCGGATCGGGTATGCGACCGGTCCATCCGAGGTGATCGAGAAGATGGCCGTCGTCAGCGACATTTTCTACATCTGCGCCCCGGCGCCGCTACAGGCGGGCATCACGGCCGGCCTGTCGCTATTGCGGAACTGGGGGACAAGTACAGGAAGTCGCCCCGGTGCACTGGCAAAAACCTGTGACTGTGTTGCCCTCTTTGCAGGTGACTTTTGTCCCCTCGTTGATGCAGCTTCCTCCTTCACAACAACATTGAGCCTGACCGCAGTGGACGCAACACATGTACTTCCCAACAGCCATCGGCCCGGCGCGTCCGTCGTCCAGGAAGCCTGACATACTGGCTAGGGACCGCCGCAGTGCTCGGCCCAGGAGTCTGAGTGCGGACCGGTCACTTACATCGACCGGGGGGCAGACGCCCGTGCCGGCGGAACGAACCGCCACAAGCCGTCCCGATCGGGCGAACATCATCACCAAGTGGTCGCCCAACTCGAAGACGGCTACCGCGTCGAACTGTTCACCGTTCGGGATATTGCAGTTGGACAGTGACGCGCCCCCAGCCCAGAGTCCACCGGGATCGGAACCGGCGTCCTCCAGACGGCTTATCGCGGTATTAATCACGGCAAAGCCCTCTTTCGTGCCATAGAACCTCACCCCGTTGGATTCTCTGGACAGACCTGCCGGCAGGAACAGATCGGACGCCGGATCAATCCTGAACTGAAGCTCGTGCAGCACCTCCTCTTCGTCGCTGACTTCGAGTACGACGGTCTCGACCTCTGAAACCTGCTCTTCCTCTGTCCCCGTGGCTTCCGTTCTGGCGATCCTCACCTGACCGTCGCTCCGCGCGGCGATCACGAAGACACATGCGTCGTCCACGCCCGGTTGGGACGCAGCCTGCCCCGGCCGATTGGCGGATGGATCGCCCGCTATGGCCGGTGCCGCATAGGACATCACATGACCGAACAGAACCGCGCATAACACACGCATTGCCATGCCACTCTCCTTATCTTGCCCAGTACGACAACCGATTTGCCCCCGCGAACCCGACCAGAGCTCAGCAGGGTATTAACCTGTGCACTATTAGTATCGCCCAATCCCCACCCTCGTGTCAAGGGTAAATGCAAAAAATATGGCTGTGTCCGCAAGTCGTGGTGTCGAAGCGAGTTACGAGCTTCGCGCACGAGTCCCGCGGGTACGAGTGTTGACGGTGCGCCACAGTCGCGGCTATGTTGCCGGCTCGCTCGCGTCGGCGGCGGTGGCATTGGCCCGCCACGTAGTCCGCCAGGAGCGACCTGGGGGCGACGGCGGTGGTCGGTGCCCGGCTCTGGAGTTTTCTGCCCCGGCCCCCACGGGAAGCCGTGCACGAGTCTTACCGGGTCCATAACCAGGGGGAGTGACCTTTGATCAAGCCCTACGTCGTCATTGCCGTCTTGGCCGTCCTGCTCGCCGCTGCTTTGCCGGCCCGCGCCGAACTGAGCGTCGGCGACCCCGCACCGAAATTCACCATCGACACCTGGCTGGAGGGCGCCGCCGAAGACCCGGCCGCCGGCAAGGGCGAGAAGATCTACGTCCTGGACTTCTGGGCCACCTGGTGCCTGCCCTGCATCTACCAGATGCCCGAGCTGGCCGAGTTCCAGCGAGCCTACCGCGATCAGGGGGTGGTCGTCATCGGTGTCACCGGCCCGGTCCAGGGGCAGCAGCTCGAGCAGGTCCGCCAGTTCCTGAAGGCGCGACCCGGCGGCGTGGGCTACACCATCGGCTGGGACTCGTCGATGCGGATGTGGGACAACTTCCTCACCGCCGCCGGTTCCGAAGGCATCCCCTACCTGTTCGTGATCGGGCGGGACGGGCGCATCGCCTACCACGGCTATGAGTCTCCCAAGGCGAAGGACGCGGTCAATGACCTGGTGGCCGGCACCTTCGACATGGAGCGGGCCGTCGCCCGGGCCCAAAACGAGCCCAAGATCCGACAGAAGTTCGCCCAGCTCAACCTAGCGGTCATGATGAAGAATTGGACTCAGGCCACGGCCCTGCTCGACGAGGTCCTGGAACTCGATCCCACCAACGAACAGGCCCTGATGTGGGGCTACCAGATCCGCGTCAACGAGATGGGCCCCACCGCGGACGTCCGCGCCTGGGTCCAGGCCTTCATCGACAAGCACAGCAAAGACACCGCGTCCCTGGCGGCCATGGCCCGGTTGCTGATGATGATCGAAGAACCGGGCGAACGCCTGCCCGATCTCATGCTGCGGGCCGCCCGGGGGGCTCACGATGCCGGCGGTGGCAAAGACGCCGAAGCCACGGAAATATACGCCCGGGCCGCCTTCCGCGTGGGCCACCTCGATGAGGCCATCCGCCTCCAGACGCTGGCCGTCGAGTCCGCCCCCAAGCACCGCCAGACCGCGCTGGCCAAGACGCTGGCCTACTACCGGACCTGCCGCAAACTGCGCGACTCGGAATTCTGATCCCCCCTCGGTATCCCGGTTGCGGGTCCGTGGATGCGAGACGGCAGTAGGGACGTCTCCAACTCGGGCGACGAATGTACGGGCAAGGGGTCTGAGACACGCAGCGCAAGCTGGTAGACCACTGCCGCCGTTTCACCCCACGCAACCCGCTGACGCTCGGGCCGTGCGGTTGCGCCTACACCGACTGGAAGGACGGCTGACATCCCTGCCTTGTCGCTTCATGCGCGGCCGGGCCGACGCCGCTGACACCGAAGGCAACTCTCGGGACAAACCCGCGCTCGATACATCAGCCAAAACGCCGAGCCATCCTAAAAGGGCGCGTAGCACTTCAAGCATTCCGACTTGATTCCGACATCGCATTTCGGATAGGTTGGTCGGTAATGGCCGGAGCACACGGGATTCCTGTTTGGCATTTTTGAAAGGGAGGTTCGACATGAGAAGAAAGTGCGCGCTCGTACCCGCAAATCGTCTCTTGCGCGGAGCCGGCCTGTTGGCGATGGCCGGGCTGCTTCTGGCCTGCCCGGCCACCGCGCAGGCATCGGCCGTCACGGTGGAACAGGCTCAGGCTCAACCGCAAGACCCCGGACCAGCCGGCCCGCCCGATCGCGTCAACCTGCTGGTTCACTTCGAGCAGGGAGCCGATCGCGGCCCGGTCCGCGCCTTCGCCCAGCAACAGGGCGGCAACGTGCGCCATGAGTACAAAGTAACGCTCCCCAACGTCATCAACCTTCGCAATATTCCCATAGCGGCCGTGGCGGCCCTGGAGCGCATTCCGGGCGTGGTTCAGGTTGAACAGGACCAGTATCACCCGAACCTTGTCAAGCTGCACGACAGCACACCGCTGATCCGCGGCCTGCAGAGCCAGATCACCGGGGCGGGCTACTCGGCCGACGGCAGCGGCGTCCGCGTCTGCGTCTGCGACACCGGCATTGACACGGACCACCTGATGTACGCCGATCGGATCGACACGGCGGCCGGCTACGACTTCTACAATGACGACTCCAACCCCGAGGATGACAACGGACACGGTTCGCACGTGTCCGGCATTGCGGTTGGAGGCACCGGGCTGAGCTGGGACCCCTGCGGCACCGGGTCCATGCCTTTCCAGGGCGTCGCGCCCGGAGCGACGCTGATCGGGGCCAAGATCCTGAACCAGTACGGCGGCGGGTACGACAGCGACATCATCGCCGGCATCGACTACTGCGCCGACCAGTCGCCCTCCGGCGGTCGTGCGGACGTCATCAACCTCAGCATCGGGATCGGTCAATACAGCGGCCCGTGCACGCATAGCTGGGCCGTCGCGGCCAACAATGCCGTCGCAAACGGCGTGGTGGTCGTGGCGGCATCGGGCAACGAGAACTACAGCAACGCCATGAGCTCGCCCGCCTGCGGTGAGGACGTCATCGCCGTCGGCATGACCTGGAAGAACGACTACCCCACCTGCGAGGACCCCACCACCAACTGGAACTGGGGAGTGTGCGTCGACATCGCACCCCAGACCGATGAGATCGGCTGTTTCAGCAACGAGAGCGATTACCTGGACGTTGCCGCTCCGGGGGCGAACATCTGGTCGGCCAGCAACGCCGCCGGTGGCGGTTCCATCATCGGCAAGAGTGGCACCAGCATGTCCTCGCCGCAGGTGGCCGGCCTGGCGGCACTGATCCTCGACGCCGACCCGTCACTGACACCGGCTCAGGTCCGCCAAGTCATCCGCGACGGTGCCATTGACATGGGCACGCCCGGCTTCGATCGGGCCTACGGCTGGGGGCGTATCGACGTGATCAACTCGCTGGCCCTGGTGAGCGGGCCGGAGTGCAGCGTGCCCGGCGATTGCGACGACAGCCAGTGGTGCAACGGGGCCGAGAACTGCGTCAGCGGAAGCTGCGTAGCCGGCACGCCGCCGGACTGCAACGACGGTGTGGCCTGCACGGACGACTCCTGCAACGAGGGCACCGATTCGTGCGACAACGTCCCCAACGACGGCCATTGCGACGACGGCGAACCATGCACCGACGACTTCTGCGACGCGGCGCTGGACTGTCAGTACGTGCCGGACGACAGCAACTCGTGTGACGACGGGCTGTGGTGCAACGGCGCCGAGACGTGCGTGGGCGGCACCTGCCAGCCCGGCAGCGACCCCTGCCCGGGGCAGAGCTGCGACGAGGTCAGCGACGTCTGCGTCCCGCTCGATTGCGACAACGACGGCACCTGCGAGTCCGGCGAGGACTGCAACAACTGCCCGAACGACTGCATCAGCGGCGGCGGAACGCCCGGCTGCGGCAACGGCGTCTGCGAGCCGGGCATCGGCGAGGACTGCCTCTCCTGCCCCGCTGACTGCAACGGAAAGCAGATCGGTGCGACCAAGAGGCAGTTCTGCTGCGGCGACGGCGCCGGAACCAACCCCGTCGATTGCAGCGATTCCCGCTGCTCCGAAGAGACCTTCGCCTGCGGCGATTCCCCGCCGCCATACTGCTGCGGCGACGGCACCTGCGAGGGGGCCGAGGATGAAATCAACTGCGCCGTGGACTGCGGCTGCACCACGCCCGCCGACTGCGACGACTTCGACGAGTGCACGGTGGACGATTGCGTCGCCGGCGTGTGCCAGAACACACCGGTCGCGGACGACACGCCCTGCGCCGGCGGGCTCTGCTGCGGCGGGGCCTGCACGGCCCCGGCGTGCTCGGGCGATGCCGAGTGCAACGACGCCGAGGCCTGCACCACCGATTCCTGCGTGAACGCCGACACCTGCTCGGCATTCTGCGACAACACCTGGCCGGCCTGCGGACCGGCGGACGGCTGCTGCGGCCCGGGCTGCGACGCCAGCGACCCCGATTGCGATACTTGTCTAGTCAAGGGCGAGCCCTGCACCCTGGACAGCGAGTGCTGCTCCAACTGGTGCCACCGAGGCGCGTGCAAATAACGCCCGCTATAACGAGAGCTGTTTAACGAAGTCTTTTAACAGGCTCGACCTGAGGGGCCGGGACCGCGGACGCGCGCGGCACCCGGCCCTCTTTTCATCTCATCAGGGAATTACGGTAGGGTGCGTGGAGATTGTAGGGTGGGTGAAGCGAAGCGAAACCCACCGGCATGATCATCTGCGACGAATGCGATGTGCCTGCGCTCAGGCCTGCGCCGTCGGCTCGTCCGCCAGCACGCGTTGCACCAGCCGCCGGTGGGCTCCGACCAGGTCCTTGCAGATCAGTTCGATCCGTTGGTTCAGGTCCCGCCGCTCGCGCAGCACCCGGCGGACCAACTGCCGCAGGTTCTTGTGCTTGACCCGCATCTGTTCGGTCCGGCGGACCTGCCCCAGCGCCCGCTCCATCGAAACGATCAGGTCGTCGACCGCGAACGGCTTGGCAAACAGGTCGCGAACGCCCAGCCGCATCGCCTCCACCGCGTGCGACAGCCCGGGCTCGTCCGCCAGCAGGATCACCGGCCGGTCGTTCAGCTCGAGCAGGTGCCGGGCCAGCGTCAGCCCGTCCATCCCGGTCAGAGCCATCTCCGCCACCACGATGTCGTGCGGCTCGACCACCTCGACGTCCAGGGCGTCCTCCGCCGTGGCCGCGCAGGTCAGATGGGCATCGAAACGGGCCACGAACGACTCGACCAGCTTCTCCAGGATGCGCGAGTCGTCCTCGACCAGAAGTATCTTGCAGGTTCGTTCAGCGGTCATGTCGGTCCCTGACCGGCGGATGCCACAACCGGTTCGGCTCGGCGTGCATGCGCCCGACCTGCCCGTCCGTTCCGCTCCCGGAAGTTCGGGGCCGCAGGTTGTGACACGGGGGGTTGTCCGGAATCGGCGTCGGCCTATGTGGTCCGACCGGCGGGAAGTCCGATGAACGCCGTGGTGCCGACTCCGGGCGTGGATTCCAGCCACAGGTCGCCGCCGTTGGCCAGCGCCAGGCTGTACGCCAGCGACAGACCCAAGCCCCGTCCGCGTCCCGCTTGACGGTGCGAGAAGAACGGGTCCAGGGCATGCTCCAGCACCTCGGTTGGCATCCCTCGACCGTTGTCCTCCACCGCAATCACGACCGAGTCATCGGACGCCCGCGAGGCCGAGTTGACGACCAGGCCCATATTTTCGGGCGTAGTCGCCTCCACAGCATTGGCCAGCACGTTTTCCAGGATATGTTCCAACTGATCGGGGTCGACCCGGACGGTCAGGGCCGGGTCCTCCACCGCCACTGTGAATCGCTCCGGGTCTCGCGAGGACTTGGCCAGCCACCGCCCCCGGAATCCCTGCAACCACGGCAGCACGCTGATCCGCTCGGGCCGGGGTGGTGTCGGCTTGGCGAAGGCCAGCAGGTCGCTGACGATGTCGCTGGCCCGCTGGGCCTGTTCTTGCACCGTTCGCAGCGTCTTCTGCCGGGCGGCGTCGGTCTCCCCCGAAGCCAGCATCTGGGCCCGACCCGAGATCACGGACAGAGGATTGTTGAGTTCGTGAGCGGCGCCGGCCGCCGTCGCCGCGATCATGCCCAACGACTTGCTCCGCAGAATCGCATCCTGGGCCGCCTGCAGCCGGCGATTCGCGTCCGCCAGTTCCTCGACCAGCTTCTCGCTGTGGGCCCGCGCCGTGGCCGTCGCCAGGGCCAGACCGAACGCGCCCGACAACGCCGCCAGCTCCTCGGCGCAGGAGCTCAGCGCGGCAATCCTGTCCGCCTGGCCCGTGATCAGCACCCCGCCCACCAGACGCGAGGCGTGCCGGATCGGCCACATCCACACCGGCCCGCTGCTCAGGTGGGCCTTGAAGTGATCGATCACCGGCTGGGCCGTCGCCGGCGCCCGCATCAGCCCGCCCGCCGGCAGAAGCGATTCCCCTTCCGGAGCCGCCTCGGTCGGCAGAACCGCCGTCGCCTCTCGCTCCCCCAGCGTCGAGCCGACGTGGTACACCGTGCCGGACTCGTTGAGGCTGAAGCAGAACGCCGGGCCCTCCGTCCCCAGGAACGCCCGGGCGGCCCCGGCCACGTCCCCACACACCTCGAGAACCTGATCGTCCCCGCTCAGCCCCTCCTGGAGCCGCCGCAGCGCGTCGAATCCGCGAGACCGAGCCTGCAGCCGCCGGTTTGTTTCCACCAGCTCGACGTTCAGCCGGCCCAGCTCCTCGTTGGCATCCACGAGCGCCTGGGCGTACAGACCGCCCGAGGTCAGACCGCTGAGCCCCAGCAACTCCGCGTGTTCCTCGACCTGCGGGCCCAGTTCGCTCAGCACCCGGTCGAGCGCATCGTCCTTCAGGCCGAGCCGCTCGGCCAGGGCGCCCACGTCCCCGTTGCGGTTGTAGCCCGAGTAGCCGATCCGTTGACGCCGCACGACCTCGTCGGCCAGGTGAACGATCTCGACCAGCCGGGTCGCCCCGATCGACGCCGGCAGACCGTCCGGGGACTGATGGTGCAGCCACACGCACTCGACGATCGATTCGGGAAGCTTCCAGTGTTGGGCCAGCCGCTTGCCGGCCACCGTGTGGTCCAGCCCCAGCACGGACCGCTCGACGTCGCAGATACACGCCCGCCGGGCTTCGGTCTCCCGAACGATCCGGGCGTAGCTCTTCGGCAGGCACGCGTCCAGAGCCACCTTTCCCATGTCGTGCAACAGACCGCAAACGAACGCCTCGTCCGGCGAGACCCCTGGCCCCAGGTCGCCCGCGATCGACTGCGCCGCGCAGGCCACCGCCAGACTGTGCTTCCAGAATTCGCTCCGCTTCAGTGCGGACCCTTCCGAAGCCTCCAGACCGCTGAAGGTCTCGTAGACCTGAATCGAAAGCACCGCGTTGCGAACGGCCGCAAAGCCCAGAACGACCACCGCACGCGAGACCGTGCCCACCTCACCCCGGGCCCCCAGATCGCTCCGCCGCACCAGCGCCAGAATCTTGGCCGTCAGCGACTGGTCGGTCTCGATCAGCGCGACAACGTCCGACGCGCTCGTCTGTGACGACCTGGTCGCCTGGATCACACGCGTTGCCACCGCCGGAAGCGTCGGCAACTGTTCAATCTGGCAAAGGATCAGCTCGACCCGATCGGCATCTTTGCCGCGCTGCGAGTTTGTGGCACCCTGGGAGGAGACCATCCGGTTCGGCGACGTCCGATCAGACGTGCACCATCTCCGCGACGCGTGATATCACGCTCTCGATCTCGAAGGGTTTCTTGATGAAGTCGTCGGCCCCGGCCAGCATCAGCTCTTCCACCTCGTCGGGGTCGGCCACGCCGCTGATGATGATGATTCGGATGTGCTCGAACTTCGGGTTGGACCGTATGGTCCGGCAGACGGCCGTACCGTTGATGTCCGGAAGCTTGAAATCCAGCAGGACGATGTCCGGTTGAAACAACTGCGTCAGAATCCCCGCTTCGTACCCCGTTCCTGCCGTGCGAACCTCGAACCGCCCGTCCCGATCGAACAGTTCGGTGAACATCTCCACGATGGCCTCGTCGTCATCCACGACCAGAACCCGCCGCTTCCCGCTGTCCAACTGATCCAGCGGGATGCCGTTTTCCTTCATGAACTCGCGCAGACATTCACGCGGAATCCGCCGGAATCGCGAGCCAGGGACCCGGAACCCCTTCAGCTTTCCGCTGTCGAAGCACCGGATGACCGTCTGCTGGCTCACCTTGCAGATGGCCGCGACCTCGCCTGTCGTGTACACCGCCTTGGGTCCGATTTTGCGGCGAATGCCCGGTTTGGCTGCCATGACTCAACCTCCCTGCCGTCCAAGGTTCCCCATTCCACCCAGATTAGCTATACGGTACATTCGTCAAGCTAGTGTGTCAAGCTCAAAGTTCAGGACAATCTGGTGACTGTAAGGGAACCGGGTGGTTACGGCACGGACGCCGATGAACGACGTCCGGAAACGTAAACCCAAAGAACGGTCAGGTCGGCCGGGTTGATCCCCGAAATCCGCGACGCCTGACCCAGCGTCCTCGGCGCCACGCTGGCCAGCTTCTCCCGGGCCTCCAGACGGAGCTCGGGCATTTCGCCGTAATTCAGGTGCTCCGGGATCGGCAGGGACTCCAGTTTTCGGAACCGCTCGATCTGCTGTTCCTGGCGGGCCAGGTAGCCGCCGTATCGCAGTTCCACGTGGATCTGCTCGATGGCCGCCTCGCCCAGGCCGGCTTGCCCCTGCCCCTCGAGCGCCGCCGCCAGATCGCTCGGCCTGCTCTCGGGCCGGCGCAGCCACCGTGCCAACGGCACGCCGTCATGGTGCAGCCGGCCGACGGCCTGGCGGATCTGGTCGATCTGCCGGCGTTTCTCGACAAAGAGCTCCCAGCGGTCGTCCGAAACGAGGCCGTATTCGCGCCCGATCGGCGTGAGCCGCTGGTCCGCGTTGTCCGCCCGCAGGTGCAGGCGATACTCCGCCCGCGAGGTGAACATCCGGTACGGCTCGCTTGGCGGTCGCGTCACCAGATCGTCGATCATCACCCCGATGTAGGCCTGGTCCCGACCCAGAACCAGCGGCCCCCGGCCGTCCAGGTGCCGGACCGCGTTGACGCCGGCCACCAGCCCCTGACCCGCCGCCTCTTCGTACCCGCTGGTCCCGTTGATCTGGCCGGCCAGGAACAGGCCCGCAACGCATTTTACCGCCAGCGACGCCTGGATCTGATGCGTGGGCACAAAGTCGTACTCGACCGCGTAGCCGTGCTGCAGGATTCGGGCCCGACCCAGACCGGCCACGCTATGGACCAGTTCCTCCTGCACGTCGACTGGCAGCGAAGTGCTGATCCCGTTGCAATACACGCGGTCGTCGTCGTAGCCCTCCGGCTCCAGGAAGAGCTGATGACGCGGTTTGTCCGCGAAGCGAACCACCTTGTCCTCGATGCTGGGGCAGTACCGCGGGCCCGTCGATTGAATCTGCCCGGTGTACAGCGGCGCCCGGTGGAGGTTCTCGCGGATCAGCCGGTGCGACCGCTCGTTGGTGTAGCCGATCCAGCATTCCACCTGCCGCCGTTCGATTTCGCGGGTGACGAACGAAAACGGCCGGGGGTCTGCGTCGCCCGGCTGCGGCGTCAGCAGTTCGTAGTCGATCGAGTCGCGGTGCACGCGAGGAGGCGTCCCGGTCTTCAACCGACCCAGTTTCAGCCCCAGCCGCTGCAGAGACCCACTCATCCCCAGTGACGCCGCCTCGCCGACGCGACCACCCTCGGTCTGCCTCTCGCCGCAGTGCATCAGCCCGCGCAGGAAGGTCCCCGTCGTGACGATCACCGCCCCGCACGCTATCACCCGCCCATCGTCTAGTGCCACACATGTGACACCACGGGCCGGCGACCCGGTCCGCTTGCTGGTCAGGACGTCCGCCACCGTGCCCTCGATGATCTCCAGCCCCGGCGTCTGTCGAAGCGCCCCCGCGATCCAGGCGGCATAGCCCTCGCGGTCGGCCTGAGCGCGCGGAGCCCGAACGGCCGGGCCCTTGCTCGTGTTCAGCGTGCGGAACTGAATACCCGTGGCGTCGATGGCCCGCCCCATCAGACCGCCCAGGGCGTCGATCTCCCGCACCATCTGTCCCTTGCCCAGTCCGCCGATGGCCGGGTTGCAGCTCATCCGGGCGATGGCCCGCGCGTCCATGGTGATCAGCGCCGTGCGGGCCCCCAGGACGGCCGCGGCATGCGCCGCCTCCGCCCCGGCGTGACCACCGCCGATCACCACCACGTCGTATCGCGTATCCGAGCCCATCCGTTTCCTCGTCCCGCGCCGCACCCCTACAGGCGCAGACACTCCACCGTCAGGCCCATTGTAGCGCCACCTTGGCATGGGGTCGAAAACGCGATCGGCCTACGGCGAGTCGGTGGGATCCATCAGGCCCTTCTTTTCCCGGCGTCGCGTGCGGCGCGCTTGGGCTCCCCACCACCCCAGACCGGCGAAAAACAACACCGCCAGCAGCGGATGCTCCCACACCAGCAGCGGCCGAAAGATCAGCAGCACGAAGAACGCGAACCAGGCCATCGAGCCCACGATCGTCAACCAGTGCGTCGAGCCCGCACTCATCGAATTCTGCTCCGCCAGAGCCCCTGCATACGAGAGGAGAAACCTGCCATCACAGATTGTAGCGACGCCATGCGGCCTTTCCAAACACCACGCCCTACGGATTGGACGCCCTGTGCCCAGCGGGCTATGATCGTTCTTCTCATACCGCGGGCCGCACGCCCCAAGCGGTGCGTGCTCCGTTTATTGTCCCGTCGGCCCGGTCGAGCATGGATGACCCGTCTCGGAGGGACCTCGGCAAACCTCTGATCAAAGGATGACCGCTGTGATCGACAAAACCCTGCAGTACATCGAGACCAACCGCGACCGCTTCGTCGAACTGCTCTACGACTTCCTGCGTATCCCCAGCATCTCCACCGACGCCTCGAAGGCCGAGGCCATGCGCCAGGCCGCCGGATGGGTCAGGCAGCGCCTGCTCGATTGCGACGTGCAGGCCGAGATCGTCGAGACCCCCGGACATCCCGTCGTGCTGGCCGACACCGGGCCCGCCGACGGTGCCGCCACCGTGCTGGTCTACGGCCACTACGACGTGCAGCCGGTCGGTGACGAGTCGCTCTGGGACTCGCCGGCCTTCGAGCCCACGTTGCGCGACGAGGTGGTCTACGCCCGCGGCGCCGCGGACGACAAAGGGCAGGTCCTGACCCACTTGCTCAGCACCGAGGCCTGGATGAAGACCGCCGGAAAGCTGCCCCTCCGCCTCAAGTTCCTCATCGAGGGCGAGGAGGAGATCGGATCACCCAACCTCGGCGCCCTGGTCGAGTCCCATCGCGAGCGGCTGGCCTGCGATTACGTGGTCATCTCCGACACCGCCAAGTTCAGCACCGACACACCGGCCATCACCTACGGCACCAAGGGCATGGTCTACAAGGAGATCATCGTCACCGGGCCCAAGACCGACCTGCACAGCGGCTCCTTCGGCGGGACCGTCGACAATCCGGCGAACGTGCTGGCCCGCATCGTCGCCGGCCTCAAGGATGCCGACCAGCGCGTCACCATCCCAGGCTTCTACAACGACGTGCAATCCATCTCGCCGCAGGAACAGGCCGCCATCGACGCCCTGCCCTTCGACGAAAACGACTACCTCCAATCCACCGGCAGCCCCGCCCTCAGCGGCGAGGCCGGCTTCACCACGCTGCAGCGCCGCTGGACGCGACCAACACTCGACGTCAACGGACTGTATGGCGGATTCATGGGCCAGGGCTCGTCCACCATCATTCCCGCCCGGGTCGGCGCCAAGGTCTCGATGCGGATCGTCCCCGATCAGGACCCGGCCGCGATTTCCGAAGCCTTCGACCGGGCCGTACAGGCCCTGACCCCGCCCGGCGTCCGCGTCGAGGTTCGAGAACTGGCCACCGCCGCGCCCTACGTCTGCCCCATCGACTCCCCCGGGATGAGGGCGGCCATCGCCGCGGTCGAGGCGGGCTTCAACAAGCGTCCCGTCCTGATCCGGGAGGGAGGAACGCTGCCCATCCTGCCGCTGTTTCGCAGTGTGCTCGGCGCCGAGTCTTTGATGATGGGTCTGTGCGTGCCCAACTGCAACATGCACGGGCCTAACGAGTTCTTCGCCCTGGACGATTTCTTCTGCGGCCTGCGCTCGTCGGCCTGCTTCACCCACCTGCTGGCCGGCGCCTGACGCCGCCCGGTAGGCCGGTCGACCCTCCCCGTTTCGCCGCGCCGCGGGCCCGAGGCGCCGCCACAGTGTCCGATAAACGGACACACCTGCCACCGAATTCAGGCGCAAGTTTTGCGCTTCCTTTCCCCTGCCTGCAGGGCTGTATACCGGCCTGCCGAAGACAATCCAGGCTATACTAAATGGGGAGCGTGCGCTCCGCTTGCGCAGGTCCGGGTTCCCGACTCAGCGCCGCCGCTTGTAGCCTTGATGTCCGGCCGCGCTGACGCTAATCTGGGAACTGTGCCGGAGGTCGCATCGACCCCGCTTCAGGAGGTGCCCAATGCTCAACTCGCGTCGGTTTGTCTGCGCGATCCTGCTGTTGACCGCGGTCCTGTGGCCGGCCAATACCGCAAGCGCGGGCGCCTTCGGAGACGTCCTGGTTGCCCTCGAGTACGCCGGATTCCAGGGTGCCACTCAGCGCAACCCGCTCAGCAACGGCTTCAGCACCGGGATCGCCCGAAACTTCAACAACACCCCCCTCGACTTCGGGCCCACCGACCTGACCCTGACCGGCCCGGTCAACCTGAGCGTCACCACCAGCAACCGCGGCTACCGCACGCTCGATTTCAACCTCACCGCCGGAGCGCCCAACAACCCCCTGTTCTACAACTTCCTCTCCGACACCGGCGGCAACCAGGTTCAAATCGACGGCAGCCAGATCCTCAACGTCGTCGGCTCCGTCAACGCCTTCGGCTGGTACGACTTCCAGTTCCAGTACTCCAGCCGACAGACCGCCTCCAGCACCGGGCGATTCGCCAACAGCGACGGCGATGTCATGGACTACGACATCGGCCCCATCAATATCTCCGGCAATCTCTTCGCCGACCTCATCGCCACCGTCACCGACCCGTTCTACGAGGCCGCCGGCTACGAGAACATCTTCGCCACCTTCAGCGGGCGAACCGCACGGGAGAACGCCCTCGATTCCACCGTCTCCAAGCTCCGGGCCAAAATGGCCACCGGTATCGACCTCACCAGCGAGGAGGTCTCCCGACTCATGACCATGGCCACCACCTCGAGCCTGCACGGCGACGACGTGCCCGGCCTGGGCTTCCTGAACCTGTCCTACAGCGACGACCCCTACAACGAGGTCCTCGTCAGCCGCAACGCGGTGCCCGAACCCGCAACCGTCGCCATGCTCCTCTTGGCCGGTTGCTGCATGGCCGCTCGGCGGCGGCGCAGACGATAGGCCGATCGCCGTAGCCCTGGAAGAACTCAAAGAAGCCGGCCTGCCCATCGCAGACCGGCTTCTGTGCTGTTCCCCCGCACGCCGCTTGCCGCCTCAACGTCAACCCGCCCGCCTGACGCCGCCCTTCATCCGCACCATGGCACAGACCGTCAACACCAGGCAGATCATCCCCATCGCACCGCACGCACCACCCCCTGACGCGCACGCACCGCCCGTGCCCGCTCCTGCGCCGGCGGCGGCCGTGGTGACGAACCGTAGCGTGAACGGCTCCGAGTCGCCGTGGTCGCCCTCCTCATCGATCAGCACGAACGTGGCCGTGTACTCCTGCCCCACCTCCGCACCGGGTTCCACCCCGAACACCAGGTGCTGATGCCACGCGAACTCCTCACTCTCGGCCTCGCCCTCCAGCCGCACCGTGGCCCCGTCCGTTTCCAGGATCGGGTTCAGGTCCAGGTCGAACATCTCGAAACCCGGATCGAAGCTCACCCGGCGAAGCGTCAGGCCCGTGTCCGTCAGCAGCGCCAAACGACCCTCCTCCGGCTGATCCACTCCCAGCCCGTCCCAGCCGGGCTCGGCCGTCAGGTAGTAGCCGGGCAGCTCGACCACCTCCTCCAGTGGAATCGGATACGGTTCGTCCACCAGGGCCGGTCTTGCCACGACCAACGTATGAGTGGGGGTCCCGTCCTGGTGCACGATGAAATCGATGCCCGTCGCCTCCGCCGGCCGCAGCCGGCCCGACGGAACCGCCAGGAGCAGGCATCCGGTGATCATCCAAGCTCGCATCATGGTTCGGACTCCGACGGCCTCATCTCCATCCGGCCGCTCTCGTTTCCAGTCTCTCGCAATCCCGGTGACAATAGCCCGTCACCGGCGCTCCGGACCGACCGGAGGCGCGTCCCCCGGCCGTCTTCCTGCCCCCGCCCGCCGGGCAGCTCGAGTTGGAACCGACCTACTCCTGGGCGTTGCAGCCGCTTATGCCCATGAACAGGGCCTCGGCGGCCACCGAGCTGGCGGTGTGTCCACCGAGGTGTCCGCCGTGGGCCAAGGCAATCCGAGGCAGTTGAAGGACGACCTGGGCCAACACAAGCAGGCAGAACAGTCTTCTCCAGTGTCTGCGCGTCATGACCAACTCCTGTTTTTTGAAACCCGGGACGATCCGGCCGACCTGCCCCGCCCGGTCCGCAACGAGCGAAGCTTCGTGGCACGTCTACTGGAAACGTGCCACGTTGTCAACCGCCCGGACCGGATTTTCGTTTGATTAGGGAAGCAACTTACATGACCACCGGAGCCGCCCCGTGTCCCGCCGGGTCGGGCAGACCCGACCGCGCGCACCCGCACGGTCCTCGCGGCCGGCGCTCACCGGGTCTGTTTTTTGAGGCTGCTCACGAAGGATTTGTTGTCCGGGAAGCGGCCCAGGTTCTCGAGCAGGTTCTGCATGTCCATGTCCGGCGCCCGTCTGCCCAGCTCCCGGCGGATGCGGTGCGACGCCGCCAGCATGTCCGCATCCAGCAGCAGCTCCTCTTTCCGGGTCCCGGACAACTGCAGGTCGATGGCCGGCCAGATCCGCTTGTTGGCCAGATCGCGGGACAGCATGATCTCCATGTTCCCGGTGCCTTTGAACTCGTTGAAGATCACCTCGTCCATCCGCGATCCCGTGTCGATCAGCGCCGTGGCGATGATGGTCAGCGACCCGCCGTTCTCGATGTTCCGGGCCGCACCGAAGATGGCCTTGGGCTCGATCAGGGCCCGGCTGTCCAGGCCTCCCGACATGATCCGCCCGCTGTTGCCCGCGAACGCGTTGAACGCCCGACCCACGCGGGTCAGCGAGTCCAGCAGCACGAACACGTGCGTTCCCCGCTCCACCATCCGCTTGGCCTTCTCGATCATCAGACGGGCGATCCGAACGTGAGAGGCAACGTCCAGGTCGTTGCTGCTGGCCACCACCTCACCGTGAACGTTGCGACGCATCTCCGTGACTTCCTCGGGACGCTCGTCGATCAACAGCACCATCACGTAGACGTCCGGGTAGTTGGTCGCCACGCCTCCCGCCATCTGTCGCAGCAGCACCGTCTTGCCCGTCCGCGGCGGGGCCACGATCAGACCCCGCTGACCACGACCGATCGGCGTCATCAGGTCCACCACGCGCATGGTCAGCGGCCCGCCTTCGGTCTCGAACCAGATCGCCTCTTGCGGATCCACCGCCGTCAGTTCGGTCAGCCTTGCGACCTCGGCGCATTCTTCAGCCGGCCGGTCGTTCACGCTCTCGATGGCCACCAGTTCCACGCTCCGGCGCCCCTGTTTGCCGCGGGTCGTCTTGACCGAGCCGCGGATGCTCTCGCCCCCGCGAACTCCGTAGCGCCGCACCATCTGGCTGGACACACGCGGATCGTTCGGCTGCACGCGATAGCCCCGCGCCGGATCGCGCAGGTAGCCACCGTTGCGATCATCACCTTCGAACGTGCCGCTCACTGAGTTTCCCGCTTCTGCCATGGCTCCCGCCTGTTCTTCACCCCACGACGCCCCGGCCGCTCCACGATGGCGCACCACCTTTGGAAGTACGAATGCCGCCGGAAATCCGAATTCCCCATTGCTGCGGGCGCCCCCCGGGCCGGCACACACGCAGGTTACTGGCTGGAGGTGCGACGTAACCGCTTTTTCGGAAGATGGTTACATGCAGAACTTCAACCCGGGGACAACTGACCATGTCCATATAGCCGCCCCAGGGGGGGAAAGTCAACCGTCTGGCCCAACATGCTCACCTCGCAACGCCCGACATGCCCCCCGCGCCCCAGCGAAAATGACAGAAAATGCCCGAAATAGCTCTTGACACACTGCCTCCTCTGTGGGAGCCTTCGCCGCCTGCTGCCTGGCAGTTGACGTTTCCGCCTAAACAACTGCCGGACAACGGCTTGGATAGGCCGCAACGGAGGCAGCGCTTGACCGGGCCTGTCAGGCCCCTCGGAACGGCACAGCGGCAAAAGGCTAATGTTCCGCACTGTGCTGATCCGATATGCGATGCATTAATGTGTACCGGCGCGGCCGCCGGGCCGTACCAGGAGGACAGAAAGTTCCCGAGACCGGCTTTTTTCGCTTGCTCTTCGGGGGTCTCGTCGGCATAATCGCGGCCAATCAAGCCGCCGGCTTGAGCATGGCGATCCGGAAGGAGTCGGGACGTCTTGATGCCGAGGTCGGCGGCGGATTTGCAGGGTAAGCCGATCTCCTTTCGCTGCTCGTTCCTGCGAGCGCGGGAGGCTCACATAAACGTTGGGCCCTGTGGGCAAGCCCGACAGCGCGGAAGTTCGGGCGGTGCGGTGCCCATCGGGTGAAAGACCGGGAGCGAGCCTGGTCAGGAAACATCAGAACCGCAGTTTCAACCGTGAGTCTTAGGTGGACCCGGGCGCGGTGTCCGGTGTCCGATGTTGCGTGGCCCAGAATGAATCGTCCGAGCTGAATCTCGGGCCAGCGAAATTGCCAAAGGTTTCTAGAAGGAGGTCCAAAAAATGGGCAAAAAGTGGATTAAGTGGGGCGCGATGATCGCGGCCAGCGGGTTCCTGTTCCACGGCACAGCCTGCCTCAACATCGGTGGGCTCGGGAAGCTTGCCTCGGGGCTCGCGTACGACATGGTGACGGATGCGGCGTACGAGTTCGTGTTCGACAATGATGCCGTGTTCGACCTGTTCCAGGATGACTTCGGGACCGGCACCCAGTACGACGACCGGTTCACTGATCCGAGCCGTGCGGAGCCAGAGGGCTTCGCCGCCGCTGAGCTTGGCACCGGTGGCTAATCGCTCAGTATCGCATGCGATACTGGCGTAGTTGCCACTGATATCCGGACAACCGTCCGGGCACGGTGCTACTAGGAAACGCGAGGCCGGGAGACGCTCCCGGCCTCGCCCCTTTTTACAACTCCGCGCCGACCCGCCACCCCCATCCGAGGGCACCAGCCGCGGGCGCCCGTCCGCACCCCCCCCGGTGACAGGCTCGCCTGCTGCCACACCCCGGCCTTATGCCGGGCACCTGGACTCTCAATCGTTGGAAGATTCGCCCGAAAGGAACGGAAGCACTTCAGCGGTTCAGCTTGCCACTGACCACGAACGCCCGGAACTGGCCCTCGTTCATCGTCCCCTGACGCGTGCTGATCACCGCACCGTCAGGGCTGTAGATCACGAACGACGGCAGCCGCTCGATCCCCCGCTCTCGCGCCCACCGCCGGTGAAACGCCGCGTCCAGACGCACCGGGATCGTCCCCGCCATCGTGTCGATCACCGCCTGGTCGTTGAACACCGTTCGATCCATCCGGTCGCAGTCCTCGTTCAGCCAGGACCAATAGTAGACCAGGACCAGCCGCCCGTCCTTGGCGGCCTGCCGCTGCGCCCCCGCCAGGTTGCCGCTCCAGAGGATATCACTGCACCCCGAGCACGCGGTCCCGACCAGTCCCGTGACCAGCACAAACAGAATGCGTCGTCTGAGCCCACACATGCGATCCGCACCATAGCCGCCCGAGCCCGGCGTGAGAAGCCCACCGCCTACAGATCCAGCACTCGGGCAACGATCGGTTTGTCCTGGACCCATCCCACCGAAACGCCGCCCGCCTCCGGATCGTGGGGGAATGCCAGGCTCAGTCCCTCTTCCCGGCATCGACGGTAGACCCCCTTCTTCTCCTCGAGCGTCACCAGGGGCGCGACGTCGTAGGCCATGATCCACGGCACCGGCAGGTGGGCCATCGTCGGGATCAGGTCACCGACGAACAGCAGCCCGCCGCCCTCCCCCTCGAACAATGGCAGTAGCTGATAAGGCGTGTGACCGTGCGAAACGCACCACCCCACGCCTTTGAAGGCCGCCGGCGGGTCGTCTCCCGTCACGAAGCGCAGCACCCCCGCCCGACCCAGCGCCTCCAGATCGCGATCCAGGAACGAGGCCCGGTCCCTCTCCGTCGGCGCCGTGGCATGCCGCCAGTGCTGCTCATGCACCCAATGGCGGGCCTGAGGAAACCGCAGCCGCGTCCGGCCGCCCGGGCCCTCTTCCCATTCGGTCAGCCCGCCATTGTGGTCGAAGTGCAGGTGCGTCACGACGATATCCGTCACGTCGGCCTCGGTCAGCCCGTACGGCGCCAGGGCGTCGGCCAGGGCCCTGGGACGCACCTCGATGGCGAAGCGATCGGCCTCCTCGGCCCCCCACTTGTCCCCCACCCCGGTGTCCACCAGGATGACGCGCCCCGCTTCGCGGTCCAGCGCCACCAGGGTCCGCATGGCCATCCTGATCCGGTGATGATCGTCCGGCCGGGCCTTCTGCTCCCAAAGGACGCGCGGCACCACGCCGAACATCGCCCCGCCGTCCAGCCGGATGTGCCCGGTAATCACCGAAAAAAGCTGATGTCTGCCGATTTCGATCATGCCGTGAGGGTAGCCGCTCAGGTGGCGTTTTCAACGCCGCGCCCCCACCCGCATATCGGACGACCTATCCGCCCGGAGCCGCCCTCAGGGCCTCCTCTGCCGCCTCAGACGCCCCTGGGGCGTCCAGACCGGTTGGTGGACGCCCACCCGCCCGCGCGGATTCTGGGGTCCCCTACGCCCCTTCCACCAGACCGGCCGCCGTATTCCCGGACCAAACTCGCCCGGTTGGTAATTGGCGTCCGCCCAGCCACCGATACAATCTGGAGGAATCCGCGTGCGCCCTGGGACGCCGCGGTGCAACGACCCGCAGCGCCCCTCCGCGTCGGCCGGGTGCCTCCCGCATGCCGGCGCGCCCGCCGCTCGGCCGATCGATCCGGCCCGACCCGGAACCGCAAGTGGGTCACCGATAGCGAAACCCCGGTGCCCAGGCGACTACTGGCAACGTGAAGCGCAACATCAAGAAACCCCCGACCGTCACCGTCACCTCCGACGCCGATCTCCGGTCCTTCTGCGACCGCTTGGCCGATGCCCGCTCATTCGCCTTCGACACCGAATTCATCATGGAGGACGGATACGAAACCACCGTCTGCCTCATTCAGGCCGCCACCGAGTCACAGGTGGCACTCATCGACCCCCTCGCCGGGCTCGACACCAAGCCCTTCTGGGAGCTTGTTGCCGACCCCTCCGTCCAGATCGTCCTGCACGCCGCCATGGAGGACCTCGCCCTGTGTCGGCAACTGATCGGCAAGACCCCGGCCAACGTTTTCGACGTCCAGGTCGCCGCCGGCCTCGTCGGCCGCGATTACCCGCTCAGCCTCACCCGCCTGGTGCACAAGTTCCTGGGTATTCGCCTGCGCAAGTCACAGACCCTCACCGACTGGCGGCGGCGACCGCTGACCGACGCCCAGCTCGCCTACGCCGTGGACGACGTCGCCTACATCCCGCTCGTTCACCAGAAGCTCACCAAACGCCTGGAGACGCTCGGCCGGCTGGACTGGGCCAGCGAGGAGTTCGCCCAGTTCGAGCGACCCGAAACCTACGAGCCCACGGCCGAGAGGCGACTGCTTCGCCTCAGAGGCATTGGCTCACTGGACCCCCAGGGACTGGCCGTGGCCGGACAACTCCTCGAGGTCCGCGAGGCCCTGGCCAAAACATTCGATCGTCCCGCCCGGGCCGTCGTGCGCGATCACCTTTTGCTCGAGATCGCCCGCCATCGTTGGACACGCGCCGAACAGATCCGATCATTACGCGGGCTCAACCTGCGAGCCCGGGCCGTCGAGCAGCTCGCCCAGGCCGTCCAGCGCGGGCTGGCTATCCCCGCCAATCGACTACCCGCGGTCCAGCAGACCATCGAGGACACCTCCCACGAACTCGTCCTCCTGTCCCTGGTCACCGCCGTTCTCCGTGACTTCTGCCTGACCCATGACGTAGCTTTCGCCCTGATGGCCAATAAGCAGAGCATCCGCGACCTCGTCCACGCCCACACCCGATCCCTGCCCACAGAATCCGCACTCACGCGCGGTTGGCGGGCACGGGCCGGCGGCGACATGCTGGCCAGCGTCCTCAAGGGCCAGGCCGCCATCCGCGTCGTCGGGCTCCCCAATCAGCCCTCCCTCAAGGTCGACCCGGTACCCACCGATCCGCAATCGTCCACCTGACCCACACTCGTCCAAAACGGCACCCCATGCCAAAGTGGCAGGTCCAGCCCTGCTTCGGCAATCACCCAGCGTCATTCGCGGATCGCCTGCCCCAACCGCACGCCCCAGGCGCGACAACCCCAGACCCATCCAGACGCCCATGGACGCCACGTCAGCCGCTCACTGCGCCCCTCCAGCGTGCCGATACACCTGCGGGAGCCCGTACTTCCAACAGCCGACGGCCAGTTGCCCGGTGGCATAGCGCATGCTAGACTTCTGCCGGGTCCGGTGTTGCGAGGCGTACGGATTTGGGTTCCAGTCCCGACGACACGGCCGGGCGCCGCGTCGGGGTGCAGCAGGCGGGGTATCGCAATCCGGCCAGCGCTCTTCTTCAGCCCACGCGGAGCACCGGGAAACCGGCCCGCCGGCCCAACTGCCGGTGGCCGAGCCACAGGAGAATCCCGTAATGTTCGAGCGATTCACAGATCGGGCCCGCAAGGTCATGGCCTTGGCGAACCAGGAAGCCCAACGCTTCAACCATGAATACATCGGCACTGAGCATATTCTGCTCGGACTGGTCAAGGAAGGCTCCGGCGTCGGCGCCAACGTCCTCAAGAACCTCGAGGTCGATCTTCGCAAGGTGCGACTCGAAGTCGAGAAGCTGGTCAAGAGCGGGCCGAACATGGTCACCATGGGCAAGCTCCCCCAGACGCCCCGGGCCAAGAAGGTCATCGAGTACGCCATCGAGGAGGCCCGCAATCTCAACCACAACTACGTCGGCACCGAGCACCTGCTGCTCGGCCTGCTCCGCGAACAGGACGGCGTCGCCGCCCAGGTCCTGATGAATCTGGGCCTCAAGCTCGACGAAGTCCGAGAGGAAGTTCTCAACCTCCTCGGGGCCAGCGCCGAGGCCGAGGAAGGCATGTCCATGCCCGCTGGCGAAACCAAGAAGGGCAAGAGCAAGACCCCGGCCCTGGACTCTTTCGGGCGCGACCTGACCGAGCTGGCTAAGCAGGGCAAGCTCGACCCCGTCATCGGACGGCAGAACGAGATCGAGCGTGTCATCCAGGTCCTCTGCCGTCGTCAGAAGAACAACCCCGTCCTGCTGGGTGAGGCCGGCGTCGGCAAGACCGCCATCGTCGAGGGCTTGGCCCAGAAGATCATGGACAACGACATCCCCGAGCTGCTGGCCGGGCGACGCATCGTCGTCCTCGACCTGGCCATGATGGTCGCCGGAACCAAGTATCGCGGGCAGTTTGAGGAGCGAATCAAGGCCGTTATGAACGAGGTCCGCCGGGCCCGTAACGTCATCCTGTTCGTCGACGAACTCCACACCCTGGTCGGCGCCGGCGGCGCCGAGGGCGCCATCGACGCTTCCAACGTCCTCAAGCCCGCCCTCTCACGCGGCGAGATCCAGTGCATCGGGGCCACCACCCTCGACGAGTACCGGAAGTACATCGAGAAGGACGGAGCGCTCGAACGACGCTTCCAGCAGATCCTCGTCAACGCCCCCAGCAAGAAGGAGACCATCGAGATCCTCAAGGGCCTCCGCGACCGATACGAGGCCCACCACCGGGTACGGATATCCAACGACGCCATCGAACAGGCCGTCGAACTCTCCAGCCGCTACGTCGCCGGAAGGGTCCAGCCGGACAAGGCCATCGACGTCATCGACGAGGCCGGCGCCCGCATGCGCCTCCGC
>DATKXO010000217.1:0-4758 GCA_035528995.1 Phycisphaerae bacterium | reverse complement strand
CGGTTGGCGATGTAGGCCGAGGTCGGATAGACATGGGCGTCGTCGTTGACGGGCCGGACGTCCAGGCCGAAATCGACGGTAACACTCGCCACGGTCAGGGCGGTGCCGTTGATACTGCACGGCCCGGCGGTGAAGGCCGCTGAGGTCCCCCCCCCCTCGGTGAGGCTCTGGGAGGCCAGGACGGCGATCGGTGCGGTGGTCCCATCGGCGGAGATGGCGATCACGTCGTAGCTGATCGTCGCCTCCCCGCCCGCGGTGGCCGTCAGGGTTCGCGGGACCAGGAACGCCGAGGCGATGGTGATCTTGGTATGCGAGCTCGCGCCCCCGCGGGTCCCGTAGGCGGCGAGGTTTTGGAGGAAGGCCACGACGGTGGTCGCCTCGGCCCCGGCGATCCCGGCGGCGGCCAGCAGCGTGCCGATATCCCGGCTGCTGAAGGAGAAGACCGTCCCGGCGGTCATCAGGGCCGAGAATGTCGGATCCACCACCCCCCCGCCGGCGGCGATAAGCGTATTGAGCCCCGGGTTGAGGCTGTAGGCGGTGATCCCGCCGAGTGTGATATCCGGCGTGGTGATATCGACCAGGGAGATGGTTGCTCGGTCGGTGCTCATCTTGATCGCTCCTTACGCGACTCTGACGGTTCGCGTCTCTTTCAGGTTGTTCAGCGCCTTGGTGACGATCTGATCGACGCGGCGGGCCATGGCGGCGGTCTCCGCGCGGGTCATCGCCAACAGTTCCGCGGCGTAGTTGTGGCGGTAATTGGCGCTGGGGGTCATGTGCAGGTATCGCGGCCCCCGCATCTTTCCGGTGGCCGAAGGCTTGGTCTTGAGCGTCTTTATCTCGATCATGCGGGTGACCTCTCGCTTCAGGTCCCCGGTGTAGACCAGCGGGTTGTCGTGCCCCACCTTCTTGCGCTTGTGTTTCTTCCAGGCGACCGTGCGGGCCTTGTAGTGGTATCGTCCCGCCGCCGACGGCTGGAAGTGCCTGGGCAGCGTCCTTTCGTGCCACTCTTCGATCGCCTGGGCCAGGGCGGCGTTGACGATCGGGCCGAGCTCCTTCTTCATCACCTCGGCGTCGCCCCGGTAGGTTATTTCAACGCTCATCCGCACGGTTTGGCCTCACCCTTCGGACCACTGGAATTCGATATTGACCTGATAGAGCGCCAGTTCCCCGCCGGCCTCGTCGGTCTCGCTGACTCGCCCGGGGCCCAGCCCCTTCCGCCAGCCGCCCAGGTGCAGGTACGTGCCGGTCCCCGAGAGCCCCTCGGCCTCTTCGAGGATGGAACCGACGGCATTGGCGAAGGTCAGCCACTTGTCCGTCTGCGTGGTAATGCCGTCTCCGGCGGGCTCGACCTGCTCGAAGGTGGCCAGCAGGTCGCCCTCGTGGTGGAAGTATCCGGCGGGTTCGCGGTCCGGTCGGGCGGTCAGGCCCGACCAGCCGATCACCACCAGCGGCCGGGTCGCCGCCCGCGCGGCCTTGGTGGCGGTCGGGTCTTCGGCGAATTCGATCAGGTGGATGCGTGCGGCGGCCGCGGCGATGCCCGCCGCCTCGCCCAGGTCGTCTCCCGTGACCCCCACCCACGCCTGGAAGCTCTCGCAGTGGCTCAGCAGCGTTCGCATGTGGTCCAGCGGCTTGGAGAAGATATTGCTTGCCGAGACGGTCATCTTTGGGCGTTCTTTCTAAGGCAGGTCCATAATCGCATCGTTTCCGGCCAGGCGTTTTCGGCCTCGGCTGACCAGCAGCAGTTGAGCCCAGCCGGGTCCGATCTCGATAACCTGCTCGACCGCCCATACGGTCGAGCCGATGGTGACCGTATCTTCCCGCGCCGGGGCGGCGACGCCGGTATCGGCGTCGGTGAGGATCGTGCACTCGCGGTTGCGCACGAGGTATTCAGCCTGCTCGTCGTTGCGGTAGTCATCTCGCTCGGGTGCCAGCAGGGCCTGGATGGTCACGGGCTCCCCGCCGGAGGGGGTATAGGTCGCCTCGTCGGTGATCTCCTGGCTTCCGAAGATCGTGCCCAGGTCCGTCGCGAGCGTCTCTTGTATGGTACCCATCGTCTTTGCTTTCTCACCTGAACAGGCTGCTCAGCCACCCGCCGGCGGCCCCCCCGACCATGCCCGATCCGACCATCACGCCCAGCAGCCAGGCCCAGTTCTTTTCCAGCTTGTTCAATTGCGTATCGTGCTGATCCACCTTGGTCTTGACGCTGAAGATGGAGCATCGCTTTTCATGGTCGTCGATCACCTTTCGCGCGGCCCGTTCGGCGGCCCGATCGGCGATCTGCTCGACCCACCTATCCAGCGGCACCTTGATGGATGGATCCGTCTCAGCGGCCATTATCCGCCCCTTTCATTGTTTTGGTCGCACCAGGTCCTTCTCGATCGCCGCTCGCAGGAGCAGGTTGTCGAGCACGCGGTCGGAGGCCCCGGCAATGAATTGGCTGTGTGCCAGCAGGTAGGTCTCCGAGTCGCGGAGTCTTTCGACGGCCGTATCGAAGTCGATTGTCTCCCGCTCGCAGAACGCCATCAGCCATTCGCACCAGGCCAAGTCCATGCGGTGCACCTGCCATAGTTACGCAGTAGGTTCCGCCGGCGGGGGCGTACCGCCATTGTTCAGCAGCTTGCCCTTGCGAACATTGTCCACACCAATACCGCCGACCGCGGCGCCAAGCAGAAGCGTCGTCGCCATCGGAATCAGGCCCACCCAATTCACGGGCGACCCGCTCGCCAGTTGCGTACCGACCAACGATACGGCGTTGACCAACTCCACCTTCAGCGCGTCTTGCCGGTCAAGGTCCTCACTCGCCGCCGCCGCGAGTTGATTCCTCTCTGCAACCTCGGCATTGAGAACGGCGGTGGCCGCTAGAATATCGGCCCGCTTTCCCGCCAGGTCGGTATCGGCCCTGATTACTTCCTTCGCCAGCTCGACGCGCGTCACCTTCTCGCCGAACAGGCCATACGTCCGCGACTGACAGCCGGCAAAGCCCAGAAAGCCGCCTGCGAGCATCAGGCCGAGAACGGTCCCGATTATCGTGTAGCGGCTGTGGTCCAGCAGCTTGCTCGTAATTTCGTGCCAGAAGTCTTTCATCACTTCGCCCTTTCCAATGCGCCTTTGTTGGCTCCCAGTCCATGCCCCTTTTGGCGGGCGGGGGCGTCCATTCCACCCGCCCGCCTGGGGGCCACGGCAACGGAAGTCCTTTTTCTATGTGCTGAGCAGATACGTCAGCAGGTTCGCATCTGCGGTAAGCACCTCGTCGCTGTCGAGTCGCGCCCGCAGCACCTCGCCACGGCGGTCGTTATCGTAATACCGTTCCATCACCGGGAATTCCGGCGAATCTTCAGTCCAGAGCATCGTTCGGAACGCGCTGGGCAATTCCAGCGGCTGATCGGCGCTGTCCGCCAGAACGGCCAGCATGGCGTATCCGGTGCCCCAAACGCCCGACGCCGACACCGCTACGCCCTCTTCGGTCGTGTCGTAAGCCGAAACGCCCACGAGCACTTCCTTGATCCCGAGGATCGTCGCGATATGCATCGGCTTGAGGATGGCCGGGCGAACGCCCTGGTTGGCGCTGAATGTATAGCTCACCAGATTCAGCACATCCGTGGTCTTGCACATCTCCACGAAATCGGTGTGGCTCAGGATCAGCGACACCGTTTCGGGGGGCATTCCGCTGCCCTGCCGAATAGTCTGCAGGCCCGTCTCGATGTCCGTAGTCGGCGTCGCGCTGGCGCTGGTCGACCAGACAGTCGCCGGCGCGTGGGCCGTGAAGGTAGTCGCGTTTATCACCATGCTTGCCACCCGCCGCTCGTGATTGAGCAGAAGCTTGTGCACAAGCATTCGGGTATCGGCCTCCTCGAAATCGATGAAGTTCCGATACTTCTTCTTCCGCCGGTCATCGAGCAGGCTGCTGAGGCCGTGTTCCTCGCACTTATATGTCCCGGACCCGAATTGCCCGTCGATGAAGTTGTAAGTTCCATCGTTTGCGCGCGCGTCGGTTTCCGGCTTCAGGAAGTTCTCACGCGAGATGATCGGATAGGCCGCTTCATCCTGGGCAACTCCAAACAGCGGGGCGACCCGCTGGCCGATAAAGCTTCTTCGTGCTACCTCATCGGCGTATTCATACGCCACGGCGCTCAGGTCCTGCCGCAGCGTCACGCCGCTTTCAGGTCGTAATCCCATAGTCGTGCTCCTTCACTTTCTCTTGCGAAATCCATTTCGCAGGTGTCTGTCGGGTTCTTATCCAAACTCTTACCGCTCGGTGACCACGTGGACGTAGTCCACCAGCAGGGTCTCGGCGTTGGAGCCGCCGGCCTTGACGCCCAGGAGGATGTGCATCTCCTCCAGCCCCGCGATGGTCAGGGTCTGGGCCGTTCCCGCCACGCCGTTGACGAACGGGGTCACATTGGCGGTCACGCCGTCGTTGTAGTCGTAGAGGAATCCGAGCTTCGTCCAGGCCCCATCCGTGAAGGCCCCGGCGCTGGTGAGCGTTTTCTGCGTCGCGGCGTTGGAGGTCTCGAACTGCCAGACCGTCCCTCCATCGACCTTGAAGAAGACCGCCCCGTCGTAGCTGGCCATCGGCCCGGCCCCGGCGTCCAGCATGCTGTCGGCGGCGACGGTGTCGGAGAGGCCGACGATGATGTTGGCGTCGTCCGTGGCGGCCTCGGTGAGCTTGACGCGTGCCTCGAACAGGAGCATCTCGGTGGTGGTGAACTTAAAGACCTCGTGCATCGACGAGACGTAGGTCTCGTTCTCGTCGGTGGC
>DATKXO010000216.1:0-19477 GCA_035528995.1 Phycisphaerae bacterium | reverse complement strand
GGGCCTGGCAAACAACATGACCCAGCTCACCGCCGCGATCTTCGTGTACCAGCTACTGCTCCGCTACCACCACCAGCGGGGCGGCAGGAACGGGAACGTTCAGTGGATTCTGGATGCCCTGTAATTGTCGGACAGCCTCGGGCAAGCCGCCAGTGGCACCCGACGAGTGGCGGAGGTTGGGACGGATTATGGAAGATCGCGGGCACCTGTTGACCGAGCAGCGTAATGAGCGGTCCGGGCAGATCGATCGGATGCCGCTGGGCGAGGCGTTCGACGTGATGGCGGGCGAAGACGCCACGATCGCGCGGGCGGTTGCGGCGGCTAAGGGTGACATCTGCCGGGCGGTCGAGCTGGTGGTGTCGGCGTTCGAGAGGGGTGGGCGGCTGATCTACGTCGGGGCCGGCACCAGCGGGCGGCTGGGCGTGCTCGATGCGGCCGAGTGCCCGCCGACGTTTCTGTCCGACCCGGAGATGGTGCAGGGGGTGATCGCCGGCGGCTGGGAGGCGCTGCGCTGCAGTATCGAAGGGGCGGAAGACGATCCGGACGGCGGGGTGGGCGAGATGGATGGGCGCGAGGTCGGGGCGAACGACGTGGTTTTCGGGATCGCTACCGGTGGGACGACGCCGTTTGTGCAAGGGGCGCTGCGGCGGGCAGGTGAGCGCGGGGCGAAAACGGTGTTCCTGGCGTGTGTGCCGGTGGATCAGGTGACGGACGAGGCGGACGTGTCCATTCGCGTCCTGACCGGGCCAGAGGTCGTCACGGGGAGCACGCGGCTCAAGGCCGGCATCGCGACCAAGCTGGTGCTCAATATGGTGAGCACGCTGAGCATGATCGGCATCGGCAAGGTGTATGAGAACCTGATGGTGGACATGAACGCCAAGGCGTGCGCGAAGCTGATCGATCGGGCCACGCGCGTGCTGCAAACGGTGACGGGTCTGGATCGGGGGGCTGCGCGCGATCTGCTGGACCGGGCGGACGGGCGGGTCAAGACGGCGATCGTGATGCACGCGCGAGGGGTGGATCGGGGTGAGGCCGAAGGGCTGCTCGAAAAGGCGAAGGGTCACATCCGTCCGGCTCTGGACGGTTGAAGTCGCCAAACCAAGGGTTCGGGTCTACGGGACGATGAATGCGTCGGGGACGACGCGGCGGACGGCGGCTAGCGCCTGGCTGGCCTCGGCGTGTGTTTGATAGCGGCCGGAGCGCACGATGTGCCGGACGAGGCCGTTGCGTTCCTCGCGCCAGGCGGAGGCGTTGACGCCCCTCTTGCTGAGGTCGGCGGCGGCCCGGCGGGCGGCATCGGGCTTGGTGTAGACGCCGCACTGGATGGTGTAGTAGTCCTTTGCCCAACTGCCGGTTTGTCGGACCTGTGTGGCCGTCTGACTCTGGGGGAATCGCAGAAGGAGCCTGGCCTGGACTCGTTTGGCCTCGTCGAAGCGGCCGATTCGCTGGAGGGCCTCGGCGTAGCGTTTCAGCACGCGATCCGAGGGGGGACGGGCGGGCAGGTCTGAATCGGCGCGGCGGTAGTGGGCGATGGCGCTCTGGTAGCGTGCGGCCTCGTAGTCGAGGTTGCCGAGCTGGGCGTGGAGGAGTGGGATGAGGTCTTCGCGGTCGGCTACGCGGAGGGCGGCCTCGAAATCCGCCCGTGCCGAATCGGTTTTACCGGTCTTGAGCCAGGCGAGGCCGCGGACGTAGAGGGCCTCGGCGACGTCGGGCTGGGTCGGGTATTGGGCGATGACGGGTGTGACCAGTTGCTGGGATTGGGAGTAGCGACCGGCGCTGTATGCCTGATGGGCTTGCTGAATGCGCTTCACGTCGGCCGCGGGGAGTCGCGTGCAGCCGGTGACGGCTAAAGTGGTAATGAGGATTGCGCGTATGGAGAAGCGAGTGAGAGGGAACCGCCCTACCGGCCGCCGTCCGCGTCCTGCGTGCATGATCAGCCTCCGTGCCGTGGCCTGGGCCCCGGGCCGTTGTGTGCCATGGGATTCTCGCGGTACGGCTGGGATGCGTCAACGGGGTGGTACAGGCCCGGGAGCCGATTCGCTCGCGGACCTCGTCCGCATGACCCGGCGTGCCGTGGGAAATCCGGCTGGCAGGAGGCGGCTTTTGGTGATCCGCCTGGGAAGCAGGCGGGGGTCGGATGGCGCCGGCGGTTTTTTGGGGGGCGGGCGCGTTGCGCCGGGCGGCCAGGGCAGACTGAGGTGTATAGAGGCTGGTGGATCATTCATGCCCTTAAGAGGGGGGGCGTGACGGTTCAGGTGGGTGCTACAGGCAGCTTGCCTGCCAGTATGTGTGCTCGATACGCCCACCCGAGAGACCACACGGGCGGACAAGCCGCCCGTGGCACCCCAAACCGAATGCGGCCGGAAGTGTCACGGACCCCCTTAAGTAGGGAGTGTGCGCCGGGCGGCTGGCTTTGGGCGCGGGGAGGGTTTATACTTAAAGTCAGTTGCGTGTGAGCCGCCGGAGGAACGAGTGAGGCGGTTCCGCGAGGTGAGGTGAGTCTCGTAGCCGCCGGGGATCGGACAGGTCGGCCTAGAACCTGCCGGGCGGCGTCGAGACGTTCAGATCAAGGGGAGCGTGGTTCGCACACGAACCACCGCAGGGTTCCGGCCGATCGGGTAGACGGCGTTGGGGCAGCGCTGAGGCACGGCGCCGGCGTCTGATTGGAGCGGCTGTCGGGGACTGATACCGTGACGAGTCCCGCCCTCGGTAGGGAGTGGGGTGTACGCTCCCCGACTACAGGTGGTCTGTGTCGGATCTGGCGGGCGGCTCGGACATCGGTGGTTACTCGATCATCCGCAAAATCGGCCAGGGCGGGATGGGGGCGGTGTATGAGGCCCAGCAGGAGGATCCGTCCCGGTTGGTGGCGTTGAAGATCCTGCAGGACCACGGGTCGAACGAAGAGCAACTCAACCAATTCCAACAGGAAATAGAGACTCTGGCGAGTCTGAACCACACGGCCATCGCCACGATCCATCAGGGCGGGTGGACGCGGGAGGGTCAGCGTTTCTTCGCCATGGAGTTCGTGCGCGGGTCATGGCTGGACGCTTACGTGCGTGACGCGGGGCTGGCGTTGGAGGGTCGACTGCGACTGTTCCTGAAGATCTGCGAGGCGGTCGCGTACGCCCACAGCGAGGGCGTGGTGCATCGGGACCTGAAGCCGTCCAACATTCTGGTGAATGGTGAGGGGAACCCGAAGGTCCTGGATTTCGGGCTGGCCCAATTCCTGGGTCGCGATTCGGTGAACGGCAACGGCCCGAAGATTGCCGGCACATTGTCGTACATGAGTCCGGAACAGGTCCGTGGGGACGGGGATGAGATCGACGCGCGCAGCGACGTGTACTCGCTGGGGGTGCTTCTGTATCTGCTGTTGACCGACAGACAGCCCTATGAGGTGAACGGGGCGTCGCTCGAGGAAGCAGGGCGGATCATCGCTGAGAAGTCGCCGCAGCGGGCCAGCGCGATCAATCCGCAGGTGGGCAGCGACCTGGACACGATCGTGGGCAAAGCGCTGCAGAAGAACCCCAGGGACCGTTACCAGTCGGTCGAAGACCTGGCGGCCAGCGTGCGATGCTATCTGGAGGCCGAGCCGATCCCCGAGAGGCGCTCGGACTACGTCTACGTCCTGCTCAAGAAGTGGCGCAAACACGCGGTGCTGTACGCGCTGGGCGGAGCGGCGGTGGTGTTGGCGTTGTTGAGTTGGTTTGTCTGGATGGGGCAGAGGAGCGAGCGTGTGCGTCACGCCCGTCGCGAGGCACTGGAGTGCATCCGGACGCTGGAGGAGGGAAAGAAGACGCAGGCTCTGGATCATGCGGGAATTCTGCTGAGAGACCATCCAGAAGTGATCGAATCCCAGTTGGTGTGGGGGCGGATTCAGTGCGAGGCCGGAGACGTCGACGTAGGCTTGCGCACATTGCGGGAAACCGACCCCGACGAGGATTGGCAATGGGCCATCGACCTACTGCGTTTCACGGTAGAACGCCAGAGGCGCGGTTCGCCAAACGAAGAGCTGCTTGCCCGCGCCGAGAGGGCGATGCCGGCGACAGCCAGGGCGTTCTATGTGCGATCTCTGATCTCGATGGACCGAGGGGAGGGCGTGGCGTTCGCGCGGAAGAGTGTGAGCGCCGATGCGGGGTATGCTCTGGGATGGGAACGGCTGGCCCACGTCTGTCTTCGGGCCGCAAGAGAGGACCGGGAGGGACGAACCGAAGCCTACGACCTGTCCCGAGAAGCGGCGGGCAAGCTGATCGAGTTGGGGGCAAACCGAGCGAGGTGGACGCGTTTCATTGGGCACACGTACACGTATCAGGGCCGGTGCGACGAGGGCGTCGAGCAGTACACGCGGTTGCTGAGGCTCCGTCCACGATGGCACTCAACCTACCGGTGGAGGGGCGCTGCCAACCTCTGCCGCAAGCACTACAGCGAGGCCGCCGCGGACTATTCCGAGGCCATATCGGGCACGCAGGGGGAAGATCACTGGGATTTCTATAACCGGGCGACGCCGCTGTGGATCGTGGGGCAGAGAGAGGAGGCGGCGGCGGACTACCGCGCTTTCCTGGAGAGGCGGGGTTACCACATGTACGCCGATGCCCGGCTGTACCTGGTGCTGTGTGATCAGGCGCGTCACCTGGAAGAGGAAGGCAAGAAGGCGGAGGCGGCGAGGGCGCGGCAGCAAGCGCAGGAGGCGCTGCAGGACCTTCGCCCGGCACAGGGTTGGCAGGCGAACATCCTCGCGTGCCTCCGCGGCGAGCGGACGCCGGATGAGTTGGTGGGTGCGGCCGACAGGTCCAATCGCGAGGAGATGTGCGAGGCGTACTACTACGCGGGGGAGGCCTGCCTGCTAGACAACGAGATCGACAAAGCACAGCAGTGGTTCCAGAGATGCGTGGACAACGGGCCGGTGTTCGACGAGGACGAGTTTCCACCGGTTCCGATGAACGAGTATCACCTTGCGTTGTGGCGGTTGGAGTCGCTTTCGGGTGACAGTCCCGCCGAAGCCACGGCGGCGAAGGGACCAGATTCCCACTGAAACTCCACACGCCCACCCCAGAGACCGCACGGGCGGACAAGCCGCCCGTGGCACCCAAAACCGAATGCCGCCGGAAGTATTACGGGCCCGCCGTTGCGTTGTGCCGTGGGGTCGGGTTTGTGAGGGGGCCTGGGGCGCGCTATAATCCTCTGTCACTGCTCGTCTTGTGGTGCCGCGGCGCGGATGGGCTGTCGGGGTCGATGTCCGAGCCGGGCGAGCGGTGCTGGTCGAGGGAATCATGTCGCAGACGCGGTCGAGTCTGCTGAGCCGGATCAAGGACCTGGGCGACGGGACGTCCTGGGAGGAGTTCGACCAGGTGTATCGTCCGCTGCTGGTCCGGTACGCGCTGTCGCGGCGGCTGAGCCGCGAAGAGTCCGAGGAGATCGCCCAGCAGTGCATGGCCACGATCGCGGAGGGGATTCAACAGTTTCAACGTCGGGTGAGCTTCCGCGGGTGGCTGCGTCGTATGGTGGACAACAAGGTGAACGACCAGCTCCGCAGGCGGCGTCGCGAGCACAGCGCCAAGACTCGCGACTTCGATCGCGAGCAGACCACCGAGGCCAACCCGGCCCTGCTGTGGGAACGTCAGTGGAACCGGACGCATCTGCTGTACTGCCTGAACCATATCCGCAACGAGGTGTCCCCGCTGACGTACCAGGCGTTCGACCTGTACGTGATACGCGAGCTGCCGGTGGTGCAGATCGCCGAGCGGCTGGGCATGAGCCCGAACCAGATCTACGTGGCCAAGCATCGGGTTCTTACGCGGATCAAGAAGCGCTGGGGCGACCTGGCGGACGGTCTTCTGTAACGTGTCCACTTGCCCGGACAACACACTGCTGCGCCGGCTGGAAGCCGGGGAACTGGCGGACGATGAGGCGGACGCCGTCGTTCCGCACGTGGCCGGCTGCCAGAAATGCGCCGATGCGGTCGAACGACTGCGGGCCGAGAGCCTGGACGGTCGGGTGATTCGACTGGCCCTGCGCGATGCGAAGACTCAGGAGCCGGACCCGGGGCCGTCGAGCGATCCGGGCGGGGCGGGATCACGTCCGCAGACGGAGATGATCTGGGATATTCCGGACTACGAGCGCGTGCGGCTGTGCGGCGAGGGGGCGTACGGGACGGTTTGGGCGGTTCGCGATCGAGTGGGGATGCATCGTGCGCTGAAGGTGATTGACCTGGCCCGGCTGCGGGACGCGGACGTGGTATGTCGTGAATCGACGGCGCTGGAGGCCTACTGCCGGTTGGTTCAACTGCACCCGAACCTGATTCAGATCTCGCACGTGGGGGTGCGCGGGGACCTGCTGTACTACACGATGGAGCTGGCCGACGACGACGTGACCCGCCAACCGGTGCGCGACAAGATTCCGGACAACTACCGGCCGCTGACGTTGCAGCGTGTGCTTGGCCGGGGGCCGGTGAACGTGGACACGGCCGTCGAGGTGGTGCTTCGTCTGTTGCGCGGGCTGACTCGGCTGCATTCCGTGGGGTTGGCGCACCGGGACATCAAACCGGCCAACGTGGTGTTCGTGGGTCAGACGCCGAAGCTGGCCGACATCGGCATGATCACGGAGAACACCGCGACGCCGAGCCACATGGGCACGCCGGACTACATGCCGCCGGATCGGCAGATGGACCTGACGGCCGACACGTATGCGATGGCGCGGATTCTGTATGAGTTGACTGTCGGGCCGGACGAGCGGGACCTCTTTCCGCGGCTTCCGCAGTACGTGTCGTATGCCAGTATGGAGTGGGACGTGGAGAAGCTGAACGGGGTGCTGGCAACGGCGAGCGCGCCGAGCGCGGGGAACCGGTTCCCGAGTGCGGCGCGGATGCTGGAGGAGATCGAGTCGTGCCGGATCGTGTCGTACGACTCGCTGTTCTCGGAGATCGACGCGGGCACCGACCTGCCGCAGTCAGCCGCAAGTTCGCCGTACAGGCCGTACCTGCTGGCCGCCATCAACGCGTTGCCGTGGGTGCTGGCGCTGATCCTGGGGATCGTGATTGTCGAGAAGTACTTCTAGCCGGGCGCTGAAGATTCCGTCGGACGGGCTCTCCAGCCTCTCTGACCGGGTGGAGCGCCGGTCCCGCAATGGATGGTCTGCATTCTCCAACGGGGTGCCGGTTGATAGTCGCGAGGTTCTGGGGCAGGGCAGTGAGCCCGATCCTGTGGTGTTGCAGGGCTCGGTCATCCAAGAGTAGCATGAGTTGATGGATCAAGGTCCGCCTGAGGGCACCGAAGCCGGAGCGCAGTCGGCCGGCGAGAAGGCCTGGAGTCTGCGGTCGCTCCGGCCGCGGGCGGGGACGTTGTTGGGTGCGCTGATCCTCTTTGTCGTGGTTCTGTTGGCGTACGTTCCCGCGATCCGAGGCGGGTTCATCTGGGACGACGGCGACTACGTGACGGAGAACGAGAACCTCCGCACGTGGGGAGGGCTGGCGGCGATCTGGCTCGACGTGGGGGCGACGAGCCAATACTACCCCATGGTTTACACCAGCTTCTGGGTGGAACATCAGCTCTGGGGTCTGAATCCGTTCGGGTACCACCTGGTGAACGTCCTGCTGCACGCATTGAGCGGGGTGCTGCTGTGGATCGTTCTGCGCCGGCTGTCGCTGCCCGGGGCGTGGCTTGCAGCGGTCGTCTTCGCGCTGCATCCGGTGCACGTGGAATCGGTGGCCTGGATCACCGAACGGAAGAACGTGCTGTCTGGGGTGTTCTACCTGGGGGGGCTGCTGGTTTACCTGGAGTATGCCGGGCTGAGGGGCGCGGCCGACATGGGGCGTGGTCAGCGGCGGTTCTACGCGATCGCCCTGGTTCTGTTCGCGGCCGCCCTGCTCAGCAAGACGGTGACGTGCTCGTTGCCGGCTGCGGTGCTGCTGCTGATCTGGTGGAAACGCGGTCGCTTGTCGCGGCAGGACGTCGTTCCGTTAATCAGCTTCTTCCTGATCGGGCTGGTGATGGCGATGGCCACGGCGTTGATGGAGAAGCACCACGTTGGTGCCCAGGGGCGGGACTGGGACCTGTCGTCGGTGGATCGCTGTCTGATCGCCGGACGAGCGTTGTGGTTTTACCTGGCGAAGCTGGTCTGGCCGGCGAACCTGGCGTTCTTCTACCCGCGGTGGAACATCGATTCGGGGGTGTGGTGGCAGTACGTGTACCCGGCGACGGCGGTGGGCCTGATCGCCGCGCTGTGGGTCAACCGGCGGCGCATCGGTCGAGGTCCTCTGACGGGCGTGCTGTTCTTCGGCGGGACGCTCCTGCCGGCGCTGGGGTTCATCGACGTGTACCCCATGCGGTTCTCCTTCGTGGCCGATCACTTCCAATATTTGGCCAGCATCGGCCCGATCGCGCTGCTGGTGGCACTGGTGACGATGGCTGTTGGCGGGCTGACGCGGTACGTCGGCACGGGGCCGGGTTCATCACGCCGCTGGGGTCTGGGGCCACTGCAAGTCGTACCGGCCGGGCTGCTGCTGGTGGCGTTGGGTGCGCTGACCTGGCGGCAGGGGCACAACTACAAGGACGTCGAGACGCTATGGCGCAACACGCTGGCGACGAACCCTTCGGCGTGGCTAGCGCATTTCAATCTGGGAGAGGAGCTTCGGCGGAAGGGGGACGTGGATGGTGCGCTGGCATGCGTGCGGCAGGCGCTGAAGCTGAAGCCGGACGACTACCAGATTCATTATCACCTGGGGCAACTGCTGTTGACCCGAGGTCGAGTCCCGCTGGCGCAGAAACACCTGGCCGAGGCGGTGGAGTTGCTGCCGAAGTTTCCTCGAGGTCACTTCTTGCTGGGCGTGGCGCTGGAACGACTGGGTCGCGATGAGGAGGCGGACCGGGAATACGACATTGCGTTCGGCCCGTTCGCCCTTGCGGTGAAGGATGACCCCGACGCTCTGGACGCCCACCTGGGTCTGGCCCGGATCTATTCGCGCCGCGGGCAGCTCGATGAGGCGATCCAGCACTACGTGGAGGGCCTGCGTCTGGCGCCGGAGAATCGGGCGGCGCGGCGGAACCTGGCGGAGGCACTGGCCCGGCAGGGGCGCACGGGTGAAGCCATCGAACACCTCCGCCGACTGGTTGGCGTACCACCGGAGGACAGCGACGCCCGGTGCTCGCTGGGCGACGTACTTCGCCAAGAGGGTCGGCTCGAAGAAGCAATCGAGGAGTACCGCCGGGCGCTGGAGGTCGATCCGGATCATCGAGGTGCGCGGGAGGGTCTGAGCGCGGCGTTGAGCGTGAGAGAGCGATAGAGTGCCGGCGTTCAGGGGCACCGGCCGTGTCGGGCGCCTTGCTGGTCGGATGGGTGCGGACTCGGGCAGGAGCACGGACGGGTCGGGTGGGTGCACCGGGCAGAGGGAACGGTGACGCCGTCGGCGCGATCGTGGATTGGATTGGTGCCCGCGCTGCTTCCAGCACCTACTGGGACAAAGCCCTGTCTGGGACGGGTTCAAGCCGCCGGCAACCCGGCAGCGGGCTACTGATCCGTTTTTATACCGGTTGGGAACCCATCCCGCACAAAACAGGGCGGGTGTGCACCGGGGAGGGTCGGGGGACACCCGCAATGTGTTGATGAGTCCGTAGTGAAGCCCGAAGCAGCCCGATGGGGCCGGGGTGCCGCGGGCCGCTATTTCTCGTCCTGGTCAAGGGTCGGTGCGGACGGTTCCGGGTCGGCGGGGCGAGTCGCGGCGGTGTCCTGTCGGGGCTCCGGGGAGGGAGGGGATCGCCACAGGGTGGTCCACAAGGCGACGAGTACGCTGATCAGCGTCAGGAGGGCCACGATCACCGAGACCATGAATCGCCGATGCTGGATGGCCAGGTTGCGCTCGGCGGCGGCAGCGGAGCGCTCCGCGGCTGTGGGTCCGGTTGGCGGAGCTGCGGGCGGGGGCGGGGCTTCTGATTGGAGGGGCGCGGGCTGAGGAGGTTGGGGAGGCGGCGTCTCAGGGCCGGGTTCGGTGGTTGGCGGTCCGGCCTTCTTGGCGAGCTTGGCAGCGGTCTTGGCGGCTTTCTTGGCCGCCTTGGCGGCATCCTTGGCCGCCTTGGGGTCGTCAATCCCCTCGATCGGTTCGGAAGGTTCGTTCGAATCAGTCACGGGCAAGTTTCCCTGTCCATCCTCCAGGCCACCGGCGTCAACGTATAGGGTCGGGCGGGACCGCGTCAACCACAGACCGGTACGAGCACTGTGGAGACGGACGGCCCCCCGCCACGGATTCGGCGGGGACCGGAGCGCGCCTGCGTGTCAAGAGAGAAGCCCCGGCGTGTGTTCCGGGGCTTCCGAGTACGGTGGCATCGGCAGAAGCGAATCGGGGCGGGCGCCTGGGGCGGCCGGCCGCGATGCGGTCTAGCGGCGGTTGCTGCCGAAATTGTTGCCGTAGATGACGTAGACGTCACCGGCGTTGGGTCGGCGGCCCACCGACGGGTCGGTGCCGGGATCGTTGGGATCCTGCGGCAGGGTTTCGTCGATGAAGTCGGCCCTGGTGGCCGCGATGGCGATGTCGTCGAAGCCGTCGTTGTTGATGTCGCCGAGGAAGCCGACGTGATCCAGGGGGGCTTCGTTGGGGAATCCGGCCACGTATCGGCTGAAGAAGACGATGCCGGGCAGCTCATCGGTGCCGACCAGGGCGAGGTTGAACTCGTTGATCTGGCCGGCCCGTCTGAGGTGGGGTCCGCCGAAGATGAGGTAGACCACGCCCAGTCGGCACTGTCCGGCGTCATCGGTCCACTTCTTACCCGGGACGGCGATAAGCAGGTCGTCGAACCCGTCCTGGTTGAAGTCGCCGGCGCTGCTGATGTCGGCGCCGGCCCGGTCGCCGGCCGCGGTCCCGATGAAGCGCACACCCGGCAGGTCCGAAGTTCCAACCTGGGAGATATCGCGGTCGCCGTCGATGGTCACACCGCCGAAGACGATGCCGACAAAGCCGTTGTCCACCGGACAGCAGCCCGAACCGTCGGCGATGAGACAGGCGAGGACGTCGCGGTCCGCGTCGGTGATCTCGCGATCGTTGTCGTAGTCGAAGGCCTTACAGCCGGACACACTGCAATCGTTGTCGAAGAAGACCTCCTGTCCCATGCAGGCATCGAACAAGGTCGTATCGAGGTCATCATCCGTTTCGCCGTCGCCGTCGAAGTCGCCGACACAGATGGCCCGACCGATGCCACCGAAGTCGGCGGTCGGAGAGCTGATGACGATGTCGGTGATGCGGTCGCCATCGATGTCGCCGAGGAGTTCCTGGCGGATACCGATCATGTCGCGAGGTTCTCGGCCTCGGATGCGCAACATGGGTGGGCGTGTGTTGGGGTCGTCGGCCAGACTGAGGTTGACGTCACCGGTGGGGACGCGGCCGTAGATGACGTATGCCGCCCCGGTGTCGTCGCCGGCCAGCGAGTCGTTGAAGGGTGCGCCGGCCAGGATGTCGGGCACGCCATCGAGGTTGAAGTCGCCGGCATAGCGTCCGCCGCCGAGGAAGTCATCGGGGTCCTCGGCGAAGATCTCGAAGGCGTCCAGCGGCACGAAAGTATGGCGGGGCTCGGGGCGGGTCAGGCTGCAACTGCCGATGGGCGTGATGCGGAAATGGTCCATGATGGGGATGGAGGCGTTGCCTTCATCGCCGCCCTTGTCGCGCCATGCGTCGGCGTTGTAGTCGTTTCCGGGAAAGACAACGATGCTGCCGAAGTAGGACCGCCCGGTCAGGTGTGTGGCGAAGGGGAAGAACCCACCCTCTGCGGTGTTCACCACGTCTCTCTCGTTGTTGGGTGCCGAGATGATGATCTCATCGAGGCCATCGTTGTTCACGTCGGGCATGGAATCGACATTCCAGCCGAAGTGCCCCTCGATGGGCGGCTGATTCAAGGAGAGATGATCGACCACGTCGTAGAGGCCGACCTGGAACCTGGAGCCAGCGATCCGCCCGGCTTCATTGGGCCCCTGAGCCCGGGGGAAGATGTCCTCGTAGCCCGCGAACTTGAGCCGGTCGGAGCCTTGCTGCCCCGCCCATTCGAGCGAGACGACCGTGGCTTCGAGCCGGTCAGGGTTGATGGTACCGGCGTTGTCGCGGTTGTCACTGTACAGGAGCGAGACCAGGCCCTGGGCCTCAAGACCGACCATGCCGGCGTGGTCGTCCTCGTCGTCCTCGTCCGCCAAGTTGTTGGGGAGGACGTCCGGATAGCAGCCTAAGGCCCCGGAGAAGGTCCGTCGCTGGTAGGTGATGGTGAGGCTGGGGCGGTCCTCTTCAGAACCGAACTCGCTGGATCGCAAGGTGACGTTATCGGAACCCTCCTCGTCGGGAACGACAATCAGGAGCACATCGTTATCAACGTTGGCCAACTCGCCGTCGACGAGCTTCTGGATGACGGAGGAGATATCCACCTCGGTCCTCTGGCCGGCCGTCCCACCGAGACTGCCCAGTTCGTCCTCATCGTAGTCGGCATCCTCCTCGCCCGGTTCACCGGCTTTGGGCTCGGCACCGCCCTTGGCGAAGTTGTTGAAGGTGACGCTCGACTCGGTAAAGGGGGTGAAGACCTCGTGGGCGGTGCCCTCGTCGCCCTCGTTCAGCACGCGGAAGCTGAGGGTCCCGTCCAGGCTGTCGATAGTGACGGCACGGTCAGGGATTTCGTCCAAGATGTCTCTCAGGCGGATCAGCGTCCAGACTCGCTCGCCGACGCCATCGTTGTCCCACTCCAGAACCTGGTCGCTTCCGAAATTGGCCCCCGGATTGGCGCTGGAGATGATGGTGTCCTCCCAGCCGGAGTAGGTGCCCTCGACGGGATCCTGGTCACCAATGGTGGTCTCGGTGAAACCCTGCCGGATGACGATCTCGACCTCGACGGTTGCGTCGGGCTCGGGCGGATCGTCGCCGGGGTCGTCATCCCGGGCCTGATAGACACCGTCCACGTGGGGCATACCGAAGAGGAGTTCGGGCCGACCGTCGCCGCTGAGGTCCCCGACCACTGCCACGTCGGTCAAGCCCAGGGTGTACGGGTTGGGGACGGGCGCAATGCGGACAGACTCGAATCGGGGCGGCGGCGCTTCGACGATGAAGCCGGGGATATCCTTGCTGGTGCTGTTGACGTTGATGGTGGAGCCGAATCGCAGCTGGTCGTGCCCATAGATCACGTAACCCTCTCCGATGTTCCCGAAGTTGCGAGGATTCCCGTACCGGGCCAGCAGGACGAAGTCATCGACCCCGTCGGCATCGAAGTCGCGGGCGGTGGTCATACGCCAGCCGAGCCAGGAGCCCGGGTTGAACCCCTGGAAGCGGACGCCGAGCAAACCGCGGCCGACGAGGCCCAGGTCCACCTGTCCGCTGGCGGCCTGTCCCACGCTGAGCGTGCCGGTGGCGTAGTCATGCACCCGGTCGGCGCCGCTGATAATGGTGGCCCGCACGAAATAAGGGGCACCGGCCGGTCGCAAGGGGATCTCGGCCAGGTCCACCACCTCGGTGATCTCGATGGCACCGAACTCTCCCTCCTGGATGGACTGGGTGGCGAGGACGATGACCTCGTCGGGGTCGGGGTTGGTGGGGTCGTCGTTTGTGGGGTCCTCGTCGACATCGAGCACGAAGTAGAGCGTGCCATCGCTGTCGGGGTCGTAGGGGAACTCGACGGCGGGGACGTTGACGGTGGGCTGGGCGCTGATGAGCAGCTCGTCGTCCTGGGCGATGCTCAGGTTGAACGTCGGTGCGGTGACAAGCACAACCGGCGGGGCCGTACTGGGGGTGAAGCCCTGCTGGGTGACCATGAGGACAACGCGGACGTTGGTGGCGTCCTCGAGCATGGCAAAGCTCTGGACGGGTGCGTTGACCTCGTCCTGGATGGTTCCGCGGACGTAATAGCGGCCAGGCGAAGCCAGTTCCGTTGAGGCGGAGAACACCTCCGGCGTTGGGTTCAGGTTGGCGTCCAGATCGTTCTCTTGGAGATCGTTTACCAGGGGGACCACCAGGTTGGGGTCGAGTTCGCCGACCAGCTCGAAGGAAATCAAGGCATTCGAATCACGATCCGTGTCGGTCCAACGGATGGTGAGAGGATCCCCCTGACTGACCGACAAATCCTCGAACGGCTCGGTGATGGTCAGTGTGGGCGGCACGTTGCCCGAGACGGCGGGCGGCGTGACCGGCGTGGGGGACACGTTGGCCGTGCCGCAGGACAGGGAGCCGATGACGAAAGCAGCACCGGCCAGCAGACCAAACCCAATTGTCAGCAATCCGATTCGGCAAAAGAAGTTACGCAGCATCGAAGGCACTCCTTGCTGCATGAGGGACACCCCGGATTGGGCTCGTTTCGATCCTCCCCGGGGAACCGGGTTGGCTTACGCTCGGGCCGGCGACAACGGAGGACGAAGAGCCACCGCCGTCCGAGCCGCCCGTGGGCGGCGACCCGGGAGCCGGGACGCTCCAGCCCCCACCGACCGAGGACGTACACACGCGGGCAGACCTTACCCACCAACATTGCCCCGCAGCGGCATCATAGGTGCCGGGAATGTCCCGTCAAGCGGCGCGGCTCATGCGACCGAAAGGCCGGAGAGAGGGGAGCGGATCGAGTTCAGAGGGCGTCGAGGCGGGCCAGCCGGGGTCGCGGAAATCCGCCCTCGCTGTGAAGGCCGGCGGCATGGCGGCTTGCTCGAAGAGGTTTGTGCGGGTTCAATTCGACCCATGAGCCAGTTCACACCGGCACCACCACGGTCGTTGGGCGAGGAGCCGCCTATGTCCGCGCTGTACTCGCAGCCACCGCGTCCCCCGGCGATGAGTACGGCGGCGGTTGCGGGATTCGTCTGCTCCATGATTGTGTGTATACCTGTGGTCACACAACTGCTGGGACTGATCCTCGGTATCGTGGGCATCGGCAGAACCTCGGGCGGGCGGGCGCGCGGGCGAGGTCTGGCCATCGCGGCCCTGTGTATCGCCGGGCCGGTCCTGCTGTTCTGGATCGCCGTCGGAGCCTTCGCGATCCCGTTCGGGGCGAAGTACCTGGCGATCATGAGGGATATCGAACCGCTCTTGGCGGCGGACGTGGAGACACAGGCCGAGCAGGTGCGGGCCATACGCGAGGAACATTTCTCCGCACGACTGAAACTTGCGGTTGACGCGGAGGCGACGTTGGGTTTCGTCAGGAAGGTCAGGGAGGCCTATGGCCGGCTCGATGAAATCCTCCCGGCCGAGCCAGCGTGGACATCCAGGGCGGGCGGCGGTGTGATCCGTCTGGTGGGCAAGTTCGCCCGGGGCGAGGCGACGATTGACGTGACCGTGGGCTTCAACGGGCTCGAACCGGAGATCGACAACATCTCGGTCGGCGAGCTGGTGCTGGCACCCGAGCAGTAGTCGCGGTCAAGGCCGAGCGGGCGGGTCGGCGATCCCGGCAGCCTGGAGGATCGCAGCGCGTCGTCGCATCAGCATCTCGACCAGGTACTTGGCGTCGGCGGGGTCGGAGAGACCGGCCTGGGCGACAATCGCGGCCAAGTGCTCGCGTCGCAGGCCGGCGATTTTTCCAGCAATCCAGCGCATATCGCGGTCCGTCATCCGGTCGAAGGCGGTGTTGGGCAGTTGTGAGCGCCAGCGGAGGGGATCGAAGCGGGCGTCGAAGCGACCGACAGCGGGTGACACGACCGGCTGATCGGGGTCGCAGGGTGCGTGGACCAGGCCGGCGGTCAGCAGCCCGATGAGGAACTCGGCGAGGTCCCACTCGTGGCGGTGGCCTCGCCAGGGGGCCTTGGGGCGCCCGTTCCAGGAACCCAGACAACTGTTGAAATCGATGAGGAAGTACCGGGCCGGCCCGTCGTCCTCGGTCACCAGTGTGTTGGTTCCGATGCGGTCGGTGTCGTTGATCCAGGCAGAGGCGATGCGCAGGGCCCGGACCTCGCGACGGTAGCGAAACCAGTCGAACCGGAAATGACCCCGGGCATGGTCGAGGAAGAGCGACGCGGTGGCCCGGCGGCCGTCGAAGCGCTCATCTGCCGTGCCTTCGATCCGGACGACGAACACCGGGGGCACGTTGTAGCCGAGGGCCCACAGAAGTCGCGAGCCGATGACGGCGGCGGACGAGCCCAGCTCGGGGAAGTCGGGATGGTCGAGCTTGAAGAGGAAGGTCCGCCCGGCGGCATCGGTGCCGATGAAGCCCGGCGTCCGGCCACGGGCCTTAACCCGCTTTACGAGAATGGGCGGGCGCGGCGGGGGCATGGTGCATGGCCCGCGGGCGACGGCGGTTGGGGTCAGGTCGCTGGGCGGGCGGTTGGTCACGAAACACCCGTCGGGCAGGCCGTCCACCGGGGCGTTCCAGGCCTCGTCGCCGAAGAGGGCGCGCCACAGCCAGTCCAAGGTCAGATAATCGCGCGCGGGATAGAAGATGATGGCTTTGAGGGCCATGACGGGCACGCCGTCGGACGTGGTGCGAACGTGGTGGTCGATCACCGGGGCCGTGTTCGTGTAGCGCAACGCGGCGCAGCCACCTGAAAGGCAAAGGCTCAGTATCAGGCCGGTCAGGAATGCTCGTTTTGGCCACCGAATAGGGTCGGTCTGGACCATCCGCACCTCGGCCGGTTTGCTTGTGTCGCCTGCGCAGACCTCCTATACTGGAGGTTCTGTATTGGTACCAGTGGGAACACCTTCAACACGAGAGGACGTTTGCCGTGACGGAAATCAGGGCTACCAACATCACCTGGCATGAAGGACACGTCAGCCGCGAGGAAAGGGAGAAGCTGCTCGGCCAGAAGGGCGTGCTGATCTGGATGACGGGCCTGAGCGGCTCGGGGAAGAGCACAATTGCGTACACACTTGAACACGCCCTGATCCAGCGGGGTCGGCTGGCCTACGTGCTGGACGGCGACAACGTCCGCCACGGTCTCAACAAGAACCTGGGGTTCAGCGCGGAGGACCGGGAGGAGAACATCCGACGGATCGGCGAGGTGGCCAACCTGTTTGCCGACACCGGCGTGATCACGATCACGGCGTTCATCAGCCCCTACCGGAAGGACCGGGACATCAACCGGGAGCTGCTGGGGGAGAACAACTTCGTCGAGGTGTACTGCAAAGCCCCACTGGACGTGTGCGAGGAGCGCGACCCGAAGGGCCTGTACAAGAAGGCCCGGGCCGGCGAGCTGAAGGGCTTCACCGGGATCGACGATCCTTACGAGGAGCCGTTAAGCCCGGAAATAGTGATACAAACGGACCAGACCTCACCACAGGATGCGACCATCGCCCTGCTGAAGATTCTGGAGTCGATGGGGAAGATCGAGCCGCTGACGGAGTAGCCCCCCCACCGCCCCGGCCAGGCCCCCACCGGCCGTTGCGCGCAAAAAAGAGGACCCGAGCTCGCCGTTACTCGGATCCCCCAAGCCAGGCTGTCCGCCCTTTCGGGCGGAGACCCACAGCCTCTGCCCATGGATCGACTGCGGGGTGGGCTCCCTTTAGCTAACGAGGTCAAAAAGCAGGCAGCGGCGGGGTCAGGGGGGCAGGAACGCAACCAGGATGGCTCGGGCGGTCGCGGCGGCCGGCGTCCAGGCCAGGACGGCCAGCAGGAAGAGACAGACGGCCCCCGGCAGCAGAGTGGCGGGCGGCGCGGCGCTGGACACCAGTCGTCGGAGGGCCAGCCATCCGGGGGCGATCAGCAGCACGGCCGGGGCGGTCATGGCGAGCAGGTGTCCGGCGCAGAGGCGTGGGGCAAGGCAAGCCAGTAGCCCGTTGCAGATGAGCCACCATACCAGGGCGTGAGTGATCCGGGCTGCGTTCTGCGAGGCGGAAGGCTCGCGGTTGCGTAGCCCAGGTGAGGGGTCGGCCAAGGCGCCCAGAGCACCGACGACGAGGCCCGGGGCTACCAGGTCGAGCAGGTCGGCGAGGTGCCGCCATACCGATGCCGGTCCCAGGTCTGCGAGTAGCACGGGCATCGCGAGTGCCCCCCAGTCGAGCGGCACCGCGACGGCCCGAAACAGCAATCCGGCGGTCAACCCGACGACCGTCCAGCCGGCAAGCGCGAAACGCCAGGGCTGGTCCCGATCGAGAGGGCACACCACCAGGGCGAGTCCCACGGCCGAACCGATCAGCAGCGGTGAGAACGCCACGGCCGCTCCGGTCACGACGGCCATCGGGACGACGGGCGGTTCCCTGTTCGGTACGGCGATCCAGGCGAGCACGATCAGGGCCAAGCCCACGGCGTCGGCCAGCGGGACGTGGCGCCCGGCGATCAATCCCGCCCATACCACAGCCGTCAGAATCGTCGGTATCAGGACAGGTCGGGGCACCAGCCGGCGGCAGAACGCAGCGTGGGCGGCCAAAGCGACAATCAGCGCGGTCACCAAGGTCACTGTGCCAGCCGCCGCGGCGGCGACCTCGGGGCGGGCGAACATGGATTCAGCCCGACCGGCGGCCCATACCGAGAGTGCGACCCAAACGCCACCCAGCAGCACGGACAATGGGCCCGCCCACGGCCAGCGGGGTGTCGCTTGCTGTCGGGTTGGGTTCACCATGACCGAGTCCACGTGCGTCGGAGCAAAACCGCTCTATCCCAGATCCAGATGTCCCCAGTTCAGAGCTTCATCGAAGTACGCCCGGTCGGTGGCCGCGTCGTACGAACGGTAGCGGGAGATTGCGGTGGGGACCAAGGTGTCCACCGTCGGACGGGCAAAGGCGATCGACCAGATGGCCACAGCGGCCAAGGTCAGTCGGGCGAAGCGGCTACCGACCAAGTACGGGTCTGTGCGCAACACGGCCCAGATCAGACCGGACAGGAAGATCAGCGGCAGACAGGACAACACGTAGTAATGAAACGCCCTCTGGGGCAGATAGACGAGCATGACGCACTCAAGGACGAGCCAGATCAGCAGGAAGGACACGTCGGCCGGCGTGGGGAGATGGTTCGGGCGGTTGGCACGTTGCGCGGCATCGGCCACCCGACCGGACCACCGGGTTCGGCCCCAAAGGATCAGGCCGATGCCCGCCCATGCCATCGGGACCCACAAGGGCAGGACATCGGCCCAGGAGCCCGGCCAGGCAGTCGCCCGGGTGAGTCGGTCAGCGGCCTGGGTGGTCAGGGCCGTCCAGGCGTTCGCCGTCGTGCCCTGCCTCAGCACCAACAGCACGAACGGCAGCAGGGCCACGCAGATGCCGCTCAACAGGGCCAATACGCCCGGTGCCCAGGCCCGGGCCCCTCGGCGGGTCAGGCAGCACCGCCCGGTCCAGTGCAGGCCGATGGCTATGGCCAAGGGCAGCACGGTCTGTTTCAACACGAAGGCCAGTCCCAGCAGGATGCCGACGAGGAACAGGAGGCCGGGTCGATGCTGCAAGCGGGCCCGCCGGTAGAAGAGCACGGCGGCGGCCACGAGGGGCAGCATGTAGCTTTCGGCGAGGTTGAATCCCTCGGTGCCGAAGTCGGCCACGAGAAAGAAGTTGACGGTCAATGCGGCGGCGATGGCCAGGACCAGGCCGACTCCACGACCGTATAGGTCCCGTCCGACGGCATAGACCGCGAAGTAA
>DATKXO010000215.1:0-3242 GCA_035528995.1 Phycisphaerae bacterium | reverse complement strand
AGGATCAGCAGCAGCGAGGCCGGTTCGGGGACGGTTCCGCCGTCAAGCCGGTCGCCGTAGTGATCGGCCAGGGCGGACAGGTCGGCGATGCCGACGTGGTGGTCCATGTTGAAGTCGCCCTGCGGCCAGAGCATCGAGTAGAGGCCGTAGTGTTCGGCGAGGGCGACCAGGTCGGCGATGCCGACCTGCCCGTCCATGTTGGCGTCGCCGACGAGCGGCAGGCCGAACTCGTCGGCGCCCATGTCCGGGGCGGCGCCCCGCAGGGCGGTCTGGATGTCCTCGAGCACGTCGGCCAGTACCGACCCGGCGTCGATGGCGGCGGCGTTGGCGGTGAGGTGCAGGTCCCAGCCCAGCATGTCCACGAACCAGTCGGGCTGGGCGGTCCAGCCGACGATGTTGCCCATGGCGGCGACGGTGGCGTTGGACCAGACGCCGTCGGCGTAGAGGTCCTTGACGTTGCCGCGAATGATGTTGTTGACGACCTGGAGATTGGTGTCCGCCCAGCCGATCTGGAGTGTCCGGTGGCTTTGGGCATACGGGTCGTACCCGTTGTTGGGGTCAACGGGGCTCCGCGTCGTGTGGATGATGCTGTTGTTAAGCAGCTTCGAGTCCACGGTGGCGAACATCTCGATGCCGACGTCGTTGTACGGCGGCTCCTGGATGACCAAGTTGTTGCGGACGGTGTTGCGGTAGTTGATCACCTGGCTGGAGTAGTTGCCGATGGCGATGCCCTTGTTGACGTCGGCGATGACGTTCCGCTCGATGAGGTTGTCGTTGCAGCCGTTCCAGAGGAAGATCCCCGCGTCGCCGTCGCCGATCTCGCCCTGGATGCCGTGGATGTAGTTGTCGCGGATGATCCAGCCGTTGGCGTCGTGCAGGTCGATTCCGCCGGTGTACTCGTCGGGGCGAGGCCCCGGGTCAAAGTCGTCCAGCGGGGCGATAGTCTGGGTCATCTCGCAAAACTCCACCAGCCCGTTGCGGATGTCCCCCCCGCTGCCCTTCATGTGCTGCGCGCCGATGTTGAGCGTCTTGACGTTGCGGATCACCGCGTTGTCGCCGGCGCCCTGGAAGTGGATGGCGTGGTGGAAGAAGCCCTCGATCGTCAGGTCGGAGACGGTGATGTTGGGCGCGACCAACTGAATGGCCTCGTACACCCCGGCGATGTTGTTGATCCCGCCGCCCCACAGCGTCACGTCGTCGCGGTTGCCCGTGGCGCCACGGATGGTGACGTTGGGGATGGTGATGTAATAGCCGTGCTTGAGCGTCAGGTCGTACGTCCCCGGCGCCATCACCACCTCGTCGCCGGCGCTGAGCCGGGACATGGCGTAGTCGAACTCGTTCATGGTGCTCACGTTCCAGGTGGCCGCGCCGGCCCAGGCGCACAGCACGGTCACCGATACCAGCAAACCGATCCGGGGGAGTAGCTTACGTGCCACGGCAGTCGATCCTCTCTTGGTGGCCGGGGCCGAGGGAGGCGCACCGGCGGTCCTCATCTGGCTCCTTGACGCATCCCAGTGCGCCGACCCGCATTATACCGCAAACATCGCAACCGGCCAAGGACGTTCGTGGCCAAGGCGGGCAGGCAAGCCGCGTCCACCGCGGAGGCCGAGTGCGACGGTGTTGGCCTGTCCCGGCCGGCGGGCGGAGGCGGGGAAATCCGTTGACACGCATGGCGCGCAGAAATACACTTTGCGGTTCGTTGTGCACGGACGGCCCTGCCGGCATTCCCCACGGCTCGTGCGTTGGCGGGTGAGGGTTCCGCGCCGGCGGAGTGTGGAGTGAAGACGGATACGAGCAGGGCGATCTTCGTAGGGAGCAAAGGAACTTATGGCTAAGCAAAGAAAGTACGTGTACTTCTTCGGCGGGGGCAAGACGGAAGGGGCGGCGAAGATGAAGCCGCTGTTGGGCGGCAAGGGGGCCAACCTGGCGGAGATGTGCTCGCTGGGTCTTCCGGTCCCGCCGGGGTTCACGATCACGACGGAGGCGTGCGACCAGTTCACCAAGCGGGGCAGCCAGTGGCCCGCGGGCCTGACCGAAGAGGTCGCCCGGAACGTGGCGGTGCTGGAGAAGGTCACGGGCAAGACGTTCGGGCACGGGTCCAGTCCGCTGCTGGTGTCGGTCCGGTCGGGGGCGGCGGTGTCGATGCCGGGCATGATGGACACGGTGCTGAACCTGGGCCTGAACAACCAGACGCTGGGGGCGCTGATCGATCTGACCGGCAACGAGCGGTTCGCCTGGGACGCCTACCGGCGGTTCATGCAGATGTTCGGCGACGTGGTGCTGGGCATGGAGCATCACGACTTCGAGCACGCGCTGGAGACGGTCAAGGCCGGGCGCGGCGCCAAGCTGGACACCGACCTGGACGTCGAGGGGCTCAAGGCCGTCTGCGCCGCCTACCGGCAGGTGTACGAGAAGTCCGGCAAGAGCTTCCCGCAGGACGCCATGGAGCAGTTGGGCGCGTCGGTCGACGCGGTGTTCAGCTCGTGGAACAACCCGCGCGCGATCCGCTACCGTCAGATCAACGACATTCGCGGCCTGCTGGGCACGGCCGTCAACGTCCAGACGATGGTCTTCGGCAACATGGGCGCCACCAGCGGCACGGGCGTGGCCTTCACGCGCAACCCCGCCACCGGCGAGAACAAGTTCTACGGCGAGTACCTGATGAACGCCCAGGGCGAGGACGTGGTCGCGGGCATCCGCACGCCCCACCCCATCGCCACCCTCGCCCGGGTCGACGCCAGGAGCTACAGGCAACTGCTCGCCATCCGCGCCAAGCTCGAGCAGCACTACCGCGACATGCAGGACGTGGAGTTCACCATCGAGACGGGCACGCTGTACATGCTCCAGACGCGGGGGGGCAAGCGCACCGCGGCCGCGGCCGTCAGGATGGCGGTGGACATGGTCAAGCAGAAGCTCATCACCGAGCGCGAGGCGGTCATGCGGGTCGAGCCCAAGAGCCTCGACCAGCTCCTGCACCCGATGTTCGACCCGGCCAGCGAGAAGTCGGCCCGGCAGATTTCCTCCGGCCTGCCCGCCAGCCCCGGCGCCGCGACGGGCCGGATCGTCTTCACCGCCGCCGGGGCAGTGCGTTTGCCGTTACGGGTCTGGAGCATGTAGAGCTTGCCATTCTCGATGGTGAACTCGATATCCTGCATGTCGCGGTAATGCTTCTCGAGCTTGCTGCGGATGTCCATCAACTGCATCAGGGATTTCCTGTCGTGTTTGGCCAGTTGATCGATGGG
>DATKXO010000214.1:0-5005 GCA_035528995.1 Phycisphaerae bacterium | reverse complement strand
GGAGTCGAGCCAGCAGCTCCTCAGCCGACGCGATCTGGTCGGGAAAGTGCGCTCTCCGTTGGCCGAGCAGATCCTCCAGAGACGCTGCCGCCGGGCCGGGATACCTCTCGCTCCCCCCGACCAGCGCCACCCGAGCTTCGTCCAGCCGGCGCTCGACAGTATCGCGGCAGACCGAGGCGAACCAATCCATTGCCGCCTGCCCGATCTCGCGGCTGAGCACGTGCCCGATCGGCGGACGCTGAACGGTCACGCTGGCACCCGCTCCACGCAACAGGTACAGCCCCTGGCGCATCCGGGCCCGATTGAGGTCCGCCTCACCCACCGCATAGAACAGCGGCACGTCGCGCCGCCGTGCCACCATCTCGGCCGTCACCGTCGGCGGCAAGTAATTCGCCGTCACCGCAGCCGCCGTGGCCGGAAAACCCTCGACATACAGCAGATGGAACGTCATCGCCCCGCCGGCCGAGTGCCCCGTCAGCAGAACACGCTCGGCATCGTAAGGCAACGTGCCCGCGATCCGGTCGGTCAGTTCGCTCAACAGGGGCAGATCGGTGTCCCGCCACCCGGCGTTGCTGCCCTGTGGTGCGACGAAGATGAGCGGCAGCTCGGCTTCGAGCGAGAGCCAGAACTCCAGCAGATCGGACGCCCGCGTCTCCGTCCCGTGCAGGCACACGATCAGCGGATACCGCGTCTGCGGATCCATCTCCTTCGGCGTGGCCTGCCAATAGAAACCGTGCGGCAACTCGACCCGTTCGATGGACGGCCCATCGACCGCCGCTCCGGCTTCGCCTGCGACCGCTGCGCCAAGTGCGGCCAGCCAACACGCTGTCACGGCACCGAACATAGGGCTGAGAGTCTAGCGGCTGTGGCCACTGAGGCAACGGTCTCCGTGGTCTGAACCCACCACCTCGACACCTCTGCGGACCATATCTATACTGCCGATCGCTCAATGAACGGCGTTCGAGGAGGCCTCCTTGGAGCCGCACAGCGTCTCTCCGCGATCCGCGTTCCGGACCTTTGTCCGTCACCCGGTGGCCGGCCTCGTCGCGGCCGGGGCCGTCACATGTGGCCTGTGGCGGGCGATCGACGCCACCTGGCTCTGTGACGATGCCTTCATCTCCTTCCGCTATGCCCGGAACCTCGTCCAGGGGCTGGGGCTGGTCTTCAATCAGGGCGAGTGGGTCGAGGGATACACCAACTTCCTGTGGACCCTGTGGATCGCGGCGGGCCTGGCCGTCGGATGCAGCGCCGAGCTGTGGGCCCAACTGTGGGGCGTGGTCTGCTACGTAGGGGCTATCCTTCTGCTGATCACCAACCACGCGCGGCTGCGAGACCGCGTCGGAGCCGGCCGGTTCGCCATCCCGCTCGCGGCCGCCGGCGCCGCACTCCACGGTGACTGGTGCGTGTACGCCACCGGCGGGCTGGAGACGTCATGCTTCACCTTCCTGCTGCTGACCGGCTACCTGATCATCGTTCGCGCCGGTGCACGTCCACGGTTGCTCCTGGCGGGCGGTGCGATCTTCGGACTCGCCGCCCTGACCCGACCGGACGGCCTCCTGCCCGCCGTCGTCGCCGGTGGGTTCGTGTTGTGGCGGTCCAAACCGCGTGTGCGAAACGCCCTGCTCTACGCCGGTGGGTTCTTCGTCCTCTGGCTGCCATTTGTCGTCTGGCGTGTCGGGTACTACGGCGACTTCTTTCCCAATTCCTATTACGCCAAGTCGGCCCACCTGACCTGGTACGGGCAGGGTTGGCGCTACGTTTCCCTCTACTTCTATAAGTACTGGGCGCTCCTGCCGGCGCTGCCCCTGACGGTGTTGGTCCTGGCCCGATCCCGACGGTCAACACCGGCCGTATCCAACGGGCGCCCCGAACCTCAGGCGACGGTGATGCCAGAAGCCGCGTTGGCCGCCGCCATCGCCATCACCTACACGCTGTTCGTCATGCGCGTGGGCGGCGACTTCATGTTCGCCCGGCTGCTAATCCCAGTCGCGCCGTTCTGGCTGATTTTGCTCGAACTCGGCCTGATGGCGTTGCCTGATCGGCCTGCGGCTTGGCGCGTCGGCCTGATCGTTCTGGTGTGCAGCGGGTTGCTTCTGGCGCCGTCGCCCTTCGACGGCAGGCAGCCGCGCTACGGCATCGCCGACGAGCCGGCCGTCTACACACCCGAGTTCGTCCGGCAGATCGACAACAAGGCCGACGTGCTGCGGCGGTACTTCGACGGCCTACCGATCCGAGTCGCCTTCTACGGCACCGACGCCCGGCTGGTGTATCGCTCGAGGGTGGCCTACGCCGTCGAGTGCGAGACCGGACTGACCGACCGCACGCTCGCCCGCCGCCCACTGGAAAGCCGCGGCCGAGTCGGCCACGAGAAGCCCGCCCCGGTGCCCTATCTGGTCGAGCAGTGCAAAGTGCACTTCACGTTTCAGTTCCACGAGTGGAACGAGGTCCTGCCGCCGATCGGAATCACGTTCGACGACGTCCGCGGTCGCATGATGCGCTGGGACCCCGACCTGCTGGCCGAACTAAAGCGCCGCGGAGCCCGCTTCGTCGACTACCCAACCCTTCTCGACGAAACCATCGCCCAACTGGACGAGCTGACCGACGACCAGGTCCGCGCCGAATTCACCAGGGCTGTACGCTTCTACTTCGACTGGGTAGCCGATCCCGGGCGCGAAGCCGCGTTTCGCACCCGCCTCGAGCGCCGTTGAAGCTGCATAGGGATGATGCCCGCATCCCTCAGTCGCGGCTCTCAAAGATCGTGCCCAGGCCTCCGAGTAGCGACCCTTCGCCCTTGCCCTTGGGACCGACGTTGGCCAGGATGCGCCCCGCCAAGCGGGTAAACGGAAGCGATTGAAGCCACACGCTGCCCGGACCGGTCAGGGTTGCCAGGAACAGACCCTCGCCGCCGAAGACTGAGTTCTTGATCCCGCCGGTCATCCTGATGTCGTAGTCGACCGAAGGTTGCAGGGCCACCAGGCAGCCGGTGTCCAGGCGCAGGGTCTGGCCGGCCGCCAGCTCCACGCGGTGGATCGTCCCGCCGGCATGCACGAAGCTGATCCCGTCGCCGGTCAAACGCTGCAGGATGAAACCTTCGCCGCCGAACAGGCCGGTGAGAATCTTCTTCTGAAAGGCGATGCCGATCTGCACTCCCCGCGCCGCGCAGAGAAACGCGTCCTTCTGGCAGATGATCTCCCCACCGAGCTGGTCGAGGTGCAGCGGGATGATCTTGCCCGGATACGGTGCGGCGAAGGCCACCCGCTCTCGCTCGCTACTCACCGCCCCGAACGTGGTCAGGAACAGCGACTCGCCGGTGACCATGCGCTTGCCGGCGTCGAGCAGTTTCCCGAGGAACCCCTGCTGCTTGGACGGGTCGCCGAAGACGGTCTCCATCTTGATGCCGGGCGTCATGTACATCATCGCCCCGGCCTCAGCCACAACCACCTCGTTGGGGTCCAGCGTGACCTCGACGAACTGCATGTCGTCGCCGAAGATCTCGTAGTCGATCTCGTCGGCCGTCTGCGTCTTGGGCGTGGGCGGCGGCCCACCGGCACCGGCCAGGTCCCGCGCGATGGCCGCCACGTGGCGCGCCTTGGTCCAGTCCGGCACGCCCGGCCCGTAAATCAGTGCGTCGGCCCCGCCCGCCTGCGGGAGCCTGAACAGCAACTCCTGCCGGTCCATCGGGCCGACGGCTTCACCGTTGATCACGCAGTACCAGCCACCCTCGCCCGCCATGTGCAAACCTCCCGTTTCCGCTCGTCGTTTGAGCACACTTGTCAGGATGAGCCGCGGTTGGCATTGGACCGCCCGGTCAACCGCCGCGTCAAGTCACCCCGACAAACGACATCACGGAGCGTCCGGTCCACACTGTCGGGCAGGCCTGTTCCCGGCCGACCGATTGTGTACAATGCCGCCGCTGCGCCGTCGCGCGGCGAGCAGGGCGCAAACCCGTTGATGGCGACAGAAAGGCAGGCCCCCGTGCCCAGGAAGCCTGTAACTATTGCCCCAAAAGTAGAATATCTGTCCGTCCTCGACGAGCACGGCCAAGCGGACCAGACGCTCGACCCGCAGCTCGACGACGATTCCCTCTTGCGCCTCTACCGCACCATGTTGCTGACTCGGCGAGTCGACGAACGGGCCATCAACCTCCAGCGCCAGGGGCGAATGGGCACCTACGGCCCTACGCGCGGTCAGGAGGCGGCCCACATCGGCCCCGCCTTCGCCCTGGAACGCGACGACTGGTGTGTGCAGTCCTTTCGCGAGACCGGGGCCTGCCTCTTGCGCGGCTGGCCGATCCAGAACGTCTTCCTGTTCTGGGGCGGGTACGAAGAGGCCAACGTCGTCCCCCAGGGCATCAACGACACACCCATCGCCGTGCCGGTCGCTACACAGTTGCTGCACGCCGCCGGCGTCGCCTGGGCCATGAAGCTCAAGAAGCACCCCAAGGTCGTCCTCGGCTTCGTCGGTGACGGCGGAACCTCCGAGGGCGACTTCCACGAAGCCCTCAACTTCGCCGCCGTGTTCGACCTGCCCGTGGTCTTCGTGATTCAGAACAACCAGTGGGCCATCTCGCACCCCCGAAGAAAGCAGACCCGCAGTGAGACCCTCGCCCAGAAGGCCCTGGCCTACGGATTCGACGGCGTCCAGGTGGACGGCAACGACATCCTGGCCACCTATGTCGCGGGGCGCGAGGCGGTCGACAAGGCCCGGTCCGGCGGCGGCCCCACGCTGATCGAGGCCGTCACCTATCGCCTCGGTGTCCACACCACCGCCGACGACCCGACCAAGTACCGTTCGGCCGAAGAGGTGGACCGGTGGGTGAAACGCGATCCGCTGACCCGGTTCACGAAGTACCTGACCGACAAGGGCGTGCTCAACGATCAGACGATCGCAGAGATCGACGCCGACGTACTCGAGGAGGTGAAGCGCGGCGTCGAGGCCTACGAATCCATCGGCCAGGTGGACCCGCTGGACGTCTTCGCGTTCACCTATGCCGAGATGCCGCCCG
>DATKXO010000213.1:0-5657 GCA_035528995.1 Phycisphaerae bacterium | reverse complement strand
GTGGGTCCGGCCGTCCGTGATTTCCGTCGGTTGCGGTCGGCCCCATAGATCGATGGCGCTGGGGGTCTGACCGAGATACAGCTCCACGGGGGTGCTGGCCGGTTCGTCGCGCCAGGTCCAGGCCACGAGACAACTGGAGATTGTATCGTCGAACACCAGCGCGACGCCGTCGTTTTCCAGGGTCATCGCGCCGATGGCGTCCTTGCCGGACAGGGCGTGAAACAGCGTGCGCAAGACGAGGTACTCTTCGGTGGGTTGCCAGGCCAGACCGCCGCTGGAGTTGGTCAACTCGAACGGGGCCTGGACGAAGACGCACTCGGGTCCGAGCGCCTTGGCCAGGACGATCCGCCGGGCCAGGTCCGCCAAACGCGACTCGCGTTCGAGCCCGGGGCGTTGGTCGGACTCGAGCGTGAGCCAGCGAGCGGCCGAACCCGGTTCGACGAGGAACTCGAGCTGACGCGGCAGCGTCCGCGTGGGGATGGCTGCCGAAACCCATATCGTCTGCGGATCTCCGTCCGGGGGCGGCGGACTGAGCGTGTCGTGCGGCACGATCAGCTCGGGGATGGCTATGAATCGGGCCGCGTGCTCGCGCACTTGTTCGACCAGGGCCGGGTCCCAGCCGCGACGGTGGCGCAGCTCGATATCTTCGTAGCCCAGTTGCCAGGCTCGCAGCAGACCGCTGAAATATGCCAGAGTCGGACTGGACAGCTTCCGCCAGTTGCTATTGGTTTCGATGAACTCGTGGGTTGGAGTGCCGCGCGCGGCTGCGGGCGCGAGGATCACGCCGGTGGTTTCGATCCGCTGTCGAGCGAGTTGGCGGACGAGGTCGCCGATCTGGCGGAAGTTTTCGGTTTCCCGGTTCGACGTGCGGCTGGTGACCATGGGCACACCGATCTTGACCGCCCCGCAGCCCAGGGCTGCCGCCAGCTCATGTGCCCCGGCAGTGTCCCCACCGGGCCAGGGGCCGATGTCCACGCCGAGGTCCGCCCGCCGGCGTGCGCCGAGCGGCAGCTCAGCCAGAACGGCAAAGCGCATCGTCCGTTCCATGAGTAAGTGATTGCCGGCCAAGATGCGCAAGCTGGCCCGGTACAGGCCCGGCGCGAGCGCCGGGATACGCAGCGAGACCGTCGCTGGCGCTGGAGATGGGGCGGACTGCGTTTCGGGCGATTGCCCGGCGACGTGCCGGCCGCCCGTCTCGGCCTCGACGACCGCCCCGGAACGGTTCAGCGCCGACGGGACATCGGCCCGCTCGGTGTGGCACACCCGGTCAGCGCTGTCCGTGATGACGAACTGGGCATCGAGCCCCTGCGCGGTAGCACTGGCGAATTCCAACAGGAACGACTCGGCTTGCCCCGCGGCGACGACGCCGCCCGGGTTCGACAGCCGCAGTCGTGCCTTTGGCAGACGATAGACGGAGATGTCGTCGAACCACGCGCGGGCGTGAATGTCCCGGCGGATGATCGGGTCCACCTCCAGCTCGCTCGGGCTGCACCACACGTACGATTGCAGAATCCACAGCCGCGGACGCAGCGCATAGGCGGTTGGATAATCGCCCGGCACATCCACCCGCAGAAGCTGCCACGCGGTCGCCTCAGACGGGTCCGACCGGATCAGCTCGCTGACGTGGTTACTGCGCGGGATCGTCTCGCCATAGCGGTCAACCAGGTAGACCTCGAGGAAGGCCCGCGCCTGCCGCAGCCCCTCGGTCCGCACGTACGCGTCCACCCGATAGTCCGACCCGGGAATCACTATCAGATCCCGCTGCTGGTACTCATACCCGACGTTCCCGCCGATCAGCCGGAGCTGGAACGACGGCGGAGCCTCGTGCCCGACCTCGTGGTCAAACCGGCCGCGGGCATACGTGGGCAGCCCCGGACCCGCCAGCCGCATCCAGTGCATGGGCGTTTCCTCGTAGTTTCCCAGCGGCTGCTCGTCGAAATCGAAGTGCTTGACCAGCTTATAGAAGTCTGTCGGTTGCGTATCCGGATTCGGCACGTGCGGCGGCTCGTCCGCCCGGAGGGGGCTTCCGCCGAGCAGACCGACCGATAATGCAAATGCGATGACCAGGCGCACCGCGTACGGCGCGTACACCAAGCGCGTCATGCCCTAGCTATCGGTCGTGCTGGTGGGGGTGTTGAAAACGCGCCGGCGTCGGCGGGGAGAGGCCCCGACCCGCTCGCGACCCGGCTGCCGCGATGGCCGAGGGCTCACGGTGCGCCTATGGACCCGGCGGCGGGACCGGCGGGGGGCCGCTCTGCCCCGGGGCGATCGCTGCCGCCCACGTCGCCCGCGCAATGCCGGCCTGTTCACGGAACCGTCTGCCCACCCGGACGTAGAGGATGAACGCCATTACCTGGAAGACGAGCACGGCTATGCCGAGTGTGACGACAACACACACTGCGGCCATCATGCCGCTGCCGCCGAAACCGGCGGCCCAGGCTCCGAAGGCTGTGGACGTTGCGGCCGACGGTGCCGAGCTCGTGGGCGCGCCCGCGCCGCCCCCGGTCCAGGTGCCGACCAACGCCATTACTGCGCCGGAGATGCCGGCCAGGGCCGTGGAAGCGGCCAGAGCCCACCTCAGAAAGCGGGCCCATCCAGCGAGGTTCGGCGCCGGGACGCGGTCCGCAAGCATCCCCAAGTACGAGAACTTCGCGAACTCCCCAACCACGCCGATCAGCCCCGCCAGTACACCGCCGATCACAATCACGGTGTACAGAAACGTCGGCATCTTTGGGAGCGCTTGGACGGCAAAATGGGCCAATGTGCTCAATACGCCGACCAGCAGTGCAAAACGGACGACTCTGCGGTAAGTGAGGTAACGGTCTTCGCCAATTCCGCTCGGGTCCGGCGCCGTCAGCAGCCATGCCCCGTATAGGCCAAGCAGGCTGCCCAGAATCATCACGCCCTGCAAGAGGACCGGGCTTGGCCCCGAGCGCACCGGTGAGGCAGCCGGCTGCAGCGCCCAGGGCGATCGAGATCACTACCGCCCAAATGATGTACTTGATACCCAGCGCCAGCTTCTCCACCCACTCCGGATCGGCGAAGCGCAACAAGTCGCCGTGGGTGGACAGCCCGATGGGCGTGCCGCACTCCGGGCAGCGACCGTCCTGGTGCAGCCCGCGCAGGTTGTAGCCGCAGCGCCGGCAGGCCGTGTCGGCAACGATCACACCGGCTTCGTCGAACAGCGCGGGTGAGGCGTCAGTGGGTACGTCCACGGGGCCTCCTTGTCGTCATTCCGACGACCAACCTTGCTGTCATCCCGACGACCAACCTTGCTGTCATCCCGACGGCCAGCCTTGCTGTCATCCCGACGACCGAAGGAAGGAGGGATCTGGCCACGAGTCGAATATGCCTTCGGCGTCACAGCCAGATTCCTCGTCGCTGGCGCTCCTCGGAATGACAGCGAAGCGGGCGCTTTAGCAGGGCAGCGGCCGATTCAGAACAGCACCGGCTTGCCCAGCTTGCGCCGCACCACGGCCCACTGACCAGCATGCATCAGCTCGTGGAGGCCGAGGACCAGCAGGGCCGCTCCGATCGTTGGCGCGTACTCCCGCATGGGCTCGGGAGCGGGTTTGCCAAGGTCGGCCTCCGGTGTGGCGTCCACGGCTGCCTTCGTCGCCGCCCGCATCTTGTCCAGCAGGGCCAGATACTCGTCCTTGCCTGCGAACCCAGCGGGATCGTCCGACTTGGCGGTTTCCGCGCTGTAGGCGGCGGCAAACCCAGCCGGCAACTCGGGCATCTTGTGACCCAGCATCGTCCCCATCTCGTGCACTGAGGCGATCACGTGCCCCAGTTGCCAGGCGATGTGGTTCGCGCCCGGGACCGGGCGGACCAACAAATCGGCATCGCTCATGTCGCTGAGGTATGCGGCGGTGACTTTTTGCGAAAACTCCACGGCTTCGTTGAACACGTGTTTGGCCGTCATGGACCAGTCTCCATTCGTTGTTTGCCTCAAGATGCAGACACAGCACAAGGCGGTAGAATAGCGGTTGCACCCCATCGCGGCGACCGGCTGCGCTTTCGGTCGTGCGCCTGGTAGAGCCGGCGCGGTCTGTCACTGGTGTGCCACGACTGCCGAATCCGGACATTAGTGCTCGGTAGAAAAGGCTGCGTCGCATGTCATTCCGAGGAGCACAGCGACGAGGAATCTAGCCGAGAATGCGAAATTCGTCGAAACTCCTGGCCAGATCCCTCCTCCCTATGGTCGTCGGGATGACAGTGAATTCGCCCTTTTCTACAAAGCAGGACATTAGCAACTAGCCACTAGCAGTCAGCCATTACTCGTGATTCAACTCATCGGCATCCTGAACGTCACGCGCGACTCGTTCTCCGACGGCGGGCGGTTCCTGGACCCCGAGGCCGCGTTGGAGCACGCCCGACAACTGGCAGCCGACGGGGCCGACATCATCGACGTTGGGGCCGAATCGACCCATCCCGACGCCGAGGACGTGCCGGCCGAAGTCGAGATCGAGCGCCTGACGCCGGTGATCGAGCGGTTGAAGGCCGACGACGTTCGGGTCTCGGTGGACACGCACAAGGCGGCAGTGATGCGGCAGGTGCTGGCGCTGGGGGCGGACCTGATCAACGACGTCACCGCCCTATGCGATCCGGAAGCGGTGGCCGCCGTCCGCGATTCGGACGCCCGCCTGATCATCATGCACTCGCGGGCCTCCGGCGCGCGGGCCGAACGTGCAGTACCGGCATCGCCTGTGGCACCGGCTTGGCGTGTGGCACCGGCTTCCAGCCGGTGTAACTCCGGCATGATCGTCGATCAGGTTGCGGAGTTCTTCGAGCGGCGGGTTGCGGAGTTGACGGCGGCCGGGATCGATCGCGGGCGCCTGATCCTCGATCCCGGCATGGGCTTTTTTCTCAGCCCGCGTCCGGAGGACAGTCTCGCCGTGTTGCGTGGACTGGAGCGTATTGCCGCGCTTGGTTTGCCGGTGTGCGTGTCCGCGTCGCGGAAGTCGTTCATCGGGTCCGTTCTGGGCGGGGAGGGGACGCCGCGCCCGGTGTCCCAACGCGGTGCGGGATCGCTGGCGACGGAGGTATGGGCGGCCCGGCACGGGGCGGCCTATATCCGCACGCACGACGTCCGGGCCCTACGCGACGCCTTGACTATGCTCGCGGCCATCGAGCGGGGTGCCCCACCCGCCCCGAGGGTGGGGGACTGACCTGGGCGGCGAACGGGGGGTGCGGCGTGGCCCGCCGAGCCGTACAATCCGCCCATTCACATAGGCTTCATTGTCACAGGAAGGAGCCGCAATCATGAACCCCTTCACAGGTACGTACACCGCATTGATTACACCGTTTCGCGAGGGGCAGGTGGATTACGAGGCGCTCGAGAAGATCATCGAGCACCAGATCGAGGCTGGGGTGGACGGGCTGGTGCCGTGCGGCACGACCGGCGAGTCGCCCACGCTCACGCACTACGAGCACGACGAGGTCATCGAACGGGTCATCAAGTTCGTGCACAAGCGGGTCCCGGTGATGGCGGGCACGGGGAGCAATTCGACCGACGAAGCCGTGTATCTGTCGAACCACGCGGCCGAGGCCGGGGCCGACGGGTTGCTGGTCGTCTCGCCCTATTACAACAAGCCGACGCAGGAGGGCCTGTTTCAGCACTTCTCCGCCGTTGCTCGCAGCGTGAAGCTGCCCAT
>DATKXO010000212.1:0-12863 GCA_035528995.1 Phycisphaerae bacterium | reverse complement strand
CGCCGCAGCCGCCGGCCCATCACTCAGTGTAACGACCGGCCGTCCAGACTCCAGCGGGGTACCTGGGTAAGTTGCGCGCCGGTTACCTTGAAGCTGGGCAAGAAGGGCGTTACGCTCAGTCCGCCCTAGCCGAGCGGACATTGCGCAAGGGAACCCGACACTGGCCAACGTTAGGAAGTTGTCGGCCCCGCGACCTGTGATCCGTCCACAGTTTCGGCTGAAAAAGGGATAATTACACTATGGTTTGATTTCGCCACTCGCTGCTTGAGCCCAGGGGGGCGTTGTCCTGGGGTATTTACCGGGTGCGTGGCCTGGGGCGAGCCGCGTGGACAGTGGCTTATCGCACCCTGGCCGGACGGCGGGGCGAGCATGGTCCCCGCATCAGCGGGGATGCGACTGGGCAAGTGTCAGCGTACCTACGGATGGGATCATGGCAAAGAATAGATTGACATGCTGGCCCGGTCTCGCGTAAACTCGGGGCATTGGGTAGGGTTATGCCCAGTACAGCGCTTTGCTGGCGGGATCGGTAGGTGACTCCCCGCCGGTGTCCCCCAGGGAGAGAGACGGGCGCGCCGGGTGTCGTTTGGCGCGGGTAGGAACGGCTTGGCCTCGGTGCCGCAGGGAGTCGGGTGCGCCTGCGGTGTGTTGCCGACGGCTGGCGCGCTCCAATGGCTAGGTGGGTTGCAGAATGCACACTGACAGGAGGAGGCAGACATGAAGCAGTTCAGACGGACGTCGGGCTTGGTAGGGCTTGCCCTGCTTGTCTGGGCAGTACCGGCCTGGGGAGCGGCGTACGACGAACTCGTGCCGTGGAGCACCATCAACGGCGCGGGGGCGTCCACATCGCACTTCGCGATGGCGATCGAGGGCCAGACCTCGTACCACAACCTCACGTTCCCCGGCCGCATCACCAGGGTGGACAATCTCAACGGCACGCAGACCATGACGGAGTTGATCTCCAGCGCACAATGGACGATCGCCAACGGCGGGGCGACGTCGAACATGTCCGGCTACTACGGTTTCGGTGTTTCGGGTGATTACCTGCAGTTTGCCGAGAGCGGGACGGACGCGGTCTGGCGGGTGGACAAGAACACACCGGGGACCATCACGGAGTACGTTAGCAAGGCGCAGATCGGCGTCTATAACGGCTTGGGCACTGCGCAGCTTCTGTCGCCGGCTGTGGTCGCTCCCAACGGCGAAATGACCTTCTACGAGGGATCGTCCGACAGCATCCTGCAGACCGCGGGTGCCGGGAACCTGATCACGGTGGTCAGCGCCGCGGACCTGACCACTTACACGGGCAACACTTCCGTCAGCGGCGGGCTGGGCTACGATGCGGACGGCACGCTGTACTGGGGAAACTCCACCAACGACGATTTCTGGAAGCGTACAAGTGACGGCACCATCTCGCAGGTACTGACCACAGCCGAGGTCATCGCCGTCACCGGTGCTGCCACCGTTGGACCGAGGGACATCTTCCCGGCCCCGGACGGGTGGATCTACATGGGCGAACTCACCTCGGGCCACATCCTGCGGTTCAAGTCCTACGACCCCGCAGGCACGCTGCAGATCTACCGCACGAAGAACCAGCTGTTGAACGGTCCGGCGGGCTCGAGCAGCATGGTCTGCCTGGACTGGTACGAGGATGCCGGTCTGGCCTTCCATCGGTTCAACGATTATGGGCTGTACGTCATTCCCGAGCCGGCCAGCTTGAGCCTGCTTGGGCTAGGCGCCTTGGTGTTGCTCCGCCGTCGACGGTAGTCGAACCGCCGGGCCAAGCGTAGCAACCGATGAAGTAACGTACGGATCTGCGTCGGTCCGGCCCGCCAGGCCGGGCCGACGCATTGCTTTATCCGCTGGGGGCGGGGCCGCGAGGGACAGCGACGGCGCCGGCCCATCGCCGGACCATTGGGCAAGGGGAGGCAAGAGGAATGGTCGTCGGGGGAGGTCGCCTGCGCGCGGTATGGGCAGTGGCGCTGATGTGGACATCGGCGGCCGATGCCGCCTGGATCGTCACTGAGATCCCGACCCCGGCAGGCTGGACCGGCGACACCGAACCGTTCGCCATCAACGACGACGGCGTGGTCTGCGGCATCGGGGACTACGTTTCCGAGGTTTCCAGCATCGCGTTTTGCTATGACGGAACGACGCTGACGGAGTTGCCCTACCTGCACCCGTCGCCGGCCACGTACGCATTCGCGTGGGCATCAGCCATCAACAGCAGCGGGCAGATCGCCGGGCGATCCCACGGCGCCAGGGGCGTGGACCGGGCGGTGATCTGGGACGGCGGCGTGATCACGCCGATACCGTATCCGGCGGACGCGAACACGAACGGCGACATGCGGGCCTATAGCATCAACGATGCCGGCGTGGCGGTGGGCTACTACATCAGTACGACAACGGGCGCCCCGGCGGCCTTCTACTACGACGGGGCGACGCACTCGCTGGTGAGCGTGCTTCAGGCCGTCGGGCTGGGGCTGAACGGTCTGCAGAGTTATGCGGATGACGTGAACAATAGCGGTGTCCTTTGCGGGGACGCCAGGGACGGAAGCGGCGAATACAACTTCTATACGTACGACATCGTTGCCGGCACGGCCACCAACCTGGGACGCCCGTTCCAGTTTGACGGTTGTCACACGGCGGCGATCAACGATGCGGGACACGTGATCGGGCGCGGGCGGTCCACGTTCACCAGCCCCATCCACGCCCTGCTGCATGACGGAGCGTTCCAGGTGCTGGACGACACGGTGCTGGTGGCCCAATGGTCGAGCGACATAGCCAACGACGGTCGGGTCGTGGGAAACGCGGACATCTCCGAAAACCGCTGGAGCTGGTACACGGACGGGCCGGGCTCGGGCAGCATGAAACCGGTCGATCTGCCGGGATGGACGCGCGTGTCGGTGTCCGGCATCAACAACTGGCACGCGATGGTGGGTTACGGACGGACGACAGCGTCGCCCAACTACGATCGCGGCTACATCGTCACCCCCCCGCCGGGCGACGCCGACCATGACGGCGACCTGGATCTGGCGGACTTTGCCGAACTCGCAGGCTGCGTTAGCGGCCCGGTTGGCGGTGCGGGCTTCGTTACCCCCTCCGAAGCCTGTCTGCGGACGTTCGACTTCACCCCCGGTGACGGCGACGTGGACCTGGCCGACGTGGGGAGATTCCAGGAGAGTTTCGAGGGAAGCTGACGGGAGCGCACGGTCTTCGCAAACCGTAAGGAGCTTGTGACCATGTCCTGCACGAACACTCTTGCCTTACTGGCCGGCATTGCGGCAGTTGTCTCAGTCACCGCAGCGCCTGTGACCGGCGCGATGCCCTGGTCCGACGCCAGTGCGTTGAACACCAACGCATCGACCGACGGGAATGTCGGCGACTACTACCCTCATATGGCCCACGACGGGCAGGGAAACTGGGTGTGTGTGTGGTGCGCGGCGAACGTGAGTCTGAACCCGCGCGATTTCGATATTCTGGTTTCCCGGAGTAGTGACGACGGAGCCACCTGGACGGCCCCCGCCGTCCTGGATCCGCTGGGGGCGGATCCGTTGGAGGTCGAAGATGACTTCCATCCCTACGTCTACACGGACGGGGCCGGTCATTGGATCGCCGCGTGGTACTCCTACGAAACCCATGGAGGAACCCTGGGCACCGACATCGATATTCTGGTCTCGCGGAGCACCGACAACGGGGCCACCTGGACGCCTTCGGAGCCTCTGAACAGCGACGCCACAACGGACCACGTCGACTACACCTATTGCAATGACACTTCCCCGAACCTCGCCTATGACGGCAACGGCCACTGGGTGGCCGTATGGTACACCAGGCGAACCGACACCGACCCCGACGACTACGACATCTACATCACTCGCAGCAGCGACCACGGAGCGACCTGGTCGCAGTTGGAGTTGCTGCACTCCGACCTGGCGACTGATCTGGGCTATGATTCGTCCCCGTGCATCGCGGCGGATACGTCGGGCAACTGGGTGATCACCTGGAAATCTGACAGTCTCATCGGGACCAACGGCATCGGCGATGAGGACATTCACTTCTCCCGCAGTACGGACAACGGCCTCAACTGGTCGGCACCGACCGCGCTCAACACCGATGCCAGTACCGACGGTCTGAGAGACGCGTACAGCGGGGGGATCGACCTCTTGACGGATGGAACCGTGTGGCTGGTCGTCTGGGTTCGAGAGCTTCCGCCGCTGGTGGACTACGACCTGATTATCTCACGGAGCACGGACGCGGGGCTGACGTGGTCACCTCCCGAGATCCTGAATCCGTACTACGACGTTGACGGGGGGGGCAAGGACCTCTACCCGCGGTTGGGCGCCGATGGCCACGGAGGCTGGGTGGTCGTGTGGGAGGAATACGAGCACTTCATCTTTCCATGGGGCTCGGACCACGATCTCGTCTTTATGCGCAGTGATGACGGGACCCTGACCTGGTCGGACCCCGACGTGCTCAACAGCCATGCGTACGTCGACCTGGTGGCGCGCGACGAAAAGCCGATGATCGCGGCGACGCCCCAGGGACGATGGATGACCATCTGGTTCTCGACGTACGATATCCCCGGCAGCGGGATCGGTTCCGAACGGGACATCTTTTATGCCACCTCGTGCGTGCCTACGACGGCGGGCGATCACGAATGCGACGGCGACACGGACCTCTTTGACTTCCGGGCGTTTCAAGCCTGTTTCACGGTGACGGGCCCCGTCTCGTCCGACTGCCTCGCCTTCGACTTCGACGGCGACGACAACGTGGATGGGGACGACTACGTCGAGTTCGAAGGCGCGTTCGGCGGCCCCGTCGAGTGACGCGCCCACGGTGGATCGCACGATGATGACAAGGCCAGGGCGACGGTTCGCGATTGGAGCGGTTGCGGCGGCCCTGCCGGCGCTGGCGGGGTCATCGGCGGTGTTGGCCAGCATGGCGTGGTCGTACCCGCAGCCGCTCAACAGCAACGCGGGAACCGACGGCAATCGCCAGGACTACTACCCCAACTTGGCCACTGACGGGCAGGGTGATTGGGTGGCGGTATGGGCCTCGCGCGACACCAGCGGCGGCGTGTATGGCGACGACATGGACATCTTCGTGGCCCGGAGCACGGACAACGGGTCGTCGTGGTCGGCGCCGGCTGTTGTCGACGCGGCGGCGTTGACCGACGATCTGTACGATTCCAGCCCTGCAGTGTACACCGACGGGAGCGGACATTGGCTAGTGGTGTGGGAGAGCTGGGACCAGGGGGCGACCAGCGACATCGATCTGCTGTACGTGGTGAGCACGGACGGAGTGAGTTGGAGCGCCCCGGCATACTTGAACAGCGATGCGGGCACCGACATCACCCGTGACCACGACGATACGCCGCACATGGCCGTCCACGAAAACGGGCACTGGGTGGCGGTGTGGTTCAAGAAGGTCGATTCACCACCCGGCGACGAGGGGGACATCTACGTCTCGCGCAGCGACGACCACGGGGCCACGTGGTCGCCGCTGAGCCTGCTGCACGCCGGCATGGCCATCGACCCGGGCAACGACATCGTGCCGCGGATCGCGGCCGACGGGGCCGGGAGCTGGGTGTGTACGTGGCGATCGGACAACCTGATCGGCACGAGCGGCCTGGGAGACAACGACATCCACGTCTCGCGGAGCACCGACGGCGGGGTGACCTGGACCGCACCGGCGGCGCTGAACACGGACGCCGCGGCTGACGGGCTGGACGATCTGGAAGGGACCATCAGGACGGGCGGGAACGGCACCTGGCTGGCGGCCTGGTATCGCGCCGGGATGGGCGGACCCGACCGGGACATGCTGTTCGCCCGCAGCACGGACAACGGGATGACCTGGAGCGCGCCGGCGGCCCTGAACAGCAACTGGGCAACCGATACAGGCGACGACGCCCACCCACGACTGGCGACCGACGGGCGGGGGCACTGGGTGGCGGTGTGGTATTCCGAGGACACGCTGGGCCTGCCGATCGGGACCGACCGCGACATCTTCTTCGTCCGCAGTTGTGACGACGGTCAGAGCTGGACGGCGCCGGACGTTCTCAACGGCAATGCCGGAAGCGACCTTTCCGCCGACGACTGGAGCCAGGAGGTCGCGCTGGGCGCCAACGGCGTGCTGCTGGCCGCCTGGTACTCGCCCGACTCCCTGGGCGGCACGGTGGGCGCGGATCGAGACATTCTGTTCGCCAGGACGACCCTGTTCGTCTGCGGCGACTTCGACGCGGACGGCGACGTGGACCTGGGCGACTTCGGAGGGTTCCAGTCGTGCTATTGGCCCGGCGGAGCGCCGGCCGCCGGCTGCGATGTGTTCGACTTTGATTCCGACGTGGACGTGGACCTGACCGATTTCGGTGGGTTCGAGGCGGCGTTGATCGGCCCCTGAATACGGGAACGCCCGGCGAGGAGGATGCAGGCATGGGCACTCACAGAAACGACAGCGGGCGCTGCCTGGCCGTTCTCGCGGTTCTGGTTCTGACCGGGCCGGCGCATGCGGCGTGGATCGTGACGGAAGTTCCCATGCAGCCCGGCTGGGCGGGCAGCGTGGAATGCACGGACATCAACAGCAGCGGGGTGGTCAGCGGGTATGCCGAGAATGCGGCCGGCAACAAGATCGCGTTCCGCTTCGACGGAACGAGTGTGACGGAGCTGCCGCAGCTCAGCGCGATTTCCCCGTCCAGTCTGCCCTGGGGGATTAACGCCCAGGGGGTGGTCTGCGGGAACTCGTATCGGGACGATGGGAAGGAGCGGGCCGTGTACTGGGTGGGCACCACGCTTTACACCGTGCCCTATGCCCCGGACGCCAACACCAGCAGCTACTGCTGGGCGACGGACATCAACGACTCGGGCGTGATCGTCGGGTTCTACTGGCGGGCGATCAGCGAGACGGAGAACGAGCGAATCGCGTACTACTACAAGGACGGCACGACGTACAGCCTGGACGCCCCGCTTCGGGCGCTGGGCCTGACGGACACGCAGATCGCCAGCTCGGTCAATAACAACAACGTCATCTGCGGCAGCGCCCACGATGCCGGCGGCGTGACAACGGCCTACACGTACGACATCGGCACCGGCGTGGCGACTCTGATCGGGCGTATCGGCCTGGCCGACTGCACCGCAACGGACATCAACAAGCACGGACAGACACTCGGCCGGGGCAAGTACTACTCGTTCGATACGTACTTCCGGGCGGTCACGTACGATGGCACGTGGCAGTTCGTGGACGACGCCGAGCCGGCATCGCAGCGGGTCGGTGGTATCAACGACCGCGGGCGGTTCGTGGTCTACAGCGGCGGCCTGGACACGCGCACGAGTTGGTACAGCGACGCACCCGGGTCCGACAGCAGGGTCTACATTACCGCGTCGGGCTGGACGACGCTGAACGTCCAGGAGATCAACAACTGGGACTGGATCACCGGATACGGGCGCACCCCGACCTCGGGCACGGACGAGCGCGGGTTCATCATCAAGCCCCCGCCGGGGGACGGCGACCACGACGGCGACGTGGACCTGGCGGACTACGTGGAGTTCTCCGACTGCGCGAGCGGCCCGGGCGAAGGCGCCGGGTTCATATCCCCATCCGGGACCTGCCTGCGGGCGTTCGACTTCGCATCGTCCGATGGTGACGTGGATCTGGCGGATTTCGCGGCGTTTCAGCGCATTTTCGCGGGCGGCTGACCAGGAGGGTAAGCAGATGATTCGATCGCGACATTGGAGCTTCTGGGCGTGTGCTTGTCTGGGGGCAGTGACACTGACTGTGCCCGTTCAGGCGGCGTGGATCATGACCGAGATCCCCAACCTGCCGGGCTGGGTGGGCGATACCGAGATGACCGGTATCAACGAGAGCGGCGAGGTCTGCGGGATGGGCAACTACGTGGTGAATACCTCGAGCACGCCGTTTCGTTTCGACGGAACGACGGTCACGGAGCTGCCCTTCCTGCCGGGCGCGGATGCGCCGATCGCGCTAACCACGGGGATCAACGCGGCCGGGGTGATCTGCGGCTACTCGCACAACGCCACGGGCGACTCGCGGGCCTGTTACTGGGTGGGCACGACGATCTACACCATTCCCTATCCGCCGGATGCCAACCCGGACGCGGACCTGCGCGTGTACGACATCAACGACGCGGGGGTGATGGTGGGCTACTGCTGGAACACGGCCGTTCAGCGGACGGCGTTCTACTACAAGGACGGCGTGTCCTATAGCCTGGACGCCGCCATCCAGACCAGCGGACTGACCGGCGGGCAGCAGTCGGCCAGCGCGGTCAACAATAACAACGTCATCTGCGGCAGCGCCGACGATGCGATGGGCATAGCCAGCGCCTACACGTACGACATCGACACAGGGGTGCTGACCGTGCTCGGCCAAATCGGGTTCGCAGACAACAGCGCAACCAGCATCAACGAGTCCGGGCGGACCATCGGGCGGGGCAAGTACTATTCGTTTGACCAGTACTACGGCGTCGTCACCCACTACGTCACGTGGGATTTCGTGGACCCGGCTCCCACGGCCTCGCAGTGGCCGGGAGGCCTGAACGATCACAATCGCGTGGTGGGGAGTTCGTACGTCACCGGGGGAGGGCGCTGGGGCTGGTACAGCGACGGCCCGCCTTACGGTGGCGTGATCCGGCTGGACCCGCCGGGCTGGGGATCGGCGTACTTCGAGGGCATCAACAACAGCGACTGGATCGTGGGCTTCGGAGACGCGCCAGCCGCGGGTGACGAGACCCGAGGTTTCATCATCAAGCCACCGCCGGGCGACGCCGATCACGACGGCGACATCGACTTGGCCGACTACGACGAGTTCGCCGACTGTGCGAGCGGTCCGGCGGAAGGTGGCGGCTTCGTGCCGCCGTCAGAGGCGTGCTTGAGGGCGTTTGATTTCGCATCACCCGACGGCGACGTCGATCTGGATGACTTCGCCGCATTTCAAGGGACGTTCGAAGGGAGCTGATCGCGCCGCAACAGGGCGTCGGGGGGCGGAGGCCTGTTCCTGCGGCTCGCCGGCGTTGACTCCCTACTCTTCGACCCGTGATGTCGACTGAATCCGCTGCCGGTAGGCGGAGGCGGCCGTTGTATCGTTGCGGTCCTCGGCCCGGCGAATCGCCCGGCGCAACACATCCGGATGATCGCTGTAGGCGGCCACGTGTACGGCCAGCGTGTCGGCGGTGGCCCGGCCCCGCTGCTTCTCCACAAGGTCGAGCAGCGGCGGGACCCGCATCACGGGCAGCAGGTCCGCTTCCAGCAGACGGATTCCGATCTCGATGACCTTGTCGTCGGCGCCGGCCAACTCGGCGAGGTCGCTCAGCCAGAGCCAGTGTTCACCGAGCGGGCCGGCCTGCTGCTCGGCCTGCCGCAGCAGGGACATGGCGCTGTCGGCAAGACCGTTCTGTGCGCACCAGCGCCCGAGCAGGCAGGTCGATCGCGTGGCGTCGGCACGGCGGAGCGAACCGGCGTCGCGGCGTTGCTCGATCAACTGTGCGACGGCGTCCACATAGCGCTGCGGGTCGTCCAGTTCGCCGACCGGCGGCAGGACCTTGCGGCAATCGATGAGGCGTGAGGAGAGAAGGACCATCTGCTGCGAGCCGGCGGCTCGTGCGGCCATGGTCACGAACTCGTCGAACCGCCCCGCCGCGGCGTCATGTTTGGCGATGGCGGCCGCCAGCATCGGGAACCGACCGTCTTCCGGGTCGGCCGGGACCAGTTCCCGCGCCTCCGCTACGCGCCGCTGGAGTTCCGCGGGGTCATCCAGGTCGGCCCACCGTTCCAGTCGGGCGGCTTCCAGCGCGTCGGTGGGACGATCCAGCGGCGCGGGCGCCAGCCAGGCCGACAGCGCGCGGCGCGTCGGCGTCCGCTCCTCTTCGGGCAGTGTGGCCAGGTATTCGTCCATGTGCTGCAGACTGTCTTGCAGCCGGGAAACGCTGTGACCACTGAGCAGATCGTTGGCGACTATCCAGTGCCAGATGTGCCCCGCCCGGCCAGCGTCTCCGCGGTCCCGGGCGGCCTGGGCAAGGGCGGTCAGGGTGGCCACGTCGGTCGGGTCGCACTGCATCAGGGTGGCGTCCAGTTCGCGAATCAGCGCGTCCGGCACGGCCGCAGCATCCGGGGCGGCCAGCGCCAGGATCAGGCCCCGATCCTTCGCCGAGAGGGCGCCACGTTGCTGGATGTCCAGCAGCTCCGCGAAGCGTCGGTCGCAGTGGTCGTTGTGTCGACTCGCCTCAGCCAGACCGCGGATGAGACCTTCGGCGTCGCGGCGCCAGGGCGGAGCGGCGCGGAGGAGGCCGACGTACTCGGGCTCGGCGAAGTCCAGACCGGCCAACGCCTGGAAGAGGTTCGGGCGGTTCCTGCGGTCCACCTGCTCGTCGGCCAGGTAGCTGGCCATACCGCTGGCTTCCGGGTCCTCGGGCCAATAGGAGCTGAAGAATCGCCCCTTGTTGCGGTTGGTGATCAGGAAGCGGCGCAGGGTGGTGCGGACACGTTCGTCCGCCCCGGTCATGCGGGCCACGTACATGGCGTCCACCGGTGCCAGAGGGCTTTGGTTCTTTCGACCGGCTTCGGCGGCCCTGACCGGATCATGCAGGCTGACGTAGGCCCTTTGCAGTCTTCGCCATTCGTAGGACTCCATGATGGTGCTTCTGGTCAAGTAGCGGGCCAGCAAGCGGCTGAGACGGACCTCCTGGCCGTTCTCATCCAGGATTGAGATAAGGCTGCGGCTGAACACGCGGTTTCCGGATGCCATCTCGAACGCGACAGTCACGGCGTCGCAGGCCTCATCGGGCCGGTCGGCCGCGTCCAGCAGTTGCCCCTTGGCGAACAGCAGCGTCGGCGTTGGGCCCTCGATGTCGATGCGGTCGTTCACATCGAGCAGGAATTCGTCGATCTCTGCCGGGGTGAGGAGCTCGATCAGATCGCCCAACATCCGGCGTTCCTGGTACTGGGGGACCTGCACAGCGAGCAGGGTGTCCAGGACCTCGCCGACCAGCAGGACCGCCTCGTCGTGGGCGCCGGCGTTCTGTCGGGCGGTGGCCACGGTGACCAGGATGGGCGGCGCGTTTGGAGATTCGCTCAACAGGAGTTCACCGATGCGCCGGATGAGTTCCGGCTGACGGCGGTTCCGATTCCACCGAGCGCGGTTCAACAGGCTGTAGGCCCCGTCGGGAGTCAGCCTCCCCCGTGGCGCCGCCCGCATCAGGCTCTCGAAGGTTTCGATGAAGGAGTTGTCGGTCGAACAGGTCAGGGCGCCGGCGAGCTCCATCAGAAACGATCGCACCGCGGTCGGCTCGCGGGCGTCCGCCATGGCGCGGAGCATGCCCGGCCTCTTTTCGGCCGGCGCCTGTTCCAGCAGACGGCTCAGCATGTCGGCGCTCAGCGTGTCGTCCCCGGCTGCTTCCTGGAGCACCCGATCGAGATCGGGGAACGGTTCGCCGGTCCCCTCGGCCAAGCGGGCGCGCAGCAGATCGACGCGGAACCGGCCTTCGCCGTCCAGATCCGCTGCCATCCGGTCGATGCGGTTCCTCAGAGCCGTCCGGTCTTCGGCCCGCAGATGATTCCACACCAGACGGAGGCAGCGCTCCAGCTCCGGGGCCACCTTGTCGTGGTCCATCCCTCGGCAGACCTCGAGCCATTTGTCCATCCACAAGCGCACCGCTTCGGGATCAGCCAACGCGATGCCGGCGACGATCATGGTTGCGGCGGTGTCGGCGGCATCGGGGGCTGGGCCGATCTCCACGGCGCGGATCGCTCGGCGAGCGTCGTCGTTGCGGCCCGTCATGATCAGCAGGGGCACCAGCCGGCGGCCGGTGGCCGCATCGAGAGGGGCTTTGGACAAGGCCTGCTCGAGCTGCGCGGAGTTGGACGCGAGGGTCGCTGCGAGGAGTCCCGGCGGGAGTACCACATCGGGGGATGACGTATCGGTCAAGGCAAGGGCCCGGGCGTGCAGACCCCAGTCGATCCGCGCGGTCAGTACAGCCGTCCGCAAGCTCTCATCCTGCGGATAGAGTTCGAGCAATCTGCGGTCGAGGGCGTCGGCCACATCCGGGGCGTGCAGGGCGAAGGCCACCAGTCGAACGAATGATGCCAGTTGATTCAGGCGTGGGTTGCCCGCGACCGACGTGGCCAGCGAGCGGTTCGCTTCCAGGGTGTCCAATTCCCGGCCCACCCACTCCCGAAGCGTGTCGAGGAGACGGTCCTGCAATGCTTCGGTGCGAGCCGAGTTCAGCAGGCCGTTGCCGGCGCTGTCGAAGAACTGGGCCACCTCGTCCAGGTTGGCGGCCCGCCATTGCCGACGCCGGGGGTCGTTCGCGTCGCTGTCCACCGCGCCGGCGGCGGCATCGTCGGTGCGTATGACACCCGGCAGGCGACGCAACATGAGGTCGACGGCCCGATCATGCTGTTCGAACGCTCGATCGAATTGCCCGAGCTGTTCGGCCAGGCCACCGGAACGGACCAGCAACTCGACGTTGTCCGGCTCGGCGATCAACAGCTCCCGGATGATCCGGCTGGCGCTGGCCGGCAGGTCGGCCTCTTCGTAGGCGCTGGCGACGCGCTGCTGAATGGTGGAGAAGTCACCGGCCATGCTGGCCCTGTCGAAGACGCGGGCCGCCAGGGAGACCTGCCCCTCCTTGATGGCGGCCTCGCCCATGTCCAGGAAGACCTGTGGCGGCAGCTCGTCGCCCAAAGCGAGCAGCGATCGGCCGAAACGAATCACGTCGGCATGGCGCCCGTCGGCGTAGGCCGCGTCCATGAGCTCGCGTAACAGGGCCCCTCGTCGTTCGCCGGCCACCACGACCGATTGCTCGAGCACGTCGCTCATCGCGTCCGTTTGACCCAGGGCCTCGAGCAGATCAACGGCCAGGC
>DATKXO010000211.1:0-7096 GCA_035528995.1 Phycisphaerae bacterium | reverse complement strand
AGAATGATGGCGGCACGGCGATCACCGTGGAGGTGGGCCGCGACGTTTCGGACAACCAGGCCTATGTCCGCCTGGGCGGGGCCGGCGCCATCTACGTAGTGTCGACGTCGCTGGGCAAGCTGCTCAAGGAACGGGCCATCGAGTACCGGGATCAGAAACTGTTTGATTTCCAGGCGGAGAACGTCAAGAGGCTGGAGATCGAGGCGGGGTCCGACAACGAGGAGCCGGCCAGGTACGTGCTGGTCCGATCCGACAGCGGATGGGTGTTCGAGTCGCCGGCCAAGGCCAGGGCCGTGGCGGACAAGATCGACGCGGCCGTCCAGGCCATGAGCGGCTTGCGGGTCTCCGGTTGGGTGACGGACGAGGCGGAGAACCCGGCGATGTACGGGCTGGGTGACGCCGGGCTGACCATCCGGGCCACCGTGGAAGAGCGGCCCGAACCCGCCGAAGCGGAGGCGGACGCGGACGCTGACGAGGGGGGGGAAGGGGCGACGGAAGAGGCTCCGGCCGAGGGAGAGGATGAGGACGCGGAACAGCCGGAGGAAGAACAGCCCGCGCCGGCGCCGGTGATCACCGAGTACGTGCTGCACGTCTCGGGGCGCTCGCCGATCGGCGAAGAGACGAAGGTGTACGTGTCCAAGGGTGGCGAGCCGGTGGTTGGGACGGTGGCCAAGACCATCTCCGACCGACTGACGCCGAATCTTCAGGAGTGGCGCGACATGCGGCTGACGACCGCGGCGGTGACCACGGCCGATCGGATCGAATTGACGATGCCGACCGGCGGCTCCGCGTTCGCGCTGCAGGAGGGCAAGTGGGTCGATGCCAACTCCGGGTCAGCGATCGACGCGAAGGCCGTTACCGAGCTGCTCAAGCAGATCCAGGCGCTGGAGGCGCGCAGTTTCGTCGAGATCGAGGGTGACCGGCTGGGGGATTTCGGATTGGACCAGCCGCAGGTTGAGATCAGGCTCAACGTGCCGGGTGAGGCCCGGAGCCAGCGGTTCACAGTCGGTGGGTACACCGATCCGCAGGCGCGGCGGATGGTCTACGTCCGGGCCGACCAGGCCGACGCGGTGGCCAAGGTGCGGGTGGGGGAGACCGGGAACCTGACGCGCGATCCGGCCGAATACCGCGACCGCACCATCTTCGACCTGAACCCGAAGGAGATCGCGCGGATCGCCATTACGCGCGAGGACGAGTTGACCGGGGCACCGTTTGCGTTCGCCCTGACCGGGACCGGCGGGGAGCTGGCGATCAGCGAGCCGGTCTTGGCCCGGACGGCCGGCGCAGAGGCCAAGAAGCTGAGTGGGGCCCTGGCTCGTCTGAAGGCGGTGCGGGTGGTGGGGGAGGCGGATGCGGCCGACTACGGGCTGGACGCGCCGGAGATCAGCTGCGAGATCACCCGCCAGCCGCCGGAGATCACCAAGTACATTCAGGTGGAGCCTGAAGAGGCCGAGGGCGAGGAGGCCGAAGCAGCACAACCGGAGTCGAGTGCCGAGCCGGGTGAGAAGACGGCGGATGAGCCGGCCGAGGCTCCGAAGTCCAAGCCGAGGATGCGGGTCGAGAAGTACCAGCCTCCTGCGGAGCACTACAGGCTGTTGGTGAGTGAGCACGAGGGGAAGGTGTACGCGGCGAGCGGGGAGGGCACCGTCTACGAGGCGGAGGGCACGCTGCTGGAGCTGCTGCGGGCCGAGTACCACGACGCGGCCATCCTGGAGTTCGAGCCGTCGCAGGTGGTGTCCGTCACCGTGACCGCCCCGGAGGGCACGGCTCAGACGTTCGCCAAGAAGGACGACCAGTGGCAATGCGCGTCCGAGCCCGATCTGCCGATCGACCTCAAGAAGGTCACGGATCTGCTGCTGCGGATCAAAGACCTGCGAACGGAGCGATACGTGGTCTACGGGGAAGCGGAGCTGGGCGCCTACGGTCTGGGCGCGGCGTGGCGATCGGTCACGGTCGAGCTGGAGGACGGCACGACGACGGGTTTGATCGTTTCGGCTCAGACCTGCGAGAAGGACGAGCAGCGGCGTCGCTACGCCAGGACGGAACCGTACGGAGATGGTGTTTTCCTGGTTTCCGAGGACACGACGGCCCGCTTCGAGATCGACCTGGCCGAGTTCGAGGCGCCGTAGTTGGCGGCGCGGTCGGGCTGACTCACCCGCTGTGCGGCCCCGTCTGACGGTCGGGGAAGGGCGTGGCGCTTCCGCTACTTGAGCAGGTGTTTCACCAGCGAACCCGTGACGTGGTAGACCTGTCCCTCGAGTGAGAGACTGAGGCCGGCGTTCTCCAGGTGGTTGAGGTACCTGAAGATGGTGCGTCGCGAGCAGCGCAGGCGTCGGCGCATGGTGTCGATGGTGGCGCCCTTGTGCATGAGGGCCAGCATCTTGAGTTGCCGCCCGTAGATGGTTCGTTCGCCCTCCAAGGCGGCCACCAGCTTTTGAGCGCTCTTGCGCACGCGGTCGTCCGCGGCGAACAGCCTCTGCTTCATGGCCGCCCGCAGTGCCGCATGAATGGCAAGAGTCTCCGTAAAATCGGAACGGTGTTTCACATTCGTTGGCATGACTTGCTCCGTGTCGGCCCCGGTATGTCGCGTTGCCGGAATGAGCACGACGCCGACCCGACCCCAGAAGGTGCCGCAATGCCCAAACCCTACGGTCACCCTACTCCGAATCGTCGTCCGTGACAAGTGCTTGTCGGCCGGAGTTCAAGAAAAGGTGGCGGGCGGCGGTCGGGGACGGTCGGGGACGGTCGGGGTTGCACGGCGGTTCGGAGGAATCTACAACCCGCGATTATGCCAGAAGACGCCCCTAGCTACCTTCGTTGGGCCAAGACCCGCCCGCGGGCCCGGTTCGATCTGGCCGGCAGCGGTGTTCCCGCGGTCGGCGTTGATGAGATGGGCGGACTGGGCCGGCAGCAGGACCTCGAAATCCGGGGGGCGTACGGGGATCCCGAGCTGATCGAGGCGATCGCGGCGTTTCGCGGCGTGGCTGCGGACCGGGTGATGCCCCTTCCCGGCACCAGCATGGCCAATTTCATCGCCCTGGCCTGTTCGGCGTCGGCCGGTGATCGCGTGCTGATCGAGAGTCCGGGCTACGATCCGCTGGTGCGGGCGGCAGGTTTTCTGCACCTGGAGCCGATGCGGTTCGAGCGCGATCCCGCTCGGCACCACGCGCCCGATCTCGAGGCGGTGCGGCGTGGCCTGGACGCCGGGGCCCGCGCGGTGATGATGACCAACCTGCACAACCCGTCGGGGCTGCGCTGTCCGGACGAGGAACTGCGGCGACTGGCGGTGTTGACGGCCGACCACGGGGCGAAGCTGATCATCGACGAGGTTTACCTGGATTACGCCGTTATCAACGCCGGGCAGGATCGCCCGAGCGCCGCCGGACGGGGTGAATTGGGCAGTCACGTCATCACCACCGATTCGCTGACCAAGGTGTACGGGTTGGGCGGTCTGCGTGCGGGCTGGATGATTGCCGACCCTGCCATGCTTGGCCGAGCCGGCGACGTGCTGGACGTGCTCAACGTGGTAAACCCGGTGGTTTCGGCCCGGGTGGCCACGCGGGCGATCGGGCAAATGGGACGATTGGCCGAGCGGTGTCGGGAGATGTACCGCGCCGGGCATTCGGTCTACGCGTCCTGGGTCGATTCTCGGGACGATGTGGTGGGGTACGGGCACGACGGGGCGTTGTTTGGCTGGCTGCGTCTGGAGAGCGGGGTGGGCGCGGATCGACTGGCGGCGCTGCTGGTGGAACGGTACGAGACGCTGGTGGTGCCCGGCACGTACTTCGGGAGCAAGGGGCACATCCGGATCGGTTTCGGGCTGCCAGGCGATGAGTTGTCCCAGGGACTGGATCGGGTGGGGTCGGCGTTGGACGAGCTGCGCCGCGGGTAGCGGAACCGGGCGCGATCGTCGTTCAGTTGGAGGCGGGCGAGGGCTCCTGATGGGCTGCGGTTGCAATCGGGCGTTTGCGGCGTTACAACTGCGGGGCAACGAGGCAAACCACGGGGTCAACCCCGTCGATGAGCGCGATCCTGACCAAGCCCCCGAGACCTCGAACCGAAGGCGGCCTGCGACAGCGGTGTGACGGTTGCATATGCCAGGAACGTGGGGACCGGCGGGTGCGCCTGTGAACCGAACGGTGATGCAATTCCGGCGGTGCTACATTCTGCTTGCAGCCCTGAGCGCCACGACCGGCCTGGGACAGCAGACGCAGCCCGCAGTGACGCCCGAGCAGTCGGCTGAACTCGAGCGGGCCCGCACCATTATCACGGACAGCAACGCCAGTGCCGAGGTACGTCGCATCGGGGCGGGAGACCTGCTGCGGCTTCGATACCCGGCCGCGGCGGAGCTGGCCACCGAGATCCTGATCGACGATCGCGACCCGCTGCCGCGCCTGGCCATCTGCGAGGCGATCGGCACGCTGGCCGCCCGGGAGCCGGAGCTGCTGGACCATTGTCTGGTGGAGCCGCTGTTGGACCTGATGGTCTCACCGGACGCGAACCTGCGGGCCAAGGCGGCCGTTGCCCTGTCGCGATTCCGTGACGGCGACGTGGCGGCCCGACTGGGCAGGTTGGCCGCCGAGGGACAGGCGCCGATGACGCAGCGGCTTGCCGCGGTGGACGCGCTGGCGCCGAACGTCGCCCAGCGAGAGGTCATCGAGCAACTGATACGCCTGCTGGAGACGGATAGTGAGGAGCTTCGGCGGCGGGTCATTGCCGCGTTGCGTCCGGCTTCCAGAGAGGACTGTGGAACGGACGTGGCCCGCTGGCGGGCGTGGTGGGACTCGAAACGGAACTTGGATGAGACCGGCTGGCTGCTGGATCGGGTCGAACTGCTTTCCCAGAAGAGCCGAGAGCTGCAGACGGCGATGACCGAATCGCGCGCCCAACAGGCGGGGCGCATCGGGCTGCTCTCGCGCCGGCTGGCCGAGGAACTCGAGGTCCGGTACCGGCTCACGCCTCAGCCGCAGAAGGACGAGTTGCTCATCGGCTGGTTGGCCGACCCGCTGGTTGACTATCGTCGATCCGCCCTGTCGTTGATCCGGGCGAACATCTCGGACAACAACCCGCCATCCGCCCCTGTGCGGGAGTCGATGCGCCGCCTGTTCGCGGACGAAACCGTGGAGCTTCGGCTGGCGGTGTTCGACGTGATCGCGGCGCTGACCGATCCGGCTGACGCCGATCCGGCTCGCGCCCGACTGGGGCAGGAAAGCGATCCGAGCGTTCGCGAGGCGATTCTGCGGACGCTGGGGCGGTTGCAGAACCCGGTCGCCATTGAGGATCTTACCGCCGAGTTGGCCAATCCGGATTCGCCGCGGGCCTGTGCGGTAGCCGCGGCGACGTCACTGGGACTGCTGGCCACGCTGGGGACCGCGGACCGGGCCGCAATTGCACCGGCCATCGACCCGCTGAAGCGACACTTTGCCGCAACGCCGCCCGAGGAACTGTCCCAACGTGCGGCGCTGTTGCAGGCCATGGCCGACATCGGCAGTACGGATTTCGCGGAGGAGTTCGTCGCCAATCTGGACGCGGGCGAGCCCGACCTGTTGCTACCGGCGCTGGCCGGCGTGCGCAGCATCGGTGATGCCAGTCGGATCGAGCGCATCCTGGCGCTCACCGGGCATAAAGACCCGCGCGTCCGCCGTCGGGCGATCAGCGCGGTGGCGGCTTTGGATGGGGAGTCAACCCACGTCGAAGCGTTGCTTCAGCGCCTCAATCCGACCGTCGAAGCCGACGAGAGCGTGCGACAGGTTGCCTGGGAAGGCTTCATGTCCGCGTTGTCCGATGCATCGCCGGGGGTCCGGCTGCAATGGGCAGACCGGCTGCAGGAGTATCCCGAGCGGAAGGAGGCCTACCTGGCGGCCCTGGTCGATGATCTGGCCGATGGGACGCCCGTGCCCGCGGAATACACCGAAGCCCGGCTTCGATTGGCGAACTTGTACGACGGGCAAGGGAGCCATGCCAAGGCCCTGCCCCTGTGGCGTGACCTCCGGGTGGCGCTGGGCGCAGCCGACGATCCGCGGGCCGATGCCATCGGCCTGTCTCTGCTTCGGGCGACTCTGGCGGTGGGGCGCTACGAGGGACTGGTCGAACTGATCACGTCACTGGTGGCCGATGTCGAACCGGCCGCCCGCGAGGCGATCGCCGGCGTCGTGCTGGACCACCTGGAGGCCGTGTCGAATACGGGGGACGCCGAGGCCCTCGGCCCGCTGTTGGATGCCCTGGACGGTCTGCCGGCCGATGTGTTTGACCCCGCGTTCTACGAAGCCATCCAGGCTGCCAGGCAGCCACCCGCCGAACCCGCGCCCCAGCCGCCCACGACGGCCCCGGCCGACACTCCGTAGCGCTGCCGCCCTGATACGCCGTGGTCCGTGGACGAAGAGCGTTCGGTGGCGAGGAAGGCGATCAAGGACGAGGACATCACCTGGCCGACGATCTACGACGGATCGCCGGGCGCGGGCGGCATCTGCAGGAAATGGCACATTTCGCAGTTCCCGACCATTGTGGTGCTGGATCACGAGGGCCGCATCCGGCACAGAGACATCCCGCCGTTTGAGCTGGAGCGGTGCGTGAATGCGCTGCTGGCCGAGGTGCCGCGGACGTCCCAGGATCGGCCTGCGGCCGAGTAGGACCAGGGGCGCGCCGGTGCCGGAGGTGTGTGGGTGGCAGTATGCCACGCCTCGGACCGTAACTTCCGTCCTTGCGATCCCGGGCACGTCGGGCTATCCTGGCGATATCTTGAGCAACTCGGGTGGGAAGCTTGGCGTAGTCGGGGGCCAAGTACAGGCAACTCGGGCGCAGACCCGTCGGTCGGCCGGGGTCTTGGCGGTGCAATGAGCCCGTGGCGACGTGGCTCCACCGGGTGAGGAACGGGGGTCGGGGGCACTTGACAAGGTCTGTGTTTCCGGGGGCTTGGTGCGCACACGGGGATGAAGCTCAAAAAGATTCCCGACCGGAATGGCACTGCCGCTTATTTGACAAGGACTTGCGCCGGTTTGTCCCTTTTCTCCGTGAGTAGTTCGGCGCGAGCTTGAGCGCGTGGCTTGGTGAGCAGGTCGTGCGGCTTCGGACGACGCTTCACCGCCCGGGGCTCCAC
>DATKXO010000210.1:0-2546 GCA_035528995.1 Phycisphaerae bacterium | reverse complement strand
GGTCGATGGGCGCAGCGAGCCAGTTCATCGCAGGGCGGTTGGTGGAGGGCACCTCCGGGCAGACAGATGACGTGCTGGACCCCTCCAACGGCCAGGTCATCCAGACGGTCACGCTCGCCGGTGCCGAAGATGTCGACGCCGCGGTGAGTGCGGCCGCGTCGGCGTTTCCCGAGTGGTCGGGCGCGACCCCTGGCGAGCGGTCAGCTCTGATGACCGAGTTCGCCCGCCTGCTGGGCGAGCGGGCCGGCGAGCTCGCCGGGGTCGAGAGCCGTCAGGCCGGGAAGCCCATCAAGCTGGCGACCGAGTTCGACGTCCCGGGAACCGTGGACAACACCGCCTTCTTCGCAGGTGCGGCACGCAACCTGGAGGGCAAGGCGGCGGCCGAGTACAGCCCGGACCACACCTCGATGGTGCGCCGGGAAGCGATCGGCGTGGTGGGGTCGATCGCTCCGTGGAACTACCCGCTACAGATGGCGGCGTGGAAGGTCCTTCCGGCGATCGCCGCTGGCAACACGATCGTCCTGAAGCCCGCTGAGCTGACCCCCTTGACCTCGCTGATGTTCGCCGAGACGGCATCCGACGCCGGCATTCCGGCCGGGGTGGTCAACGTGCTCACCGGGCGCGGATCGGTCGTCGGAGAGGCGCTGACCGGGCACCCGAGCGTCTCGATGGTCTCCTTCACCGGGTCGACGCAGGTGGGCATCCGGGTGATGCAGAACGCTGCGCAGACCGCCAAGAGAGTGCACCTCGAGCTGGGTGGCAAGGCGCCGTTTGTGGTGTTCGACGACGCCGATCTCGATGCGGCTGTCCAGGGCGCCGTCGCCGGGTCACTGATCAACACCGGCCAGGACTGCACTGCGGCCACCCGCGCCTACGTGCAGCGGCCTCTGTACGACGCCTTCGTCCAAGGCGTGGCTGACGTCATGTCGCAGGTCAGGCTGGGGCCGACCGACGACCCTGCGACGGACCAGGGCTCGCTGATCTCCGTCCGGCAGCAGGAGTCCGTCGCCGGGTTCGTCGAGCGGGCCCGGGGCTACGGGGCCAAGGTCGTGACCGGCGGCTCGATTCCAGGCGGCAAGCTCGCCAGCGGCGCCTACTACGAGCCCACGCTGGTCGTCGACGCGGCGCAGGACTCCGAGATCGTCCAGGACGAGATCTTCGGTCCCGTCCTGGTCGTGCTCCCGTTCGACGACGATGACGAGGGGCTGCGGTTGGCAAACGACACCCCGTACGGTCTGGCCGCCTCCATCTGGACGCGAGACGTGTTCCGGGCCATGCGGGGCACCAGCGAGATCCGGTCAGGCTGCGTCTGGGTCAACGACCACATCCCGATCATCAGCGAGATGCCTCACGGCGGCTACAAGCAGTCCGGCTTCGGCAAGGACATGAGCACCTACTCTTTCGACGAGTACACGCAGGTCAAGCACGTCATGTACGACCGCACCGCGGTCGTGCGCAAAGACTGGCACCGGACGATCTTTGGCGACCGGTGAGGGCGGGATCGCCGAGATCCGGCATCGGCACACAACGCGGAGGAACAGCCAGCATGACTTCTCACATCGATCTGCCCCAGGGCCCGGCCCCGCTCGTCGTCCCGGGCCGTCCCACCCGAGTGTCGCGGCGCAACTTCCTTCGCGGCGTCGGTGCCGGGGGTGCCGCCCTTGCCGGCTCCAGCCTGCTCGCCGCCTGCGGTACGTCGGGCACCTCGAACACGCCGGCCGCCGAGGTCCCTGACCTGTCGGACACCGACAAGACGCTGATCATCTCGAACTGGACGCTGTACATCGACCGCAAGAAGGACGCCTCCGGCGAGCGGGTCTACCCGACTATCCAGAAGTTCGAGGCTGACTCCGGCGTGGCGGTGACCTACACCGAGGACGTCAACGACAACGAGTCGTTCTTCAGCAAGGTCCAGCCGCAGCTCCAGGCGGGGCGTCCCTGTGGGCGCGACATGTTCATGCTGACCGACTGGATGGCCAGCAAGATGATCCGGCTCGGCTGGCTCCAGAAGATCGACTATGACAACGTCCCCAACGCCGCGAACATCATCGACGCCCTCAAGACGCCGAGCTTCGACCCGAACCGCGAGTACTCCGTGCCGTGGCAGTCCGGGCAGACCGCGATCGGCGTCAACCGCGACGTGTACTCCGGCGAGATCACCTCGGTTCTCGACCTGTTCAGCAACCCGGACCTCAAGGGCCGGGTCACCGTCCTCACCGAGATGCGCGACACGATGGGTCTGATCATGCTGGCCCAGGGCGCCGACCCGGCGACGTTTGGCGACGCGGAGTGGGACGCGGCGCTGGCCGTGCTGCAGGACGCCGTCGACAGCGGCCAGATCCGCGGTTTCACGGGCAACGAGTACGCCGAAGGCCTGGCCAAGGGAGACATCGCCGCCTGCATCGCGTGGTCGGGCGACGTCATCCAGCTGATCTTCGGCAAGGACAACGTCGAGCTGATCCTGCCCGAGGCCGGGTCGATGCTGTGGTCGGACAACATGATTATTCCGACGGGTGCTGAGCACAAGAAGAACGCCGAGCTGTGGA
>DATKXO010000209.1:0-3203 GCA_035528995.1 Phycisphaerae bacterium | reverse complement strand
CGTCGATGGGCGGGAATGGAGAGGTTACCGATGCACACGGCACACCGCACACACGGCGACCGGCCCAACATCCTGCTGATCATGTCCGACGAGCACAACGCCGACGTGACCGGCTGCTACGGCAACGCCGTCGTCCGCACGCCCCGGCTCGACCGGCTGGCGGAAGAGGGCGTGACCTTCGACTGCGCGTACACCAACTCGCCCCTGTGCGTGCCGGCCCGGCTGTCCTTCACGGCGGGCAAGTACACCAGCCGGATCGGGGCGTGGAGCAACAACTGCTGGCTGGAGAGCGACGACATCCCCTCCCTGCCGCGGGCGATGACGGCGGCGGGGTACGACTCGGTCCTTTGCGGCAAGATGCACTACGACGCCCGCCGCCGGTACGGCTTCACCGAGATCGGCGGCAACTTCAACCGGGACCGCAAGAGCGGCCGGTGTGCCCGGCGGCGGGCCGACGACGCGAGCGTGGACCTGTGGACCCGCGATCGGCGGTTCCGCGACTTCCACACGGGCGACCACTCGTTCATCCTCGATCACGACCGAAAGGTCACGGCCGGGACGGTCGAGTTCCTGCGGCGGCGCGGACCGTCGGAGGGGCCGTTCTTCCTGCTGACGGGGTACCTGTCGCCCCATTTTCCGCTGATCGTGCCCGAGGAACACTGGCGGCGGTACGAGGGCAAGGTTCCGATGCCGGAAATCCCGCCGGGCCTGCTGGAATCCCAGCCGCGGAACTACCACCACCTCCGCCGCGGGTTCGGCGTGGTCGAGACGGACCCGGAGGTGGTCCGGCGCGGGCGCGAGCTCTACTACGGCCTGACGGACTGGATGGACGTCGAGATCGGGAAGGTCCTGGACGCGCTGGCCGCCGGCGGGCGCGCGGACAACACGGTGGTCATCTACACCAGCGACCACGGCGAGAACATCGGCGAGCACGGCATGTGGTGGAAGAACTGCATGTACGACCACGCCGCCCGGATCCCGCTGATCGTCTCCTGGCCGCGGCGCTGGGCGGGCGGGCAACGGAGGACGGAGGTGTGCTCGCTGGTGGACCTGGTCAAGGGCGTCGCCGAGATCGGCGGCGCCGAGACGGGCGACGACTGGGACGGCGACTCGCTGTGCAGGCTGCTCGACGGCGACGGGGACGACTGGCACGGCCTGGCGGTCAGCGAGTATTACGGACACAACATCGCCTCGGGCTTCGCCATGCTGCGGCAGGGGCGGTGGAAGTACGTCTATCACACCCCCGCCGACGAGCAGCACCCGGCCGAGCGGGAGCTGTACGACATGGTCGCCGACCCCGGCGAGTTCCGCAACCTCGCCGGCGAGGCCGCACAGGTCCAGCGCGTCGAGCAACTGCACGCGACGCTGGTGACTGAACTGGGCGAGGACCCCGACGAGTCGGAGAGACGGTGCAGGGAACAGTACGCGCGCGGGTACGACCGCGACGAGGTTAACGCGTAACGAACACAACGGAGACAATCCAATGCGTTGGGAAGAGCTTACCAGTGACGACTTCGCCCGTGCGGTGGCCGAATGCGGGCGGGTGTGCGTGATCGCGTTGGGCGTCATCGAGCGCCACGGCCCGCACCTTCCGCTGGGCACGGACATGCTCAACGGCCAGTACGTCTGCGGCGAGGCGGCGAAGAAGGAACCCGCCATCGTCTTTCCACCCTGGTACTTCGGGCAGATCTACGAGGCCAAGTGCTTTCCCGGCACAATCACCCTCCCCCCTCCGATGCTGGTGGAACTCCTGCTAAAAGTCCTCGACGAGATCGGCAGGAACGGGTTCACGAAGATCATCGCCTACATCGCCCACGGCGGAAACAACCACTTGGCCCCCTTCCTGGCCCAGTGCCAGTTGGATCGGGCGAGGCCCTACCAGCTTTACGTGTTCCGCTACGGGCAGGGCTTCAGCGACGAGCAGAAGGCCGTGTGGCGCGACACGATGGTCACCGACGGCGGCGGACACGCGGGGGAGTCGGAGACCTCCTGCGTGATGGCCCACCGGCCCGAGCTGGTGAGAATGGAGGCCGTGGGCGAGCGGATGGGCGAGCGGCTGGGCCGGGGCGACCATCTGCTGGGCGCCTCCAACGGCTTCTGGTGGTACGCCGACTTCCCCGAGCACTGGGCCGGCGACGCCCGGCCGGCGTCGGCGGAGAAGGGGAAGATCCTGACAGGCCTGCAGATCGACGCCTTGGCCGCCTACATCCGCACCGTCAAGGAAGACCGCGTCATGCCGGAGTTGGCCGAGGAGTTCTTCCGGCGGGAAGGCGAGCTGAGGCCGTAGGGCCCAAACGCCAGACCCCAATAGGGAACCCGAAGGCAATCATGGGCGCCAGACGGCAGGGCGGGTGCATCCCGGGCACCGACCGACGAGGCGAATCTGGGTAGCATAACGAATCCAAGCAGCTGGTTTCATTACACTTTTGTAGCGCATTTCTCGCGTCGTCTACATTATCGTATGCTCTCTTCCGGAAGATCCCTTCTTGAATAATCTCGTAAGGCACAAGCAAATACATGCTTAGGTGAGTAGACAGCAGATGGCACGGGTTGTGCTCTCTCTGCGTCCATGAACCGCAGTCTTTCCGGTTCGGGAGCGGAGCGATGTTGGGACGCGGGAAAACCCGATTGTGGGCCGTGGTGGCGCTGGCCGTGGTGGCGCTGGCGGGGCCGGCACGGGGCGCGGAGGAGAGCGCCTCGCTGGTGCAGATGCAGAGGGGCCTGGACAGCCTGTGGGTGGTCTTGGCGGCCGTGCTGGTGTTCTTCATGCAGGCGGGGTTCGGGATGGTCGAGGCCGGTTTCATCCGGGCCAAGAACGCCTGCAACATCCTGACCAAGAACTTCCTGGACTATTGCACGGCCAGCGTCATGTTCTTCCTGGTAGGCTACGCGCTGATGTTCGGAGAAGGCAACGGCTTCATCGGGCACAACGGGTTCTGCCTGTCGGGTGTGGGCTTGGTGGTGCGCAACGAGGCGATCGGGTAGGGTAGTCTCGGCCGGGCGGGCCGGGGCGAATGCTGCAGCGCGTTCAGGGACAATACCTGCAAGCAGAAGGAGCATTCGATGAGACCGAAGGAATTCTTTGAGTTCGCCAAGAGCAAGGGCGCCGAGATGGTGGACCTGAAGTTCACCGACTTGCTGGGCACGTGGCAGCACTGCACGTTCCCGGTGGAGACGTGGGACGAGGGGACGTTCCAGGACGG
>DATKXO010000208.1:0-2453 GCA_035528995.1 Phycisphaerae bacterium | reverse complement strand
AGGGATGAACGAGTTCCGGGAACAGATGCGGGAGCAGGCCGCCAAGTTCGTCACCCGCCGGGAAGCGTGGGCGATGCTCGCCGGGGCGATCGGCCTGGCCGCCGCAGTCGCCACCGCGGTCGCCATGCTCCTGGGCGGCGGCTGATGCGGGAAACCGTGCTGGTCTGCTGGCTGGACGACGGGGACGTGAAAGGCCCGTTCGCCGAATCCCTGCTCAACCTGGTTGTCCCATCCGCCCTGAACGGGCTGATCGCTGGCTGGCACCGCCTGGAATCCGGGCCGATGCTGGACCAGGGCCGCAACGACCTGACCGACGCGTTCCTGGAAACCGGGGCGGAGTGGATGCTGATGGTCGACGCGGACATGACATTCGAGGCGTCCATGCTGGAACGGCTGCTCGAGGCGGCCGACCCGATCGAGAGGCCGATCGTCGGGCCGCTCTGCTATTCGGTGAACCCGTCCGGTGTGTGGCCGGTCATGTTCCGTCTGGTAGACAACCAGTTCCGGCCGGTAGCCAACCCGCCCGAAGACATGCTGGTACAGGTCGGCGGTCTCGGAGCAGGCTGCCTGCTCATCCACCGGACCGTGTTCGAGCAGATGGCTGCGAAATGGCCGGGTGACGGGCCGTTCGACCGGCTCTACATGGGTGGCGAACCGTTGGGGGAGGACCTGTCATTCTGCGCGAAGGCCGCCGACCTGGGCATCCCCATCCACTGTCACACCGGCATCCCTATCGGCCATCAGAAGATCCAGCTGATCGCCAACCGGGAGTCGTTCCTGCACTGGCGGGAAGGGCACCGGTTCATTGTGACCGGCACCGGAAGATGCGGCACCGGCTATGTGGCGGAGATGTTCAAGCAGATGCAGGTCCCGTGCGGGCATGAGCTCCTGTACCGGGCGGACGGGCCGCACGAGTGGGGGCCGGTGCGGGGCGACTCCTCATGGATGGCCGCCCCCTACCTGCGGGACTTCCGTGGCGCTGTCATCCATCTGCTCCGCAACCCGCTGGCAGTGGTCAACAGTCTGGTCGGTATCGGCTTCTTCAACCCTGATGTGGATCATGGCGCGTACCGGGAGTTCGCCCGCAAATGGTGCCCGCAGGCGTTCCGCACTGACGACATGGTTCTCGCCGCCGCCACCTTCATTATCCACTGGAATCGGATGATCGCCCCCCACGCGGACATGACTGTGAGGGTCGAGGAGATAGACCCGCCGCTGTTGAGGGACATGCTCGGTTTGGTCGGCTCCAACCTGGGTCTGCTGCAGATCGGCAGACGCTTCGACCGGGTCGGAACCGACTTCAACCACCGGACCCGGGCGCAGCTCGGATGGGATGACATGCCTTCGGAACTCGCCGACCATGCGGAGGAGCTCGGATATGGTCCTGCTGCCATCTGACAAGAACCGCAAGCACAAGATCAAAGAATGGGGCCGGGCCAGAACCGGGCAGGTCGCGAAGCAGGGCACCGTCGAAATCTGGGAGCACTGGGACGGCTCCCGCGACGCGGTGGTGAAACCCCAGGCGTTCGCCATGAAGATGCGACCCATGACCGGAGTCGTCCTGACCGCAGAGATTGCGGAGCTTGAAGCGGCGATACGGGAAAACGAGATCGCTTTGCGATCCGGTGACCCCGGATGGCATAAACGGAGCGCCGCCCGGGTGAACGCGGCGAAACGACGGCTAGCGGAAAGGACAGGCTAATGGCTATCACAGCGTCAGGCATGTACGGCCTGACAATCGAGAAGTTCCTGATCGACACGGCCGGCTTCTCTTTGGAGTCGGAGACCGACGTGTCATGTCTGATGGTGCTGGACGCGGAGGCGCCCAACTTCGACACGCATGACTTCCGTGCCGACATCGCGCAGGAGGTCGCCGACGGCTCCGGTTACACGGACGGCGGCATGACCATCACTGGCACCGAACTGACGGTCGGAAGTCCGGCGGCCGGGCAGATCAAATACGATTCGACCGACCCGGCGTGGGTGACCTCGACGATTACGGATGCGATGGCGGCGGTCCTGTACAATTCGGGTGGTTCGGCAGCGACCGACCAGCTCCTCTTCCTGAGCGACTTTGTCACCGCGGCGACCTCGTCGAACGGTACTTTTACTATTCAGGTCGCCGCCAACGGCTGGTTCTATTTGGACTACACCCCGTAGCCGATGGCTGATTACAGCATCCTCGCCGGGGCGGACGACGGCTACGTTTCCGGGCCTACCACCAACGTATTCGACGCGACCGGGACGGGCGCTTCCTTCGGCATGGGCACCTATCCCAACCATGCCTTTCTGCGGTTTGACGGGATCGTCGCCGACCAGGGTGACACCTGCACGACGGCGACCCTAACGGTGCGGGCCGCGGCAACCCTGTCAGGGACGGTCTGCAACGCCCGCATCTACTGCAACGACCATGACGATGCGGTAGCCCCCACCACCGCCGCCGAATACCTGGC
>DATKXO010000207.1:0-5924 GCA_035528995.1 Phycisphaerae bacterium | reverse complement strand
CCGGCGGGGCCGGCAACTGGACGCTGACCGTCGCCCGCGACCGGTTCGTCGTGGGCGCCGACCCCGACGCCGAGGCCTTCACCTGGGCCATGGACACGACCCTCGAGGCGACGGCCCTGATCTACGACCGCGTCCATGTCTTCTGCGGCCAGGGCCAGCACCACGGCTACCGCATCGGCGACCGGATCATGGTCTTCCCGAGGGGCCGGTACTTCTTCGCCCTGCCGCGGGGCATGAAGCTGCTGGCACAGATCACCGACACCGGCCCCGACTCCGAGGCCGACCTCACCGGCGACCGCTACTGGGCCATCATCCAGGACCGCTACGTGACCTACGGCGCCCCATCCGACAACGCATGGGTGTGGGCCGCGGGGGTCGAGGCCGTCGCCACCGTCTGCGCCTACAACCTCGAAGAGTCCGCCGAACGCATACCCGTCGGTACATGGGTCGAACTCACGCAGTACGGCGAACCGGACGACGGGGAGGGCGAGGTCGCCGGCAGCCACGAGCCGTTCTACACGTTCGAGCGAAGCCTGCCGACGGAAGGCCCGACCGGACCTACCGGGCCAGCTATCACCGGGCCGACCGGCCCGACCGGCCCGACGGGTCCGGCTATCACCGGGCCGACCGGCCCGACGGGCCCGGCCATCACAGGCCCGACAGGACCGACCGGACCGGCGGGCGTTGGCATTACCGGGCCGACCGGACCGGAGGGCGGTGGTATCACCGGCCCGACGGGTCCGACCGGGCCGCCCGGACCGCCCAGCCCAGGTCCAACCGGCCCGCCGGGCGAGGCGGTGACCGGCCCGACCGGGCCGGTCATCACGGGTCCAACCGGGCCGACGGGCCCGGCTGGCGCAGACGGCTGTCCGGCATGCGAGATGGGAACCGTCGCGTACTTCTTTGCCGATGACAGCATCAGCGTGGACATCGGCCACGATCCGACCGTTTGCTGGCAACTCGGCCAGGTCGTCTGCATCAGCGCGATCGTGGACGGCAAGGCTTACCAGATCACAACGGTCATCGACGAACTGATCGGCGGGGACACCATCAACGCCTACAACGTGGTCGGGGACACTGGCGGATGGAGCCCCAACGACCCGGGTGCATTTGAGGTGGCCGGCAAAATCTGCCATGGGGCTTGCGCAACGGCCGTGGCCATCACAGGGCCGACCGGGCCAGCCGTCACGGGGCCCTCCGGGCCGGCCATCACAGGCCCGACAGGACCGACCGGACCGGCGGGCGTTGGCAGCACCGGGCCGACAGGCCCTGCGGGCGTTGGCATAACAGGTCCGACAGGCCCAACAGGCCCGGAGGGCGGTGGTATCACAGGCCCGACGGGCCCGGCCATCACAGGCCCGACAGGACCGACCGGACCGGCGGGCGTTGGCAGCACCGGGCCGACCGGACCGGAGGGCGGTGGCATAACCGGACCCACGGGCCCCGCTGGCGCTGGGGTTCCTACGCCGCCAGAAACCGGCTACTACATCCTCGCGTCGATTAACGGCGTGCCGACCTGGATCAACGAAGAGACGTGGGACGGGTGGGGCTGGTGCGAGTGACAGAGGAAAGGACACATCTGAATGGCGCTCTGGTACGAATGCGGCAACGGCATGCTGCGAACGGTCGGTTTCGCGCGGAAGCGCTCATCCCTCACGGCATTGTTCTGCTGTCCCGGTCCGTCCTTGGCAAACGTCCAGGATGCTGAGCTGCACATCCCTGGCGTCATGGTCGCGGCCATCAACACGGCCTACCCTCATATCCGGCCCGATGTATGGGCCGGACTCGACAAGCCCATGGCCTACGACGGCAACCTGTGGCGCGAGCCGTTTATCAAGGTTCTCCGTGGCGGCTACCAAGACTACAACTGCGCCACAGGGCGTGTCGGCGAAGCGCCGAACACATTCTTCGGCGATGCTGAACGGGGCGTCTCCGCGACGGAGATGCTCGGTCGAAGGGGCCATGACGTCAAGTTCATCATGTCCGGCGGCACCTTCACCTTCATGATGCACCTGTTGGTGTGGATGGGGCATCAGTGTATCTATCTCGTCGGTTGTGATTTCGGAGGCGCGAAGGACTATCACGACGACCGGACACTGGACGGCCACGAGCGCACGCACAACCGAACGCTCTACGGACAGATTGCAAAGTGGCTACCTGCCTTCGCCGCCACAGCCGCCTCGCACGGCATCGAGATCATCAGTGCGACGGACGACTCGCCGATCAACGCCAGAATGCGGCATGAACCATTGCAGGATGTCCTCAGACGCCTCAAGGAACGGCCGGCCGTGGAGGATGGCCGCGTCCTGCACTGCAAGAAGGCGGAAATCTGCCAGTGGGCACAGAGCCGGGCGACGTTCCCGGAAGGGATCATCGTTGGGTGCGACGCACGCGAGGAGGCCCTGCTCCCCGGGTGGTACGATTCCTTGCGGCGGCATGATCGCCGCCCCGTGTTGTTCTGCAACTTTGGGATGACCGCCTCGATGGCCGAGTGGTGCCGGGCAAGGGGCCAGTACGATGCGATGGTGGCACAGAGGAGATACCTGTCGGGCTGGTGGCTCAAGCCGGCGGCCATCCTGCGGTCACCGTTTGAGAAGTCCCTGTGGCTCGACGTGGACTGTGAGGTAGGCTGCTCGCTCGATGCCGCCTTTGCGGCCCTGGATGCCGCGCCGCTCGCGCTCAGGCCGAGCCAGCATCGGCTCCCCTCACCCAAAGCCCTGCCCGAAGATGTCCCATCGTACAACTCCGGGGTCCTCGCCGTGCGCCACGGAGAACCAGCCATTGAGTGGTGGGCACGCCGCGTGATGCTCGACCGCGACAAGTTCCCAGGCGATCAGGATGTGTTGAGCCAGGTGATGCACGACCACGGCATTGAGCCGGGCCGACTCCCGCCGGAACTCAACTGGTTCTGGCGGGACGGTGACGGCCCGGCAGTCCATGTCCACCACTGGACCGGCAATCAAGGCAAAGCCAAGGCGCTGAAGCGGTGGGGCGATGGACTCATCTTCGTCCACATCAAGGGCGGAAACACGGGCGACGCGGCTTGCTGCCCGGCGCACTACATGGAGTTCGGCCGACCCTTGCAGATCGTGGATTGGCGACAAGTGACGGAGACATGGATGAAGGCGCACGCCCATGCGAACATGATCGTGGGCGGCGGCGGCCTCGTATCGGATCCCGCCAAGTTGTCAATCCTCTCCAGGCCAGGCGGCCTGCGAGTCGCGTGGGGCATAGGCCGCGCAGGAGCGGGCAACGGGGATTACGGCCCATACGCACGCTCCCTGGGGTTGTTCGACCTTTGCGGGGTCCGGGACGCTGGAGCCCCATTCGAGTTGCTCCCCTGCCCGACGTGCCTCCACCCGGCCCTTGGCAACCCCATCGAGCCGACCCACGAGGTTGTCGTCTATAACCACATGCACCACCCATTTGAGAAGCTGCCCAATGCGCCGTGCATGAACAACGCACTGCCGGACGCCGAGACGGCCATTCGATTCCTGGCGAGCGGCGCGACCGTGGTCACCTCCTCGTACCACGGCGCACTCTGGGCGATGTGGCTTGGCCGCAAGGTGCTGATCCAGCAACCATGGAGCGCCAAGTTCTACACGTTCCCGAAGAAGCCCGGCGTCGTAGGCGGCCGCGACTGGCAGAAGTCGCTGTCCCGCGCCGTTGACTTCGCTGGCGATGGCCTTCTCCCGGAAGCCCGGGAGCGCACCATTGCCTTCCATGAGCGGGTCATGGAACGGATGGCTGAGCACGCCGGCTGCGAAGCATCGCCCGGCAACGGCCAGGTCCGGATCCGGCCTCGGTCGCGGGCCGATCTCTTGGCGTTCCTGCCGCAGGGATCGGTCGGTGCCGAGGTGGGAGTGAAGACGGGAGACGGGGCGACCACGATTCTCCAGGTGGTCCGTCCCCGGCGCCTGCACCTGATTGACTGCTGGACCCACCAGCCACAAGGAACCTACGTCACAGACAAGAACAACGTGGAGCAGTCGGCGCAGGAAACCAGGCATCTGGCCGTCTACGGGCGTTTCACCGCGGAGATTCGCAGCGGCCAAGTTGTGATCCACCGCCTCTTCTCAGGCGATGCCATGGCTGCGCTCCCCCCTGCCAGCCTCGACTGGATCTTCATCGACGCCGACCACTCCTATGAGGCGGCGCTCGCCGATCTGCGACTTGCCGGGCGCGCGGTCAAGCCCTCGGGCTGGATCATGGGCCACGATTACGTGCGGCAGGCCCACTTCGGCGTGATCGAAGCTGTCAAGCAGTTTGAGAGCGAGGGGCCATGGCGGCTCTGCGCGGTGACGGAAGGCCGGTATCCCAGCTTCGCCATGCGGTCCGCGCAGACCAACCCGGTCACGGCGACTTCTTCGTGATTGCGGTCATGGTCTCCCCCGTCGCCGAGATGAGCTTGCCGTTGGCGTAGAACTCAAGTCGCGAGTGGGCAAAGCCCTTGAACGGATCGACGGTGACGAACGTCGGGTCTACGCCCGGGGGCGGCGTCGGAGTCGCCAGCACGCCCTTTCGGATCTTCTCCGTAGCCTCCCGGATGGCAACGCCCACGCGGCGCTCGGCGTCGGCCTTGCTTGCACCAGGGCGAAGGGTCAAGTTCGTCCGCACCAGGACGCCGTTCGTGTGGGGCGTCGCGACCTGCGCGGTTATCAGCCATTCATGGCTGATGCCGAGCGGCTCGGACCGGAAGCTGTGCTTCAGACAACGCTCTTCCAGAACCGTCAATCCAGCCGACTTGCTGAGCACAGGCCCAGCCCATCCGTACTTGACCGCCGGGGCGGTTGCAGCGCCGTGGCCGACCGCGAAGGCCGCTCCAAGGGCCGCGAGGGCGACCGCAAGAAAAACTGCTCGTTTCATAGTTTTCCCCTTAACGGGCCATATGGGCGCTGGTATAATAGGCCAACGGGCCAGCATTCCGCTGGACCCAAAACAACACAGGAGTCACAGGCATGACGAGACGAAAGACGGTTCATGTTTACCTCGATGAGGCCGTGGTAGACACGGTTGATGCCGCGCTGGCATGGCAAGGCAAGCAGATTGACTCGCCCGGCTCGGAGGTATCAAGTCGAAGTGCGTTCATCAATGGAGTCCTCCGACAGGAACTGGAAAGGCGCGAGGAGACGAACAACCTGCTGGCGGCTGCGGACGAATCGTGCGAGGCACTTGATGCCGCGGAGGCCGAGGGCGACCAGGATGCCTCATGCGCAGCGCTCGACATCTTCAATGATGCCGTGAGTCGATACCGGCCCAAGGCGAAAGGCCAGGAGAAGAACCCCCAGGACTGAGACTCCCAGAACCTACAAGGAGACAAGCATGATCCCGATCCCGCCGACCATGTACGAGCCGAAGGGCCGCCAAACTCTCGCCGCGCTCGTAGAGCAGAAAGAGCTGCTGCCTGGGGAGAACCCGAGGTGCTTCCGGTTGAGCCTTTCAGAGCGCGTATGCAAGGGCATGGCGCAACTGACCCAGTCCATGCGGCTCCAGTGTGAGTTCGAGCCGTTGCACAAAAAGGGCATGAAGTTCCAGCCCTGCCATGCGTGGGAGGTCGTGCTGTTCTACGGCCTGGAGGCGGTGGGACAGTTGCCTCCAGCCAGCGAGGTAGCCGCATCGGGCGAAGCCCCGACCAGCGCCCCGGAGCTGCTCCCGCAGCCCGAGGCGCCGGCCGAGCAAGAGACGCCCGACCGCTTCCATGAGTTCCTTGGCCGGCTGATCGAGCTTGCCGAGGAATACCGTACGGACGCGGCCTGACGCAAGCTGTCAGTGGGCCGGCGGTGGTCGTGCACCCCGGCCCGTGGCCCAAACCCTCACAGGAGGCTTGAGCATGGAAAGCGTACCCACCGCGGGGCTCCCGATCAACCGTCCCTTCCCGAATCATGTCCGGGTCTTCGACCTGATGGCCGCCGCATTCGTCCTCG
>DATKXO010000206.1:0-10991 GCA_035528995.1 Phycisphaerae bacterium | reverse complement strand
AGGGACGCGCCGAACGCCAGCACGATCCGCCCCGCCAACAGCTTCCCAGCCCGGCCGCGCTCAACCTCTGCGCCCGTCATCCCCAACAACCAGCGGCAGTGCCATTCTATCCTGACACCTTTTCACTTGGCGGCGGCGAGCATGTCCTGCATCGAGTACAGGGCGGGCTTCTGCCTGACTAGCCAGTGGGCGGCGACCAGGGCTCCTCGTGCGAAGGTGTCGCGCGAGCGGACCGTGTGTTGCAGGACCAGGGTTTCGCCGGGGCCGCCGAAGTGGATCTCGTGCCGCCCGACCTCGTCGCCCAGACGCAGAGCGTGAAAGCCGATCTGGCCTTTGGGACGCGGCCCGACTGAGCCGGAGCGCCCGTGGATCGCGTCAGCTTCCAACGACCGGCCGGTCGCTTCGGCGATGGTCTTGCCCAGTGCCAGGGCCGTTCCGCTGGGGGCGTCCACCTTGCGGGTGTGATGGGCCTCGACGATCTCGACGTCGAAGTCGGCGCCCAGTTCACGGGCGACCGGGCCGACGGTTCGCAGCAACAGGTTGATGCCCACGCTGAAGTTCGCGGCCCACAGGACGGGGACCTTCTCCGCCGCGACGTGCAGCACGAGCTGCTGCTCGTCGGACAGGCCGGTGGTGCCGCTGACGAACGCGGCGCCGGCCTGAAAGGTCCGCCCGCACCATTGGACGGTGCCGGCCGGCGTGGAGAAGTCGATCAGCACGTCGTAGGCGGCGTCGGTGTCGTCGGCCAGAAGAACGGTGGGATCGTCGGGGACGGCCGGCTGGCCCATGCGCGGGTCGGATTCGGCGGCCAGTGCGGCGACGAGCTTGAACTCCGGGTGGCGGGCGGCCCACTGGACGACGCGCGAGCCGGTCTGTCCGGTTGCTCCTGCGACAGCCAAACGGATCATGGGGCACCTCCGTCTGATGTTCGGTCCAGCACTCGACAGATTTCTTCAAGATCGTCGGCCACCGGGATGGGGCGGTTGGCGTGGGCGCCGGTGGGTGGCTTGGGCTCGGGCCATTTGACGGCTTTGGTGTCCATGCCGGTGTGGTAGCCGACGGTGGCGTCGGGGTCCTTGAGGCCGTGGCCGGTGAGGATGCACACGACCAGGTCGTCGGGCGAGATGGTCTGCTCGGCCAGGAGGGCTCGCAGGCCGGCCACGGAGGCGGCGCTGGCGGGCTCGCAGGAGTAGCCGTATCGGCCGACCAGGGCCTTGTGGTCCAGGATGGTGGGGTCGTCCACGTGGCGCACCAGGCCGTTGGTGATCGACAGGGATCGGAGGGCCTTGGACAGGTTGACCGGCCGGCCGATCTCGATGGCGCTGGCGATGGTCTTGGCTTTCCAGTGCGTGGCGTCGAGCTGGGCGTAGTGGGCGTCGACTCGCGGGCGGTCGAAGCGGCCCTCGTTCCAGCGGACGCCCTGACGCTCGTGCAGGTCGAAGAGGGTGTTGGCGCCGGTGGCGTTGATGACGGCCAGCCGGGGGATGCGGTCGATCAGGCCGAGCTGGTGAAGTTCGCCCAGGGCCTTGCCGAAGGCGCCGGTGTTACCGAGGTTTCCGCCGGGCACGATGATCCAGTCGGGCACGCGCCAATCGAGGCCTTCCAGCACGCGGAAGATGATGGCCTTCTGCCCCTCCAGCCGGAAGGGGTTGACCGAGTTCATCAGGTACACGCCGAGCCGGTCGGTGATTTCGGCGACCCGCTTCATGCAGGCGTCGAAGTCGCCGGCGATCTGCAGGGTGGTGGCCGCGTGGTCCAGAGCCTGGGAGAGCTTTCCGTAGGCGATCTTGCCGCTGCCGATGAAGACGATGGCCTGGATGGGCGGCTTGCCGGCCGGTGAGCCGGCGCTGGCGAAGAGGGCCATCGAGGCACTGGTGTTTCCGGTGGATGCGCAGGCTACGCGCCTTCGGTCGAGCATGCGGGCCATGGTGAAGGCGGCGGTCATGCCGTTGTCCTTGAAGCTGCCCGACGGATTGAAGCCCTCGTATTGCAGGAAGAGCGAGCCGGGCTTCATGCCGAGGTCTGCGGCCAGGAGGTCGGCCTGCTGGAGGAGGGTGCGTCCCTCGCCGATGGTGAAGACGTCCTGGACGCGGGCGAAGGGCAGCAGCTCTCGGAAACGCCAGACGCCGCTGAAATCGGCCCGGGCCTCGAGGTCGCGGCCGGAGCTGCTCCATCGCTGCTGGAAGAAGGACAGCTTGTCCGGCGGGTGGCAGCGGTCCCAGTCGTAGCGCACGTCGAGCAGGGCGCCGCAGTTACGGCAGGCGAAGAGGACTTCGTCGATGGCGTAGGTGGCGGCGCAGTCGGGGTCGATACACTGTTGGTGTGCGGAATCGTTCATGGCGACTGTTGTCGCGGATCGGGCGGCGGTTGTCCAGAGCGGGGGCGTTGGTGGGGTCAGTCTGGGTCCGTGACACTTCCGGCGGCATTCGGTTTGGGGTGCCACGGGCGGCTCGTCCGCCCGTGCGGTCTCTCGGGTGGGCGTGTGGAGCACACACACTGGCAGGCAAGCTGCCAGTGGCACCCACCTAAACCGTTACGCACCCGTCGGTGCAGGTCAGGATTTCTTCCCGGAAGCTGTCCGTACCCTGGGGCATGCGCCAGGCCTTCCGTGCCGTGACCCTCCCGTCGGTCAGGGTCACGATGAGGTAAAACAGGTCGGGCCACGCCGCCCGGGTATCGGCCCGCGAGGGCCCGGTGGAGCCGTCCGTGTGCGAGTGATAGAAGCCGACCACGCACCGCCCGCTGTCACGGCTGTCGCGGAAGGCCTCGAAGGCGATCCGCGGATCGACGGTGTACCTGCGGGTCCGGTCGCCGTCGAATACATTGGGCGACGGGCACACCCGGTCAACGATGCTGCGCCGGCGCTCCCGCCGGCCGAGCAACACGCCACAGCATTCTTCGGGGGCCGTCCTCGTTGCCTGACGCTCTATTGTTTCGAGCAAGGCCCGACCGATAACGATTTCCAGAGGTTCGCTCGGCGGTCGGGTAGAGGCGCCCGGTGGGTCGGAGGCCTCGCCCGGTGAATGTAGAGGCGCGTCCGACTCCGCGGGTGGGTCGGCCGACGCCGCGGTGCGTCTGGCGTGACTTGGAGGAACCGGTTGCATGAGAACACGAGTCTTCAGGCTGCTGCTGATCGCCTTCATTGTATGCACGACGGCCGAGGTTGTCCTGGCCGGCGTTTTCCCCGGGCTTTTCTCGTTCGCCCACCCGGGCTTGAACTCCCTCTTTCTGTTTCCGTTTCAGATTGCGGGCTGCGGCTAGCACCGCAGGCCGGGCCGTCTCGGGCAAACCGGTCGCCGGGGCCGATCGTCGCGATCCCGCTTGGGGCGCGCTCAACTTGCCTGACGCTACGTGGCGTGTATAGTGGCCGGCGCAGTGGTCGCGAGCCGCTCCGGGAGACTCGGCATGAAAACCCGCCTGGTCGTTCGAGCCTGTCGTTGGATGGTGTGTCTGGCGGCCCTTCCTTTGATGCAGGTCGGCGGCTGCGGGCCCGCGGAATTCCTGTCCTCCGCCATCGCCAACGAGACGGCCAGCCAGGTGGCGATCTTCGTGGGCACCTCGGTCGAGACGGTGCTGTTTAACTTCTTCGGAGTCTAGGGACGGCAGGACCGACGGGCGTTTTCCGCCGCCGGCGGGCGGACCTCGGCGAGGGGCGCAGGCCTTCTAGGCCGGCACGATCTTCGAGCGTCCCGTTTTGCACGCCGCTGTCGCGTTCCGCGTATCCACCACCAGTCGGGCGTGCTTCACAATCCACGGATAGTCGTAGTCGTCGTGATCGGTGGCGATGAGCACGCAGTCGTAACCGGCCAGCATCTGGGCGGTCAGCTTCTTGCTGGTCATCTTCAGGTCGTGCTCGCGCATGCGGTGGGTGCGCAGGATGTAGGGGTCGTTGTAGTCCACCTTGGCGCCGCGCTCCCGCAGCAGCTCGATTAGTTCGATCGAAGGTGACTCGCGGCAGTCGTCGACGTTCTTCTTGTAGGCCAACCCCAGAACCAGGACCTTCGAGCCGTTCAGCGGCTTCTTTGCCCTGTTCAAAGCTTCGGCCGTGCGCGTGATCACGTAGCGGGGCATGTTGGTGTTGATCTCGCCGGCCAGCTCGATGAACCGCGTGGCCATGCCGACGCTGCGGGCCTTCCAGGTCAGGTAGAAGGGGTCGATGGGGATGCAGTGCCCGCCCAGTCCCGGGCCGGGGTAGAAGGGCTGGAAGCCGAACGGCTTGCTCGAGGCGGCCCGAACCACCTCCCACACGTCGATGCCCAGCCGGTCGAACAGCACCTTCATCTCGTTGATCAGGGCGATGTTGACGCAACGGTAGACGTTCTCCAGGATCTTGCAGGCCTCGGCCGCGTCGCACGTGCTGACCGGCACGACCTCGGTAATGGCCGCGCCATAGAGCGCGGTTGCGACCTTCTTGCTACGGGGGCCCAGGCCGCCCACGACCTTGGGGATCGTCGTTGTGGTGAAATCCTTGCGCCCCGGGTCCTCCCGCTCGGGCGAGTAGGCCAGGAAGAAGTCCTTCTCGGCCTTCAGGCCGCTTCGCTCCAGGATGGGGCGGATCAGTTCTCGCGTGGTGCCGGGATAGGTGGTGCTTTCCAGGACGACCAGTTGGCCGGGCTGCAGGTGATCGGCGATCATCTCCGAGGTGGCGACGACGTAGGTCATGTCGGGGTCGCGAGTCTCGTTGAGGGGCGTGGGCACGCACATCAGGATGGCCCCGCACGGCCGCAGGTCCTTGGGCTCGGTGGTGGCGCGAAACCGGCCCGCCTTGACCAGCTTCTTCAGGAAGCCCGCTGGTATGTGCTTGATGTAGCTTTGCCCGGCGTTGAGCTTGCGCACTTTTTCCGGGTCCACGTCAAGGCCTACACATGCGAAACCGGCGTCGCAGAAGGTGCGCATGAGCGGCAGGCCCACGTAGCCCATCCCGACGATGCCCACCGGCGTCGTCCGGTTCTTGATGCCTTCCAGCAGTTTCTTGTCGGGCACGCGACTCGTCCTTTCGGCCCTGCGGGCGTCTAAGATCCGGGGCGGATGATAGGAAGTTGCGCTGTCGGCGTCTACTGCCGGCGATGGGTCGCTCCCTGTCTCATCCCCCGGCGAGTCGCTATACTCGGCCTGGAATCGCCTGCAACTGGAGGAACAGAGCCCGATGGACGAGATACCGCTGGCCCGCCCCGACGTCACCCAACGGGAGATCGACGCGGTCGTGGCTGTTCTGGAGACGCCTGACCTGTCGCTCGGCCCCAAGCTGGACGAGTTCGAGCGACGCTTCGCCGAGTATTGCGGAACAGCTCAGGCCGTGGCCTGTTCGAGCGGGACGGCCGCGCTGCATCTTCTGGTCAGGGCGTTCGGGATCGGTCCCGGCCATGAGGTGATCACCACGCCGTTCTCGTTTGTGGCCTCGGCGAACTGCGCCCTCTTCGAAGGTGCCCGGCCGGTGTTCGCGGACATCGACGCGGACACCTGGAACATCGATCCGCGCCGAGTTGCCGCGGCCGTCACGGACCGCACCAAGGCCGTCATTCCGGTGGACGTCTTCGGGCAGGTGGCCGACCTCGACCCCATCCTGGAACTGGCCCGCAGCCGCGGGCTCAAGGTGATCGAGGACTCTTGCGAGGCCGTGGGCGGGCGATACAAGGGCAAGCGTGCCGGGTCCATCGGCGACGCCGGCACGTTCGGCTTCTACCCCAACAAGCAGATCACCACCGGTGAGGGGGGCATGATCGTCACCGATGACGAGGACGTGGCCGGCCTCGTCCGCTCGATGCGCAACCAGGGGCGTGGGACCGATGGAGGCTGGCTGGCCCATTGCAGGCTGGGGTACAACTTCCGCCTGAGCGACATCAACTGCGCCCTGGGCATCGTCCAGCTCGAGCGCATCGACGAGATACTGGCCAATCGCCGCCGGGTGGCCGAGTTGTACCTGAAGCGGCTGGCCGACGAGACCCGCGTGCGTACTCAGCGAATCATCGACGACGTCGAGATGAGCTGGTTCGTCTTCGTGGTGCGGTTGGCCGATGAGTACGCTCCACAGGCGCGCGACGAGATTCTGGTCCGGCTTCGCGAGGAGGGCATCGGCTGCAGCAACTACTTCGCTCCCATCCACCTGCAGCCGTTCTACGTCGAGCAGTTCGGGTACCGGGAGGGGGACTTCCCTGTGGCCGAGGCGCTGTCCGCCCGCACAATCGCGCTGCCGTTCCATGCCGGCCTCACCGAGAGTGACATCGACCGCGTCTGCACCTCGCTGCAACGCCTGCTGTAGCCGCGCGACCGAGCACGCGGGCGACGCCCATCTGAAGGGCCGTTCTGATCGGCGCCCGTCGGGCCGACCCGACAGAACACGGGCTGTACCGGACACTTGCCGACAGGCAGAATGCGTGGGCGGCCGGTACGGTCACCACTGCTGCGCCACCCGACCGACCGTCCGGGAGCGTGTAACTGCGCGGCAGCGTTGCACTGATCAGACTGCCCGCCGGGCAAACGCCGGTGGGCCTCGGGTTCGAGCACGGAGATACGACGATGATGCTGTCAAGGCCGAGACGTGCCATTTTCGACCTGATCCTCGTTCTGGTGTTGGGTCTGTGTGTCGTCGGGTGCAGTGCTGACAGAGGTCAGGCTGATGCCCAGTGCGCCGCGGAGAATGAAGCCTGCACAGCGGACGCCGACTGTTGTGCGGGTCTGTCGTGCGGCGATGACGGCCTGTGCGTGGCCGCTGGCGGTGAAGGAGAGGGCGAAGGGGAGGGAGAACCGGAGCCGCCCGGTGAACTGGTGCAGTCGGCCAAAAGCCGAGTGCTGTCCCCCGACGTGACCGACGACGATCTGGCGGAACTGGTCGGCGGGAACAGCTCGTTTGCGTTCGATCTCTATCAGGAGGTTCGCGGCGAGCAGGGCAATGTGTTCTATTCGCCGTTCAGCATCTCGATCGCCCTGGCCATGACCTACGCGGGCGCCCGAACCGAGACCGAGCAGCAGATGGCCGAGGCGCTGCACTTCACGCTCTCTCAAGACGAATTGCATCCGGCTTTCAACGCCCTGGACCTCGAGCTCGCCAGCCGCAACCGGGAAGCGGCGGAGGGCGACGACGAGGGCTTCCGCCTCAACATCGTCAACCGTATCTGGGGGCGGACGGGTTATACGTTTCTGGTCGAGTTCCTGGATGTTCTGGCCCAGAACTACGGCGCCGGCATGTCCTTGCTCGATTTCATCGCCGCCCCGGACGAATCGCGCCGGATCATCAACGACTGGGTCGCCGACCAGACGGAGGACCGGATCAAGGATCTGCTCCCGTCGGGCTCCATCTCGCCGGCCACGGTCCTGGTGCTGACCAACGCCATCTACTTCAACGCCGCCTGGAGCGAGCCCTTCGACGAGAACCGCACGAGCGATGAGGTCTTCCACCTGCTGGATGGCGGTGAGGTCACCGTCCCGATGATGCAGCAGGTTGCCGCCTTCGACTACGCCGCCGGCGACGGTTACCAGGCCGTCGAGCTTCCCTACGAGGGCAACGAGTTGTCGATGGTGATCATCCTGCCGGACGCGGACCGCTTTGAGGAGTTCGACGGTTCGCTCGATGCCCAGACGATCTCCGGCGTGGTGGCCTCGCTTGGCGGGCGCGACGTGGCTCTGTCGATGCCCAGGTTCACCTTCGAGTGGAGCAAAACGTTGAACGACGCGTTGAGCGAGCTGGGAATGCCGGCCGCCTTCACGGACGCCGATTTCTCGGGGATCAATGGGGTAGGGGGGTTGTTCATCTCGTTGGTCGTCCACAAGGCCTTCGTCGCCGTCGACGAGGAGGGCACCGAAGCCGCGGCCGCCACCGCCGTAGTGGTGGGTGAGTCGGCAGCGCCGGAGCCCGAGGACCCGGTGGAACTGGACATCGACCGGCCCTTCGTCTTCCTGATCCGGGATATTCAGACCGGGACGATCCTTTTCCTGGGGCGAGTGGTCGACCCAAGTTGACGTAGCTGCGTGCCGCATGCCGGCCGCCGTTCATGCCTGACAACGACTTACGACAGTTCTGCCGATTCATCGGCCGGCTGGTGCTATAATCGGCCGATGATGCCGCGTCGCGCGTTTCTACTGTTTTTGACCGTTGGGTTCGGTGCCGGTCCGGCCTGGGCGCAGGAGGATGGGCCCGATGAGCCCGTTGTCCCACCGGTGGTCGAACAGGCCGACGTGGCGTCAGGGCAGTCGGTTGACCTGGCTGCTTTGGTGCACGATCTGGTCGCCGGCCTCGGTTCGTCCGACTTCGACGAGCGTGAGAAGGCTTCAGAGCAACTACTGGCACTGGGCCCCAAGGCATACGGCGCTTTGGCGGGGGCCTACCGCAGGGCGACCGACTACGAAGTCAGACTCCGCATCCAGGCCGTCGTCACCCGGTGCTTCTTCCGCGAGAACCTCTTCGGGCGCAACGGCTTCCTGGGCGTGGGTCTCAGTGTCCTGGCCCGGGCCGACGACGATCGCATACCCGACGGTCACTGCGGCGTGGAGGTTGCCCGGGTGGTGGACGACTCGGCCGCCGACCGAGCCGGACTGATGGACAGGGATCTGATCGTTGCCATTGACGGCCAGCCGCTCCCCGCCGACCTGGTGCCCGACGACTTCAGCCGCATGATCCGCGAGGCCGGGCCGAGGGCGACGATGCGCCTGACTGTGATGCGGGGGCGGAAGCCGCGTTTCATCGACGTCACCCTGGGGGCCCGCCCGCTGGAGTACTACAGCGACCCACGACACCTGCGGATGTTCGAGCAGACCACGCTGGACTTCGAGCGCTGGTGGAAGGAGGAGTTCGCCCCCGGCTCCGGCCCACCGACCGACCACCCCTCGACCGCCCCGTTCCCCCAGCCGACGGCTTCCGAACCCGGGTCCGGCATGAATCCCGAGCGCGATTAGGGGCCGCGCGAGGGCAGAGCCACCTCCGCCGGGATTCTGATCGATTGGTGCCGCGGGCATTGACCGCGCCGGTGTCGTTCGGCTAGCGTTAAGCTGCTTTACCGGTTTGAGCGGTCTGAGCGGGCCGACTTTTCCACGCGACGCCGCGACGGGCCACGTCGGGTCCCAGCGCACGTCGAGTCGGTGGAGAAAGCGGCTTCGGGCATCTGAAGAACCTGCCTTGAATGGAGGTATTGCCATGTCTCGGTTCAATCTGTCCACGTTGATCGGCCTCGTCCTGGTAATCGGCATCGGGCTGCCCGCCGGATGCACCACGCCCGGTGGCGGAGGTGGGGGCGGAGGCGGAGATGAGGCGCCCGCACCGGGCCAGGCGGGCGGCGCCTGCCTGGCCAACGGGACCTGCAGCCAGGGCCTGCTCTGCAACCCGGACACGAGCATCTGTGAGACCGGAGGAGTGGAGGGCGAAGGAGAGGGTGAAGGTGAGGGTGAAGGCGAGGGAGAAGGCGAGGGCGAGGGCGAGGCAGAAGGCGAAGCCGAGGGGGAAGGCGAGGGAGAGGGCGAAGGTGAAGGTGAGGGCGAAGGCGAGGGAGAGCCCCAGGTCGGAGGCGTCGTCGCAGATCACCACGCAGCGGATGCCTTCGACGATATTCCTGCCTCATGGATCGAGGAGGCCAAGTCCAGGTTCCGCATCGCCTACGGCCACACGTCGCACGGCAGTCAGATCATCGCCGGGGCGGACATGATCTCTCAGACACACGGCTCGCCATACGATTATGCCCTGTCCAACTACTCGACTTCCGGCGTCCCGGAAGGCACGCTGGATATACGCGATCACGATGGTCCGGACCTGGGCTACGAGGGCGACCTCGCCTGGGTCAACACGACCGGTCTGTGGCTGGACCAGCCCGACAACGATCGTAACGTCGTCATGTGGTCCTGGTGTGCCGGTGTAAGCGAAAACACGGAGGAAGGCATCGACGCGTACCTTCAGGCCATGAGCCAACTCGAAACCGATTACCCCAATGTGCTGTTCGTCTACATGACCGGCCACCTGGACGGGAGCGGCGAGAGCGGCAACCTGCGCACCCGCAACAACCAGATTCGCGACTACTGCCGGGCGAACGACAAGATTCTGTTCGACTTCGCGGATATCGAGAGCTACGACCCCGACGGCAACTACTACTCCGACGAGAGTGACTGGTGCGACTGGTGCGTGACCTGGTGCGAGACGCACGCCTGCCCGGAAACCGACTGCGTCGACGACGACCATTGCCAGCATTCGGTGTGCTTCAACTGCTACCGCAAGGGCCGGGCCTTCTGGTGGATGATGGCCCGCATGGCCGGCTGGGACGGAGCTTGATATTCGCGCCCGGGCAACGCCCGGTCCGGACAGGCGGCGGCTTTCCCGGTCCCGGCGGATCGGGAGGGGCAGGCTTGGTGCAGACGACGTACGAGGAGCCGTGGTGATGGAGGTAATCGAAGTCATTCGCCGGCGTCACAGCGTTCGAGCCTATCAGGACCGGCCGGTGGAGCGGGAGAAGCTCGACCGGCTGCTCGAGGCGGCTCGGCTGGCGCCTTCGGCGAGCAATCGGCAGGAGTGGCGCTTCGTGGTCGTCACGGACGCCGAGCTGCGTAAGCAGTTGGCCCACGCGGCGAACGACCAGGAGTTCGTCGGCCAGGCCCCGGTGGTCATCGCGGCCTGCGCCGAGACGGATGGGCACGTCATGCGCTGCGGCCAACCGTCGTACCCCATCGACGTGGCGATTGCCGTCGACCACATGACGCTTCAGGCGGCGGCCGAAGGCCTGGGCACCTGCTGGATCGGCGCGTTCTATGAACAGCCCGTCAGGAAACTGCTCGGTGTTCCGCCCGAGGTGCGGGTGGTGCAGCTTCTGACCGTGGGCTATCCGGTCGAAACGCCCAAACCGTCGCCCAGGCTTCCGGTCGAGCGCCTGGTTCATTGGGAGAGGTGGTAGGTGGTGCGTGCTGCCGGCGGTCGCGCGCCCCGCTATCCCGGCGCAGGAAAGTGTAAGTGACTTAGACGTGTGGCGCGTTCGCAATCGCAGCGCCAAGAGCGTTCGAGCACAACCGCCTTGCCTTGC
>DATKXO010000205.1:0-4744 GCA_035528995.1 Phycisphaerae bacterium | reverse complement strand
TGTTTCCCGTCACGTGTTTGATCGTCGTCACCCGCGCCGCGTTCGCCCCGGACAGGATCAGAATGTCGCCGTCGGCACCGCCGTTGATCGTGTCCAGATCGTCGGCCGCCGCGTCGTTTTCCGTATCGATGGTGTGCTCCGACCCGGTAATCGTCACCTCGCCGTCGGCGATGGTCAGCTCCGTCGAAGTGAAATTCAGCCGGCCGACGTTAGTGATCGCGTTGCCGTCGGCGTCGAGCAGCGCCGTTAGGATCGCCAGTGTGTTACGGTTGCGGCAGACCTCCAGCCACGATATGCCGATCTGTCGCAGGAGCATTGTCTTGGTCTCGCCGTCCAGAACGAAGTCGCCGTCGAGCAGTATGATGTTGTCGACCCCGTCTCGAATCGTCACGACGCGGGCGGCGTTGTAGCCCGATATCAGCAACCACCGCCCCGTGAGGCCGATCGGTGCGTCGATCGTTACCAGATCATCACTGGCCGCCCCAGCGTAGGTGTCCACACTGTTCGGCAGCCGGCTGGGCGAGATCTTCCCATCAACGTCCAGCGTTAGGATGCTGGTAGCGCCGAACCCGAAATCCCCGATGCCGATCAGTCGTTGTAGATTCAAATCCACCGGCCCCTGCGCCGGGTAGTCGTACCAGTTGGTCATCGCCCCGACCAGAAAATTCGTCCACCGATAATCCGCGACCGCCGTCACCGTGGTCTCGTCCGTGGTGGCGATCGCCAGCTTGACGTGGTCACCCTCCGGCCAGCCCGTCGTCAAGTGCTTCAACGTCTCGTCTGCGTCCAGATAGATGTAGCACGTCGAGCTCGCCGTCAGCGTGGTAGAGGCGCTGCCCGCGAACGTATACGTCGTGGCTCCGATCGAGTAGATCAGCGCGTACGCGCCGACCGTCAGCCCATCGTCCAGGCTGATCACCCGCCCCTGGTTCGCCCCACCCAGTAGGTCCATCAGCCCGTGCTCCGTGTTCATCAGTTGGCTGAACGCGCTGGGCGTGCTGTCCGGGTCCGCCCCAAAATCCTGGTGTTTCACGCCCGTAGCGGCGTCCACCGTGTCACTCAGGGCCTCGGCGACCGATTCATCCAGCACCGGGAAAACAGGATTAGCCATCGTCTGTCACTCCGTCTCTGTAAAGTTGAATACCACCTGGTCGGTTTCTGAATCGTAGCTGCTTAGCCCGAAGCTGCGCAGCGGCGGCGGCTCCGTGGCACTGACCACCGCCGCGATCTCCGCCAGGGCCTCCCCCTGCACCACGCCCTCGCTATTGACCGCCTGGACCGCGAACTTCCATGTTCCGAACCCCGCCGGGATCTCCACCGGGATCTCGACGAACGGCGTCGCCGTGCCAACCGGTGTCACTCCGACTATGGCCTGCCCTATCCCGGTTCGCGGGCGGCGGGCCTTGCCGTCGCCGACCCGCCCCAGCCCCACCGGTTGCACCCCCACCCCCCGGGCCCGCTGCTGACCCGGGAACAGATCGAACGGCGCCGCCAGCAGCGGCCGGTCCGTATCCACCTCCCCGCCGCCGAAGTCGCTGTACACCTGCACCCCGTCGCCGGCGTCCCAGTCCTCGTCCACCGCCACTCGCAGAGTGATGGTCTGGCTATTCACCGCCCACCTCCGGACTGTCCCGCAAATCGGTGACGTGCAACGTGGTGTGATAGCCCGCCGCCGGGCTTTTGGTGTACTCGATCCCCATGACGTCCGGATACCGATTGAAGCCGATCCCCAGCCCGCCCACCCCGGCCAGCGAGTCGCCGATCCGATAGGTGTCATCCATCCAGAAAATCTCGACCGACCCGGCCACCGTGTCGCCGATCGACTCCCGCGCCACCCGGTCGGCCAAGGCGACCAGCTTGTCGCCGTCGAATCGCGACTCGAACAGCGGATCCGGATCCTCCGCCTCGTCGTTCATGTGGCTGTTCTGGGCCCGCCGGCTCTGATGGGCGAATCGTTCCAAGCCGGTGTCGACGACGCTGCAGCGCCGCCGCTCGAATGACGCCCCCGTCGGCGTCGGCCGGTAGGTGATCCGCGAGTCTCCCCGAATCACGCAGGTCACCGCCAGCATGAACTGCCCGCGGATATAGGCCTCCAGCATACTCATCCCGTCGCGGTCGTTGCGATCCGCCAGCAAGGGCGCCGCGTAGCGCAGGTTGTCTTCCAGAATGTAAACCGCCGCCCGTTCCTCGGAGACGTGTGGCTTACCCCCATAGGTCACCCAGTCCGTCCGATCCAGTGCCGTGTACGGGTCACTCGCATTGAAGTTCAATCGCACGACCGGCGACCGGTCTCCGGTATCCCGCCGTCGCCCGATGGTTTCCCGCATCGGCCGCCGCCTCGGCACCCAGTTACTGGTCTCCCGAATACCCCCCCCGATGTCGCTGCGACTGAGCACCAACCGCTCCGGATCCGCCGGATCGTACGGACTGTACAGTTCCGCCGCCCAGTCGTACCGCGCGTAGGGCGACGTGCCATGCGCCGTGATCATGCGATGATCATCGGGAAAAACCCACAATCGTCCGACGTCGGAGACCGCGTGGTGGTTGGGGTGCCCCGGATGGTAGATCGAGCGGGGCACGCCGGTCGACTCCCCATCCTCATCCACCTCGAATTCCGGATCGAACTCCTCCTCCCAGTACGCCAGGGCCGCCGCCTCCCAGACCGCCCGGTGTTCCGCCGCCTCCTCCTCCGTGATCGGCTCGCCCCCCTCGCCGGTTTCCGGCGGGCCCGGATAGTCCAGCGTCTCCGCCAGCGGCGCCCACCCCGGCCGCATCAGAAAAGTCCCTTCGTACTCATGGACCCCCCCCAGCACGATCGGCCCGCTGATCGCCCGCTTGTCGATCGTCAGATTCACCGCCACCGCCCGGTTGGCCAGGGCGATATCCAGGGGTGACCGGCCGGTCATCGTCGTAAACGGGGCCTCCCGGGGAATATCGTAAATCCCCGGCTGGCCCATCAGCCGTTGCGGGGTATGTGCCGCGTCGGTGGCACTCGCCAGCGTGGCGAACACGCGCAGGTAGTGCTCCGCCTCCACCGTTTTGTAGTCCCCCCCGTTGCGCACCGCCACTTCGTAGTGCAGGCCCGCCGAAGTGCACAGCGCCGCCAGGGCCTCCTCCACGTTCATTGACGTCACCGACAGGTCCGCCACCGGCTGGCTCATCAGTCGCACCAGCGGGTCCGGGCTCGCCGGCGACGGGCCCATGCCGATCAGCCCCAGGGTGTCGTACATCAACTCGATCGCCGAGACCCTGATCCGCGGCCGTACCATGTACTGCAGCGCAACGTAGCGGATCGCGTCCGCGACGCTCCAGTACGTCGCGCCCGGTGCGTTGTCGTCGGTGAACAGGTGCACCCGGTACATCTCGCCCTCAACCGAAAACGGGTACGCCGTCGCCGTTCGGTTCGGCAGGTTGCCCGGGTTGAACACCGCCGAAAGCGCCCGCACCTCGACGTCGTTCGGCCGGGCCGAGTCCCACTCCGCGAGCGGGTCTAAGCGCATCCGCCGCCCGGTGATCTGGGTCGCCTCCGACGTGCGCAGCACTTCCTGCCCCTCGTCCACGCAGACGCAGGTCACCGCCTGCCCCCCCGCCGACCAGCTCAGCGCCGGGGCCATCGGATAGCCCTGGAAGTACACCGCCGCCGAGAACCCCGCCGACATCTGGGCCACCCGCACCCGCCGGTCCGGGCTGAGCAGGTCGAGCAGATGCTTCAGGTGTCGGGCCCCCACCGAGCCCGGGTCATCCAGGTCGCCGGCGTTGGGTACCGCTCGCAGGGTCAACGTCGTGTCACCGCCGTCGCGGGCCCGGTAGAGCCGCTGCCAGTCCAACCACTGCGCCGGGGCGAACTCACCACTGCTCGGCTCCGTTTCGATCTGCAGGGTCACCGGCGGGTGGCGGTAGCTCAGCGAGCCCGGCGCGTTGGCCAGCCGGCGCACCGGCGGCCTGGGCAGCGGGTCCGGCCGCCTTTGCGGCTCCCGTTGCAGCGGTAGTGGTGATGATCCCGGTCGACCCATCAGCCGAGCACCCTGATATCGATGGTAATCTCTTGCAGCACCAGCCATTCCTGTCCGGTCAGTCGCGGCCCCTTCGGCCGCCAGTTTTCCAACACCGCCCGGTCCGCCAGCTGCGCTCCGTCCGAGTCGGTAAGCTGGGTCTCCCGCACCAGCGTCGGATCCGCGGTGGCCAGGTTCCCGGTTAATTCATCGCGGGCACTGCCGTGTTTGCGCTGGTTCATCTCGTCGATGATCGCGGTCATAATCGCCAGCGTCTTGGCTCGGATGATCCCCTCGATCCGAACCGACCGGCCGGCAAAGCCCATGTTCTCCCGAAACCTGACGTTCTGTTCGGGCAGGCCGTGTTCCGCCGTCGCCACTTCATCCGCACCCCGAATCACCTGCCCGGTGAACAGAGCGTTCCCCGCCAGCTGGCGAGTTCCGCCCAGCTGCCCGATGTCAAGCACCGGCACTCCGTTACTCCCTCCGAACGTCGGATGCCCGTTAGCCACGGTCGCGTAGCTCCAATGCGGAATTCAGAATTCAGAATTCAGAATTCGCCGTTCCTTCCTCATCCTTCCATCGCATCGCGCACCAGCCGCTGCCCGTTGCGGGTTGCCCTCTGCCTCGCTCGGGCGTCCGGAGAGGTGTTCCGGGAGTGCTGGTTGTGATTGATAACCGTCGGTCCCCCGCCGCCCTCCGCGAGCTGCCGTTCGATTTTCGCCAGTTGATTCAAGACCAGTTCCGCCTGT
>DATKXO010000204.1:0-3656 GCA_035528995.1 Phycisphaerae bacterium | reverse complement strand
ACTCACTGTCATAGGAAGGCAGTTGGTCGATCAACTCCTGCACATACTGCTCCTTCCTGCTTGGGTTCCATTCCACGCCAAGATCGCCATACTCAACCCATGGCGGCACAGGCACCCAGCCTTTCTGCTCCGACCATGTAGGTTGACAGTCGATGTAATCGAATGCGCCGGTCAGCGCATTGCCTTCCCCCACAGTAATCCGAATACCATCCGCCTCGTCAGTATGGGGTCAGGTCTTGATTAGTGATTAGTGGCCAGGTCGGCGAGGATTTCTCGGAGGGCTTTGCCGAGCCGGCCGGCGGACAGCGCGGCTTCCACGCGGCGGCAGGCGACGGAGACACTGCTGACGTTCCGGTAACCGAGGGCCTCGGCGATGTCCCGGCCGGCGAGCGTCGAGGCCTGCCGGGCGACGTAGGCCGCCACGGCGCGGGAGGGGTCGTCGCACCGTCTGCCGGCCCGCCATCGCTCCGGCTGGCCGCCCAGTCGGCCGACCACCGCGGCGATCACCTCGGCCATGCCCGCACCGCGCCGCAGCCGCCCGAGCGTCGGCGTCTCGGGGTCCTCGGCCTGCCCGGCGACCATCGCGCGCACCCGCTCGACGAAGGCGTCCGAGCCGAGCACCAGCCCGTGCACGGCCGCCGACAGCGGGTTGTCCAGCCGCCGCCCGAGCGCGTCCTCGACGTACGCCCGATAGGCCCGCCGCCCATCCGGCCCGTCGCCGCCGAACTCCGCGAGCACGGGCCCGTAGTCGGCCCACGCCAGCCGTCGGGCCGGGCGGTGGTATCCGGGGTAGCTGCTCCAACGCCAGTCCTCCGGCCGGGCCGCGAGCCGCGCCCGCACGGGGTTCAGATGCACGTACCGGCTGACCTGCCGCCAATAGCCGCGGTCCTCCACGAGCAGCGACTTGAACCGCCCCTGGAGGAGATGCCCCACGCGCCGGTGACGGGCGTTGAAGTAGCCGGCATAGCTGCCGTTGAGGTCGTGCATGCCCGCCGAGAGGTTCGGCTGCGGCGTCTGGAGGAACAGGTGGAAGTGGTTGTCCATCAGGGCGAAGGCCGACACCCGCCAGCCGTACCTCTCGGCAACCCGCCCGAGCGTGTCGAGCCAACGCTTCCGATCGCGGTCGTCGCGGACGATCGCCCGCCGCTCGTTGCCTCGGGCCATGACGTGATACACCGCCCTGTCGAATTCCACCCGTAGCGGTCTGGCCATGGGCGACATCCTAGCAGGCGAGCCGTCGGTGTCAACCACTAATCACTAATCAAGACCTGACCCCAAACCTACGGTAGAACCGAAAGGCAGCTTGGGCCCGGGCCCTACCCGGGCTTGGTGGCCGTTACCGTTGTCCGAATCAGGCGGCGAACTTGAGCGTTCGGCTTCTCGCCCTCGGCTTTCGCCTCCCCGTGAAGGTCCTGAGAAACCCATTCGGCCTGTTCGACCAGGCAACCTGTGTCCACGTTGAGAATCAACCGTCCGGTGATCGTCTCACCCGAGTTCCTGAGTATGAGTTTATCGACCGTCTGAGTTGTAGGGATCCAGCCCCGGGGGAGTTGGGGTTTGTCGGTCGTGAATTCGGCCGACAAGACGTACTCTACAGTGGCATGGAGGCCCTGGCCGGTCTGGGCCAGCTCCGAAAGCCTGCATCTGGCCTGCCGGGAAAGGGTCGTCTTGCCGGTCAACTGATGCGAACCTCTGGCCTGCCAGATGGCCCCCACACCGACTGGTTTCTCCGGCAGAAGCCACCTGGCAGGAAAGCATCGGTCATATACCATGCGGTTCGCCGACGCGAGTTGGGACGGCAGTGATGCGGACGACGGGCCGGCGGACCGTATGACCTCCAATACCTCGTCCATGCCGGTAGCCCGCACGAACTGACAATCCCTGTTCACTGTCAGCGCAGAGCGCGGCATGGTTTTCTTCATCTTCTTCAGGACTGCCCCAAGCTCCGTGCCCTCCATGCTGGCAGGATCGTCTGTGTCCAGCACCAGGGGCTTGTCGCCTCGGCGGCGGAACCTTACCCGCGTCATGCGAAGCTGCATCGTCACGTTCCCCGTCGCGTCGGGAGCGGGGACGGACATCGCCCACCAGTGCTCCTTGTCCTTCTGGACGGCGAAAGGAGGGGGCAGATGGCTTCTCGCGATGGTATTGCTGCGGTAGTGCAGAACATACTGTCCGGGCGGGAAGCTGGTGCGCAGCCAGACGAACGGTTCGACTCCGGCTGACGGCTGAGTCTGTGGGATCTTGATCTTCTCCAACCCCAGCGAATTGGGCTCGGCCGGTGCCGGAGGTTTCTCGCTGCACCCAGCCATCCCCGCAAGCACCACGGCCGCCGCAACTGCCCCAAGATATCTGTGCATGGTACATCCCCCTTTCCCCGGGATTTCCCGGATGACCCACGGCCGACGACCGCCGTCGGCCTTTCTGACGAGTCTATCGCCGATTCCGAGATCGGCAAGCACTTCTCCTGCCTGATGGCGGCAGGACCTGATCGAAGAGAATGGGGTCAGGTCGTGATTAGTGATTAGTGGCCAGGTCGGCGAGGATTCCTCGGAGCGCCTTGCCGAACCGGCCGGCCTACTTCGTCAGGACCAGCCAGATGGTTGTCTCGGGGCACTTCACGGTGAGCAGGCGGCCGCGTCTCTGGACGGGGACGTCTCCGCCGGCGTAGCCGCCCGCGTCGAGCAGCGTGGCTCGCTTCAGGTCCGGATTGCTCACGGTGACGGTGACGTGGGCGTTGGCGATGCGCCACGGGGGCGTGCCCACGCTGACGATCTCCCGCCCGTGGAAGGTCCGCTTGCCGTCACTGCTCTTGAAGTCGAGCTTGCGATCGGCCCAGCCGGTCAGGCGCTCGGTCGTGCCGACCTGCACGAGCACGCGCGCGGACGAGGCGATGGGCTCATCGTCCAGCGGCACGACGGTGACCGTGGCGTAGTCGTCGCCCGACTGGATCGTCACGTCGCCCAGCTTGAACGTGCCGCCGGCCTTCTTGAGGAATCCGGTCACGCCCTGCGCCTTGGGGGCGTCCACCTTGAAGAGGCCCGTGCCGTAGTCGAGCTGGACCTGGCCGGTGATGCTCTTGACGAGCTTGCGTTGGCGGTCGACGTAGGGCTTCAGGTTGACGGCGCGGTTGCGGGCGGGGTCGCCGCCGTACTTGACCTCGACCCGCCCGACGAGGAAGGCCAGGCGGTCGACTTCCTGCTTGATGGTCGACTTGGGCGCGTAGTCGCCCTTGTTGCGGTTGGGGTCGAACGTGCCGGCCTCGGAGATGATCGGCACCTTGCGCTTCCAGAGGTTGGCGAGGCTGCGCTCCTCGTGGACGACGGTGCGGCCCTGCTTGAGGTAGCCCTTGCGGTACAGCAGCGCGCTGGCGGGGAACCCGCCCAGGATGGTCGGCACGGAGCTGGACCACTTGAACAGGGGGTTCATCCCCCGCACGCGGGCCCAGGGGAACCGCGGGTCCTTCTCCCAGGTCGCTTGGGTCATGCTGAACCAGTAGTAGGCGTCCACGCCGGAGAGCGACTGGTAGGCGGCGATCAGCAGGGGGCCTTCCGTCTGGTACAGCAGCGGCGGCACCCAGGTGCTCTCGGTGATGAGCATCGGGTGGCCGACGATCTGCTTCAGGCAGGTCGGGATGCTCTCGGGGTTGTGCAGGGCCG
>DATKXO010000203.1:0-3152 GCA_035528995.1 Phycisphaerae bacterium | reverse complement strand
GACGGGCATGATGACGGTCTTCTTCTACGCCCGGCTCTGGCGGCGGTCGGGTGTGCTGACCGACCTCGAGTTCTACGAGGTGCGCTACTCGGGGGTCTCCGCGCCGGTCGTGCGCGGCTTCCGGGCGATCTACCTGGGCCTGTTCTTCAACTGCTGGATCATGGCCAGCGTGAGCCTGGCGGCGGTCAAGATCGCCAACATCATGCTGGGCTGGGAGCGCTGGCAGACGCTGTTGTTCTGTTCGATCATCTGCATCGTGTTCGCGGCTCTGTCGGGCCTGTGGGGCGTGCTGGCCACCGACATGGTCCAGTTCGTCATCGCCATGGTCGGCGTGTTCGCGGCCGCGTTCTACGCCCTGGATCACTCGGCCGTCGGCGGGCTGACCGGAATGATCGAGCAACTCGAACCGGCCAAGCTCAATCTGCTGCCGGACTTCAGCAACACGGACCTGGTGCTGGCCGTGTTCATCATCCCGCTGGCCGTGCAGTGGTGGTCGGTGTGGTATCCCGGCGCCGAGCCGGGCGGCGGCAGCTACATCGCCCAGCGCATGCTGGCGGCCAAAAACGAGAAGCACGCCCTCGGCGCCACGCTGTGGTTCAATATCGCCCACTACGCGCTGCGCCCGTGGCCCTGGATCATCGTGGCGCTGTGCTCGCTGCTGGTCTACCCGTCGCTCGACGACATCCAGGCCGCGTTTCCCAACTTGAACCCCGAGCTGCTGGGAAACGACATCGCGTACCCGGCCATGCTCACGCTGCTGCCGCACGGGCTGCTCGGCCTGCTGATCGCGTCGCTGCTGGCGGCCTACGTGTCCACCATGTCCACGCATCTCAACTGGGGCGCGTCGTACCTGGTTCACGACTTCTACCGCCGATTCCTCACTCCGAGTGCCAGCGAGCGGCACTACGTCTGGGTGTCGCGGCTGCTGACGGCCGGTCTGATGGGACTGGTCTGCCTGCTGACCCCGCTGCTGGACACGGCCAAGGACGCCTTCGACGTGCTGCTGGCCATCGGTGCCGGTACGGGCCTGATCTACCTGCTGCGCTGGTTCTGGTGGCGGATCAACGCCTGGAGCGAGATCTCGGCCATGATCGGGTCGTTCGCCGTCTCGACGTTCTTCTTCGTGCTCAACGAGCGATTGCAGCAGGGCGCCCACCTGGGCTCCCTGCACGACCCGCTGGTCAACGCCGGTGTGCTGACCATTGGCGGGACCGGGGTGGCACAGGTCGCATCGCACGTGGTACTGATCACGACTGTCGCCATCACGACGGCCGTGTGGCTCACGGTGACCCTGCTGACTCGGCCGGCGAGCCGGGAGACGCTGATCTCGTTCTACCGGCTGGTCCGCCCCGCCGGTCCCGGCTGGAACGGTATTCGGAAGGCCGCCGGCGTCACCGCTTCGCCAGACAGCCTGCCGCAGGCCTTGCTCGGTTGGGTCCTGGGCTGCACGATGGTGTACGCCGGGCTGTTCGGAACGGGGAGCTTCATCTACGGGCGCGTTGTCGCCGGCGCCGTCTGCACGGTACTCTTTGTCGGCACCGGCCTGGCCCTGGCCCGACTGCTCGCCGTGATGTGGAGGGACCAGGACGCGTAGCGTGCCCCGCGCCCCCTTGCGGTCAGGTTTGCGAGGATTCAGATGCTTCTGAGGAATGTCCTGCTGGCGATGTGCGTAATCGGATCTCAGACAACGCCGACCGACGCGAACGAGCAACAAGCGGCGTTCCCCGCGGTCGTTCCGCGCCCGGCGAGTATCGAACTGGGCGCCGGGGCGTTCCCTGTCACACCCTCGATGGCGATTGTGGTGGAGCCCGCCGATCCTCGAGTCCGCGCGGTTGGTGAGTACCTGGCCGAGCGGCTACGTCTCGGAACCGGCTACACAATGTCCGTCGAACCGGGCGACGCTGCCGCTGCACCGGAAGGCGCGATCCTGCTGACCACCGTTGATGCCGACGCGTCGCTCGGTCCCGAAGGCTACGAGCTGACCGTTACGCCGACCGCCGCAATCCTGCGGGCTCCCGAGCCTAGAGGCCTGTTCCGTGGCGTTCAGACGGTTCGCCAGCTCCTGCCGCCGGGATTCGAGAAGCCGGAAGCGAGGAACGCGCCCGACGCGGAGGGCTTCACGCTCCCGTGCGTCCACATCACGGACAAGCCCCGCTATCCTTGGCGCGGCATGTTGCTGGACTGCTGTCGCCACTTCATGACCAAGGACTTCGTCAAGCGGTACATCGACCTGCTGGCCTATCACAGGATGAACGTTCTGCACTGGCATGCCACCGAGGACCAGGGCTGGCGGATCGAGATAAAAAAATACCCCAGGCTGAGCGAGATCGGCGCCTGGCGCGGCGAGGGCAACGAGCGCCACGGCGGCTTCTACACCCAGGAGGATATCAAGGAGATCGTCGCCTACGCGGCCGCCCGCTACGTCACCGTCGTGCCCGAGATCGAGATGCCGGGTCACTCCATGGCTGCCCTGGCCAGCTACCCAGAGCTGTCCTGCACCGGCGGGCCGTTCGAGGTCAGCACGAAATGGGGCATTCGCGAAGACGTCTACTGCGCCGGCAGCGAGCGAACGTTCGAGTTTCTGGAGGATGTGCTCAGCGAGGTCATCGAGCTGTTCCCCTCCGAGTTCATCCACGTCGGCGGCGACGAGTGCCCCAAGACGCGCTGGGAGAAGTGTGCCAAGTGCCAGGCCCGGATCAAGGCCGAGGGCCTGGCCGACGAGCATGAGCTGCAGAGCTATTTCATCCGGCGGATCGAGCGATTCCTGAACGGCAAGGGTCGGCGGCTGATCGGCTGGGACGAGATTCTCGAGGGCGGGCTGGCCCCGAACGCCACGGTTCAGTCGTGGCGCGGCATGAGCGGTGCGGTGGCGGCCGCGAAGTCGGGCCACGACGTGATCGTTTCGCCCACGTCCCATTGCTATCTCGACTACGCCCAGGCCCGCCGCCCGGGGGAGCCGACCCGGATGGGCTTCATCGACCTGGAGACCGCTTATTCCCTCGAACCCACGCCGCCGGAGCTGACGCCCGACGAGGCCCGGCACGTCCTGGGGGCCGAAGGGAACATGTGGACCGAGCACGCGCCGCAGGAGCGGGTGGACCACCAGGTGTTCCCGCGTCTGTGCGCCCTGGCCGAGGTCACCTGGTCACCGG
>DATKXO010000202.1:0-3187 GCA_035528995.1 Phycisphaerae bacterium | reverse complement strand
ACCTCGATGATCTCGCGCACCGCGTAGATCTCGACCTCGTCGCCGAACCGGGCGGCCGCGTCGGCGTCGTTTTCGGCGTCGGCCTTGACCTTCGTGACGCGGACGTCGTACTGCCGGCCCCGCTCGATCGTCACCGGCACACCCCCGAAATACCAATGCGAGGCGGTGAACGTATAGCGCACGGGGTAGAAGGTCCGGCCGTTGACGCCGGTGGCCATCAGCGTCGTCCAGCTGCCGGAGTCCGCGACCGAAAGTTCAATCTTGATCTGCGCCTCGGTCGACTCGATACTCCCGTCGGAAAACCGGCGGAACAGGCCCTCGGGAAAGGCGATGACGATCTCCAGGTCGTCAAAATGGGCGTCGGGCGTGCGGTACGTCTGCGGGCCGTCGGTGTTGGTGACCGGGATGCCGACCGGGATCTCGATCGGCAGCCGGTCGGCGAACGCCGCGCAGGCCGTCTGGTCGATCAGGCCGCGCTTAAACTCGGTCGTCACATCGGACCAGTACGAGGCCGGCTGGCCGTTGATCAGGACGCTGTCGGCGACCAGACCCTCGACCGGGCCCTCCCCGTAGTCGATCAGCATGTTGAGCTGCTGCTCGCTGCGAATGATATGCGTGGCGTCGCCGTTGAGGGTGTTCACCTCGCTCGTATAGACGGCGATGATATTGCCGTGGGCGCGGTTGCGCCCGTACGTTTTCGGCAGGCTGCCGCCCGGCCGCTGCACCGTCTGCGCGTTCCACGAATAGACCTGGCCGCCCTCGGGACCGCGCGGCTGCGAGGCGGCCAGCTCGCGCGAGATGATCATCCCGCCCCCGATCACGATCGCCGCCCTGAGCGCCATCACCCAGGCCCCCGAGCCGGGAAAGACGATGTTGGCGACAACGGCCAGGGCGATCATCGCCACCGACGTCCAGGCGCTGCGCTGTCCCTGTCCCATTAGATCACCCTCAGCGATTGGGGGCTCAGACCCGGGGTGCCGGCGAACCGGGCGGCGTTGTCCCGGGCCCGGCAGCCGGCCAGCGTATAGGGGCAGACCTGCTCGGCGCCGCTGTAGCCGCACAGCGTCTCCCGGAATTCGACCTCGCACAGATTCGGCAGGTAGCGCCGCGATGGGAAGCGATGGCGGTAGAGGTTCGGGCCGCCAATCTCGAACTCGATCGAGTCCTCGCTATCGCTATGGCCGCGAATATCATAGGTGGTGGTGTACTCGCTGTAATCGGCGGTCAGAGCGTTGGTATTGACCAGAGTCGCCGTGACCGTCTGGCCCTCCATGCCGCCGGCGCGGCGGAGGAACTCGACCAGCTCGCCGGTGACGTTGCTGAGCTGCAGGCCGAAACTCGGCATCCGCGCCTCTTTCGTCAGCTCCACCACCTCCGGATTGAAGGCGCGGGCCAGATAGAGATCCCCGTCGTATGTCACGTTCTGGGTATTATTGGCGATGCGGTAGAACCGGCCGTGGGGCAGACTGAACGCCAGTAGTTCGACCCAGGGACTGGTCGCCGCTACTTTGGCCGCTTCCTTCAGTAGGTCGCCGGGTACGGTTTTCATCGGTCGTACACTCCTAACACATAGCCGTCGGTGATGTCCTCGAGGACGGTCAGCTCGGCGTGGTGTTTGTCCGGCTGCTCGGCGTGCCGGCCGTAGACCGGCGGCACCTGCGGATCGAATCGCAGCAGCCAGACCTGGGCGCTTGTCGGGTGCGTCCATTCCCAGACGCGGCAGGCGCCGGTCGTCGTAGTCAGATAGAACCGGGCCAGCAATATCCGGTCGGTGACGCTCATATAGCTAATCGTCAGCTTGTGCCGGTGGGCGGCCTTATAGATCGGGTCGGTCACGAGCCGCCGGCCCGCGCTCGGGTCGCTGGCCAGGAGACCCGCATCGGCCCCCTCCTCCCGGATCGCCATATCGACGCCCTTGCCCAGCGAAACGAACTCCAACGGGCCGGCGCTGCTGGTACTGCTGCTGCTGAAGGAATAAGAGGCCGATGACGAGGACGAGGATGACGATGAGACGGAGGAGGCCGATGATGAGGACGAGACTGAGGAGGACGATGAGACGGAGGAGGCCGATGATGAGGACGAGACTGAGGAGGCCGATGACAGCGAGGAGGAGGATGAGGATAGCGAGGACGATGACAGGGACGAACTCGAAGAGGAGGCGCCGTACGTCCCCGCGCGGATCTGGTCGATCTCGTCGGCCGTCAGGACGTCGTCGAAGAGGACCAGCTCGTCGATATTGCCTAGCATCGCGCCGATATTGTCGTCGCGGCCAAAGAGTGTAAACTCCGTATCCTCCAGATTCATGGTCTGGATGCCCGTGCCGGTGGACTCCGTCACACTACTGCCCGTGTCGTCCCAGACGCGAATGCGCCACGCCTTGCTCGATCCATTATAGGTCGCCGCGACGTGATACCATTGGTTTGCGGACAGAGCTACACCGGCATGGCTAAACTCCTCGAACGACGCCCCCGCATTGTAGCCAAGAGAAAACTTCACTTCGGCGCCGTCCATGTTCAACGCCCAGCTTCGCTTAGAGTCACTGGTGGAGTACTTAGAGGCTATGGCGTGCCAGCCTTCCACACCGGCTGGGCGAATCCACCCGCACAGAGAGATCGTGCGGTTGGTGGTTCCGCTCTTGCCGGGGAAGCCCGCCGGGAGGCTGGCATCGGCGATCCACAGTTGGTCGCTGAGGTCGTTGGCCAGGGCGGAGGCCGAGCCTTGCTTGAAGTTGGTGGTGTCGGCGTCGATGCTGGCGTTGGCCAGATCGATCGACCCCTGCGAATCGGTCCCGAGGGCGCCGCTCTCACAGTTGTAGAGGCACAAACAATTACTATCGCTGGAAAAATCGTTGGCCATGGTTTAGCTGTCGTAATACTCGGCGCCGTAGCCGCCGGGCCCGTAGGTTCCGACCGTCTCCTCCAGGAGAACGGCCTCGCAGTAGAATTTCTCCGGCAGTTGCGGCTCGGTGCCGAACTGCGGGGGCTCATCAGGATCGAAGCGCATCAGCCAGGTCTGGCCGAGGCTGTCGACAAACTCGAACGTGTACTTGCTCCGCGCGCAGGTGACCAGATAGAACGTCTCGAGGGCCAGGTAGTCGGCCAGGCTCAGCAGGCGGCACGCGACGCGGCGGCGGTGCGGCCGGCGCGTGTAACGCGGGCGGATCGCGGTGCGGCCGTTGCCCAGCGGC
>DATKXO010000201.1:0-6872 GCA_035528995.1 Phycisphaerae bacterium | reverse complement strand
GGTCAGCAGCGATCCGGTGCGCTTGTATTTTCTGGAGATGGGCAAGGTGCCGCTGCTCACTGCTATCGAGGAAGTCTCGCTTGCCAGGCGAATCGAGCGACGCGACCCGGCCGCCAAACGCAAGCTCATCGAGGCCAACCTGCGCCTGGTGGTCTCCATCGCCAAGAAGTACGTGGGGCGGGGGATGCCCCTGCTCGACCTGGTGCAGGAGGGCAATCTGGGGCTGATGCGGGCGGTGGAGAAGTTCGATTACCGCAAGGGGTTCAAGTTCTCCACCTACGCCTCCTGGTGGATTCGTCAGGCGGTCACCCGGGCCCTGGCCGACCAGGGCCGCACGATCCGGGTGCCGGTGCACCTGGTGGAGACCATCAACAAGCTGGCGGCGGTGCAGCGCAACCTCAGCCAGGAGCTGGGCCGCGAGCCCACCATCGAGGAGATCGCCAACGACCTGGAGCTGGAGCCGGCCAAGGTGAGCGAGTTGCGTCGCATCGCGCAGGACCCGGTGTCGCTCGAGGCCCCGCTGGGGGAGGAGGACGACTCCACCCTGGGCGACTTCGTCGAGGACACCGAGGCGGAGGCACCGGTGCGGGCCGCTTCCTTCAAGCTGCTGCAGGAGTACCTGGGAGTGGTGCTTGAGGAGCTGAACGAGCGGGAGCGCCAGGTGCTGGTCATGCGCTTCGGCCTGGCCGACGGCCGGATCCACACCCTGGAGGAGGTCGGGCGGCACTTCAAGGTGACCCGGGAGCGCATCCGCCAGCTCGAGACCAAGGCGGTGGCCAAGCTGCGCCAGCCCTCCCGGGCGCGCAAACTAGAGGGCTACCTGGGCGACGGCTGACGGGCTCCCGCCCGGGGCCGACCTCAGGTGTCCGGCGTCTGGTCTGTGTGGTGTTCGGTGCCGAACGGCAGGTGCTCGGTGAGGCTCTTGCCCTTCTCGATGACCGCGGCCAGGGGCTCGCTGCGGACCGCGGAGCCGAACCGCTCCTTGATCTGCTCGTAGCGCTCCCGGCCGGCTTTGGCCCCGAGCACGTAGCCCGCGGCGGCGCCGATGATGAGTCCGGTCTTGAATCCCACGGCTCTATTGTCCCATGGCGCCGGTGGTAGCCTTCCGGGGCCTTCGACCCTTTCCGGGGTAGCTCAATTCGGCAGAGCAGCGGACTGTTAATCCGTGTGTTGGGAGTTCGAGTCTCCCCCCCGGAGCCAGCCGATGCGCCTGGTCGGCTTGCCTTTCTGTGCGACACAGGCTCCAGGGGGATCACCGTCGAGCCGACCGCAGGCCGCGGTGAGGCCGTTAGTCGATCCAGCGGCGCGTGTTCGGGTTGCCTCGAGCCTGTTGGCGAGACGATCCCGCCCGGAGCGGGCACCGTCACCGGTCGATAAGATCGCGCGGTTATCCGCGGAGGACGCCGCAGGAGTCGGCGCCCCCGGCGGGTTGCCCTTTGGGACCCATAGGAGGAATCCACTCATGAGAGGTCGCAAGACCACCATCATTGGTGTTCTGCTCGCCTTCGTGCTCCTGATCGCAGGATGCGGCGACGACGAGGCAGAAACCACCACCACCGTGGCGCCTGAGACCACGACTACCGCGGCGGAGACGACCACGACCGCAGCGGAAGAGACGACCACGACGACGATGCTGATCGTACGTGAGGATGCCGACCTCGTGATCTGGGCGGACGACACCCGCACCCCGATCTTCGAGGCGTTCGCCCAGCAGTACGCAGCCGACAACGGCATCACCGTCGCCGTTCAGGAGATCCCCGCCATCGAGGAGATCGACGACCGGGTCGGTGAGCGTGCTCCGCTCGGTGAGGGTCCGGACATCTTCATCAGCGCCAACGACGTGCTCGGCGGCCTGGTGGCCGACGGCCTGGTCGAACCGCTCGACCTGACCTCAGTCGCCGACGACTTCGCCCAGGGCGCCATCGACGCGTTCACGTTCGGCGGGCTGGCCTACGCGCTGCCGTACGCGACCGAGAGCGTTGCCCTGATCCGCAACACCGACCTCGTCCCCGAGGCGCCGGCGACGTTCGAGGAGCTCGAGGAGATCGCGCTGGGGCTGGTCGCCAGCGGCGAGGCCGAGATCCCGCTGGCCGTCCAGGCGGGCAGCGGTGCCCCCTACCACTACTTCCCGCTCTACAGCGCGTTTGGCGGGTACGTGTTCGGCACCAATGCCGACGGATCGTTCAACTTCGCGGACATCGGGTTCGCCAGCGAGGCCGGCCTCGCCGCCGCCGACGCCTTCGCGGCGTGGGGAGCGAGCGGGTTGCTGGACTGGGACATCACCTACGACATCATGCTGGAGAAGTTCGGCGACGGCTCGGCGCCGTTCGCGATCACCGGGCCGTGGGCGCTGCCCAGCTTCGAGGGCGTGAACTTCGTGGTTGAGCCGATCCCGCCGGTTCAGGGAGGCGAGGCGAGGCCCTTTATCGGAGTGCAGGGGATCATGGTCTCTGCCTTCTCCGAGGCGAAGCTCTTCGCCACCGACTTCATCCTGTCGTTCCTGGCGACGGAGGAGGCCCAGCAGGCGTTCTTCGACGCCGATCCTCGCGGGCCGAGCCACCTGGCCGTGCTCGCCAGGGTCCAGGAGACGGACCCCAACCTCGGAGGGTTTGCCGCCAGTGCCGCCAACGGTGTTCCAATCCCGAGCGTTGCCGAGATGGGCGCGGTCTGGACCCCGTGGCAGGATGCCTATCAGATCATCGTGACGGGAGCCGGCGACGCCCGGGAAGCCTTCCAGAACGCGGCCGAGCAGATCGTTACCGCGATTGCCGCGGGGTAGCATCAAACCACTGTGAACCAGGAGCCGCTGCACGCCGGCCGGGTTGATTCGGGCGAATCGACCGGCGGGAAGGGCTCAGGAGAGGGCCGGGAGCCTATGCGCTCCCGGCCCTCTTTCACAACCGGGTTCGTGGTCAAGCTGCTCTTCCTGGCGGGAGTCAACGCGATCGCGGTCTGGTCACTGCCGACGATGATCGAGCAGTCGTGGGTGCCCGGCATCGTGGCCGTGACGCTGATGACGCTGCTCATCGACTACGTCTATTTGCGCAAGCGCACCATCCCGCTCAAGTACCTGGTCCCCGGCACGATCTTCGCCCTCATCTTCCAGGTCGTCCCGGTTATCTACACCGGGTACATCTCCTTCACCAACTACTCGACCGGGAACCGGCTCACCAAGGACCAGGCAATCGAGAACGCCGAGAGGAAGTTCTCGAACGTGCCCGGTTCACAGCGCTACGAGCTGGTCATCCTCGGTCAGGGCGACGGCAGCGGTGAGCTGGCCCTGTACCTGGTGGACGAGGCGGGCCGGCCCTTCCTCGGCACCGCCGAGGGTGGCCTCCAGGAGCTGGCCCCCACCGACATCGTCACCGACGACGGCGGCAAAGTCGCCTCGGTCGACGGCTACGTCGCCCTCTCGATCAGGCAGCTGGGCGACCGGCAGGGGGAACTGGCGTCGCTCGAGGTCCAGACCGAGGAAGGGGCCATCCGCGCCGTGACCCTCTCCAAGGCGGCGGTCTACACCCGTATCTACAGCTACGACGAAGCGTCGAACACGCTGCGCAACAACGAGACCGGCGAGGTCTACACCGTCGAGGAGGGGCGCTTCGTGGACGCCCAGGGCGTCGCTCTCTCCGACGTGCCGGGCTGGCAGGTATACGTCGGCTTCGGTAACTACACCAAGGTCCTCACCTCGCAGGCGATCCGGGGGCCCTTCCTGCGCGTCTTCGTGTGGAACTACGCCTTCGCCCTCCTGTCGGTGCTGTCTACCTTCGCCCTCGGCCTGGGGCTGGCCGTCGCGCTCAACCACCAGACGATGAAGGGGCGGCGGATCTACCGATCCCTTCTCATCATCCCCTACGCCCTGCCTTCTTTCATGTCGGCTCTCATCTTCCGCGGCCTGCTCAACCAGGACTTTGGTGTTATCAACCAGATCCTCGGGTTCAACGTCAACTGGCTCAACGACCCGTGGCTCGCCAAGGCCTCCGTGCTGCTCCTCAACCTGTGGCTCGGCTTCCCCTACATGTTCCTCATCTCGCTCGGAGCCCTCCAGGCGATCCCGAACGAGTTGAAGGAAGCCGCCCTCATGGATGGGGCGACGGCGCGGCAGGCGTTCCGGCGGGTGACCTTCCCGCTGCTGATGGTGACGGTGGCACCGCTGCTGATCTCGTCGTTCGCCTTCAACTTCAACAACTTCAACACCATCTTCCTGCTGAACAGCGGCGGCCCGCCGATCCAGGGGGCGGCCACGCCGGCCGGCCACACCGACATCCTGATCAGCTTCACCTTCCGGCTTGCCTTCGAGGGGGGCCGGGGCGCCGACTATGGTCTGGCCAGTGCCATCGCGATCATGATCTTCATCATGGTCGCCACCATCTCGGCCCTCAGCTTCCGCCGCACCCGAGTCCTTGAGGAGCTGTCCTGATGACCCGGCCGGCGCCCCGGCGGAGCGTCGGTTTGCGGCTGTGGCGGTGGGCACAGGAACTGGGCTGGCGGCACCTGGTTGCCCTGCTGGCCCTGATGTTCGCCCTCTTCCCGGTGGTCTGGGTGATCTCGGCCTCCCTCAACCCCGTCGGGTCCACCCTGGCCAGTCAGAAGCTGTTCCCCAGCGACCCGTCGTTCGACAACTTCCGCGACCTCTTCACCACGACGGCCTACGGCCGCTGGTTCGTGAACACCCTGCTCGTCGCCGGAGGCGCCGCCTTCCTGAACACGGTACTGGCAGCTTTCGCCGCCTACGCCTTCTCGCGGTTGCGCTTCCGCGGCCGTCGCGGCGGGCTGCTGACAGTACTCCTCATCCAGATGTTCCCTCAGGTCCTGGCCTTCGTGGCGATCTTCGTGCTCATGGACGGGATCGGGGACGTCTTTTCGGCGATCGGCGACGGCACCCGGCTGGGCCTGCTGCTGGTCTACCTGGGCGGGGCCATGGGCGTCAACACCTGGCTGATGAAGGGGTTCTTCGACACGATCCCGGTCGATCTCGACGAGTCGGCCAAGGTGGACGGCGCCACCCACCTCCAGATCTACTTCCGGATCATCGTGCCGCTCGTGCTGCCGATCCTCGCCGTGGTGTTCTTTCTGTCGTTCATCTTCCTCTTCAACGATTTCGTCCTGGCGAGGGCGGTCCTCGGTGTCGGCAACGAGGAGAACCTCACCCTGTCGGTTGGTCTGTACAACTTCGTCAGCGACCGGTTCAGCGCCCGGTGGGGCATCTTCGCCGCCGGAGCCCTCGTCGCCGCGCTGCCGATCATTGTGCTGTTCCAGTTCCTCCAGCGCTACATCGTCTCCGGGCTGACCCAGGGGGCCGTGAAGGGCTGAGGCAGGCCGGGCGGCGACCGCCGGGCCATCGCATCTGCAGGTGGCCGCGATGACCTGGTGCCGCGGACACCTGGCCGCAGGCACACGGGGCCGTGATGTTCGCGAGGTCAGGGTGGGGGTGTGGCTCGCCCGACCCCCTGCTGACGACGGGCCGCCGGGACGCCTGCGGCCCAGCGGTTGTCCACGGCCGAAGCTCCCTGCCCCGCACTCGGGCTAAGCGAGGTCCGGCCGGCGGACCAGTCGGCCGGACTCGAGCGGGGGAGATCGCCGAGCGATCCTTTGGCGCCCGGTCGTCTGATGGTTGACTGGGTCCCGGTCCCGCTGCAGTCGACGGTGGTAGTGGAGGGCGGGCCGCCGCCGGCCACGTTGAGGGAAGCGGAGAGGAGCAGGCATTGAGTCGGAGCCGACTGGTCGCGGTGTCCCTGGCCTGGGCCCTGGCGGCGCTGTCCCCGATGCCGGCCCTTGCCGACGATCAGGTGATGGACCCGGATCCCAGGGCAGTGACCCTGCCGTCGTTCACCGAATCGCCCGGGTGCGACGGGCCCTACGGCGTCGGCGGGCCCTACGCCACCCACAGTGGGTACCTCGCCCCGGATGAACCGGTGCTCGGCCCCTGGGGCGGCTTCTTCGGACGGACCATGGAGCAGGTCCACGCTCAACTGGTCCTGGTCGAACTACCCATGGCCGACCGTCCCTTCACCCTCTACGTTCACGAGCGGGTGGTGCCGGCGCTCCAACGGGTGATAGTCAACCTCGAACGCGAAGCTGCCGCCGGCCGCCGCTACACGATCCGAGCGGACTTCACCTCGTCGTACAACCCGATCACCATCCCGGGGAGACGCCACCTCTCGTACCACACGGTGGGGGCCGCCATCGACGTCAACTCCGACACCAACCCCTACCGGGCGGACAACGTGCTGGTGACCGACATGCCGGAGTGGTTCGTGAAAGCCTGGACCGATGCCGGCTGGTGCTGGGGGGGTGACTGGCGGGACGCCAAGGACCCCATGCACTTCTCGTGGAGGGGGCCCCTGTATGCGTCGGGGGACGAGGTCCCTGCCCCGTTCCCCCCGCTGACCGGTGCCTCCAGCTTCCGGACGGTGATTTCCTTCGCCACCGCCCTCCGCGAAGCGCCCTCCGGGTCGATCCACCTGGTGGCCGACATGGATCGCGACGGCTCCCCGGACGTGGTGCGCCTGCGGGCATGGACCGCCTACGGCCATCTCGGGGTCGAGGCGGCAGTGGGCAAGCACGACTACGAGACGTGCCTGCTGCACGACATCACCGTGCGGCCGCCGCGGGCACGGGCTGGGTACGCCCTGACCGATTGGACGGGGAACGGCCGGCCCGACCTGTGGGCATTCGACGCCTCCGGCGATTCCGTGCGGGTCGAGGTCTACCGGTGGGACAGCCGGTACCGCAAACGAGCGGTCATCACCCCCGAGGTTTCGTCGGAAGGCGTGGTCGCCCTGCTTGCCGGCGACCACGACCGGGACGGCCGCAGCGACCTTTACGTCGTGCGGGCCGGCTCACCGGGGAGCGTCGAGGTCTGGGCCGGC
>DATKXO010000200.1:0-53965 GCA_035528995.1 Phycisphaerae bacterium | reverse complement strand
ATCATGCCCGAAAACCCGACCATTGCCAATCCTCGACCCCAGGCTCCCCGCGCCTCGCGCGCACGCCGCGCCGATGCCCCGCGGGACGCACGACTCGACCTGGCACGCAACGACGACGATTGACGCTGATTCGCGCCGTCCGATAGAATCCGCCGAATGGCCGACTCCGATCCTCCGTCAACTCCCGCCCCGCAGCAGCCCAAGCCCGACGACCCGGTCGATCAGGTCCGCATGTCCTTCGGCGACCACCTCGAGGAGCTGCGCACCCGCATCATCAGGGCCCTGATCGGCATGCTCATCGCAACCGTGGTCAGCCTCATCTACTCCCGAGACGTGCTGGTCATTCTCCTCCGCCCGCTCATGGTCGTCCTCGACGCCCACGGACAGAGACCCTCGGTCATGGCCATGGGCGTGGCCGACCCCTTCATCAACTTCCTCAAGATGGGGCTGCTCTGCGGGCTGATCGTCTCCATGCCCTGGATGCTCTATCAGATGTGGCTCTTCGTCGCCGCCGGCCTGTACTCGCGCGAGCAACGCTTCGTGAAGCTCTTCGGTCCGGTCTCCATGGTCCTCTTCGCCGCCGGCGTCGCCTTCATGTACTTCATCGTCCTGCCCATCGTCCTGAACTTCTTCGTCAAGTTCAACCAGAGCTTCGGCATGCCCAGCCTGGAACGAGGGGGGCTCTCCGCACTCCTGCTGGGCAAGGACGAGCCGGAAGAGGAAACCGCCCCGACCCCGCTTGAAGGCGATTGGCCCAGCCTGCCGCTGGTCCAGAAAGACCCCACCAGACCCGCGCCCGGCTCCGCCTGGGTAAACCTCACCGACCGGCGCCTCAAGGTGCAGACCGACGACGGCCTACTCACCCTGCCGCTCGAGGTGGCCGAAACAACCGCCCCCGTCCGCAGCGAGTACGGCTTGCAGTTCTACATCTCCTTCGTACTCTCGCTGGCCCTGGCCTTCGGCATCGCCTTCGAGCTGCCCATCGCCGTCATATTCCTGTCGGCCACCCACATCGTGCCGGCCCGGGCCATGGCCAAGGGCCGGCGCTACATCATCTTCGCCATCTTCGTGGCCAGCGCCATGCTCACCCCGCCGGACGTCATCAGCCAGATTCTGCTGGCCATCCCCATGATCGCCTTGTTCGAGGGCGGCCTGCTGGCTGCCCGAATCGCCGAGCGCCGCCGCGCCGAAGAGGAAGCCGCCTACGACGAGGAAATCGCCGCAGCCGAATCCGACGCAGGTCAGGAAGAGGACCAATCCGAGCCGCGCCCGTAAGGAAGCGGACATTCCGAGCCGCACCCGTAAGCCGCGAAGCGGCGCCAGTCAGTAGCCAGGCGTGCCAACACCTGCGTGGCTCACGAGCCGCGAACTTCAGTTCGCGCGGCCTGTACCACCGCTTCCCGAGCCGCAACACACTATCAGCACCGCCCCACTTCCCCGCTGGACGTGTCACACTTGAACCTTCCCCACCAGCTCCCCCACCCCCCGCAGACCGCGCTCGCCAAGATACGCCTCCAACCCGTCCCGAATCCCCACCGGCCCCGTCGGATCGACAAACAGACTCGTCCCCACCCCAACGGCCGTCGCCCCCGCCAGCAGGAACTCGACCGCGTCGCGCCAGGTCCGCACGCCCCCCATCCCGATCAGCGGCACGCCCGCCTCCCGCGCCACCGTCGTGTACACCCGGTAGACCATCGCCAGCGCCACCGGTTTGATCGCCGGCCCCGACAGCCCCCCGCACGTATTGGCCAGCATGGCCCGCTGCGTATCCGCGTTGATCGCCATACCGCTTAACGTATTGATCAGCGACAGCACATCCGCGCCGGCCTCGATCGCCGCCCGCGCCGTCGCCGTAATATCCGTCACGTTCGGCGACAGCTTCACGATCAGCAGGCTCTTCTTGACCTCCGCCCGGACGGCCGACACCAGTTCCCCCAGCCGATCCGGATCGGTCCCGAACTCCAGCCCGTCGGCCACGTTCGGGCACGACACGTTCAGCTCCAACCCGCTGAGGCACTCGATCGGGTCCAGCCGCCGGCACACCGCCACGTAATCCCCCACGTTGTGCCCCGCCACGTTGACGATCACCGGTATGCCCAACTCGGCCAGGAACGGCACCTTGTCGGCCACAAACCGCTCCAGCCCGACGTTGGCCAGCCCGATGGCGTTGAGCATGCCGGCCGCCGTCTCGACCGTCCGCGGCGGCCGGTTCCCCTTCCGCGGCTCCACCGTCACCGACTTGGTGACGAACGCCCCGAGCTGCTTCAGATCCAGATACGGCCCCAGCTCTTCCCCATACCCGCTGGTCCCCGACGCCGTCAAAATCGGATTCCCCAGCCGCACCCCCCCCAGCTCAACCGACAAATCCACCCGCTTCATGGCGTAGCCATCCTGCATCCCCAAAAGCATCAATCCCCCCTCACCCCAAGTCAACCCACCGAGTCCGCCCTCCCTTCTCCGCATTCGCCGCCCGGAGAAGCGAGCGTCGGCCCGGAGGGCCGCAGGAGTGTAGCCGCGGGTGCAGCGCAGCCGGCCCCCCGGGCCGGCGAAGCGCAACCCGTGGTAATGATCTTCATTGAACGAACCCGCCCGCGAAGGGGGCGGAGGAATGCACACACAGCTGAGCCACGACTATCATGACCCAAACGCGACCCCGCGACATGCCGCCGGCAGTTCCACGCCCCCCACCACCTCCCGCCTCCGCCGCCCCGCTTGACAACCCCACACCCAAACTGAAAACTGGTGCGACTCCGACCTGACCTGGGGCGAGGCGGCGCCCCGATGCCGGCCGGTGGAATCAGACCACCCTCTCTGCCACCCGCGTGTCCTTCGCCCACGTCAGGCCGTTCTACGGAGGGACCTGCATGCCGACCGACAGCTCCGCCACCCCTCGCCAATACAAGGGAGTCATGGTCTCCAGCACCTTCACCGACCTCAAAGAGCACCACCAGGCTCTCCTGCACGCCCTCCGAAAGGAGAACCTCCACGCCATCGGAGTGGAGGACTGCCGCGACGACCTTGATCGCCGTCGTCCAGGAGGAACGCCATGGAAAATCAGTTGACCATATTCCACTACTGGATAATGACGGCCAGTGCGGTCAGCCTCTTCGTTTCCTTCGTAGCCCTACTCATATCATGGGTCAATGCCCGACGCACTAATGCGTCCGTCCTCCGCATTCTGAAGGCTAGTGGGCATACCACCTGTGAAGCGCGTCGATCTGCGGATTCGGCCGAGCCGCTGCTCGAATCGCATCGGTTCGCTGTATGGGTCAACAATCTCGGACTTCCGCTCCATGACGTCAGAGTGTGGCTTCGCCTTGTCTGCAAAGACGGGTCTGGCACAATGTGCATTGAAATGACTCGTTATGCGATGGACGACGAACACGTGGTCCATACTAGAGGCGAGCTTGGCAAGGGAATGGTCGGCATGTTTGAAATCCGATCCGACGATAAGTGCATGAAGCACTTCCGACTCCCGCCCGTAGAGACCGATCGGTATTTGGATATTGAGGCCGCAGGATACAATGTCCAATCGTTCCGGATCGGTGGGTGGCGGGATAAGCTGGCGGCAGACTGGAACCGAGTGGCTTACAGAATCAACCGACGCTTTGACAAACGTGGCACGACGCACACGGGAAGAGCGTGGCTGAAACCTGGAAACATGTTGCCGGTATTTCGCGACGTCGATTCGTCGTTGCGCTACTTCCTGGCGTCTCTACCGAGGCAGAGCAAGCATGACGGTGGTCGACCTCCAAAAGCACCTGCTTCCCATGAGAACTCCGAGAGGCACGAGCCCCATCCAGCCCCGGATGGGCGCCACCGACAATCGGATCGACACACCGGTGTGTGAGCGGTCTGGCCCAACGCCCCCCGCACGGCGCGAATATGCTCAAGGATGCACTGTTTCCCATCGACCAAGCCAACAAGTTGCCTGGCTTTTAATCTGCGAAAATCTGCGAAATCTGCGGATTGACTTCTCTCGTCCGCAGACATCGCCGACTCCGCAGACGAGCAAGGCACGCAGATCGCCTGATAGCCCATCACGGCCCCGGCCAGAATGCAGACTCCGCCCCCAGGTGTCGGCTCCGACCGACGCCAGCCCATGGACGACCGAAGGCCATTCCGGGTACCATGTTCCTCGCGGCGGCTCGCGGAACGGCAGCGACTGCGATTTCCGTTCCGCCTATCCCGAGTGGTACAGCTTTGGCTCCCGCTTCAACGGCATCGGTTTCCGTGTCGCGGCGGGGACTTGACCCTTCAGCCTTTCTGCCTCTTACCCGCGGTCGGGGGTTTGGAGGGCGCCGCCCAACGCGGCACGTGGAAATGGACGAGGATGAACCGCTCATCGTCGACCGATCCAACAAGTTGCCTGGCTTTTAATCTGCGCAAATCTGCGAAATCTGCGGATAAGGCTGTTTTCACGCATGAGGCTCTTCGCTGGCACAGCGCGCTGACCACGATCACTTGAGGATGAGTAAGATGAACGAAGCCAATCAACGAGACCCGCGAACCTACGCCATCATCGGTGCAGCCATGGAGGTCCACCGTCAACTCGGCCACGGCTTCCTCGAGGCCGTATACCAGGAAGCCCTGGCCATCGAACTGAAGACACGCGACATTCCCCATGCCCGCGAGGTCGGACTGCCCGTCCTCTACAAGGGCCAGCGGCTGGCGTGCGACTACCGTGCCGACCTCGTATGCTTCGACTCCGTCATCGTCGAAGTCAAAGCCGTCAGCAAGCTCTCGGGTGTCCACGAGGCCCAGGTAATCAACTACCTGAAGGCAACCGGCCTCGACGTCGGCCTGCTCATCAACTTCGGCACAGAATCTCTCCAGCACAAGCGCCTCGTCCTTTCAAGAAAAAATCTGCGCAAATCTGCGAAATCTGCGGATTGACTTTTCTCCCCCGCAGACCCCGCCGACTCTGCAGACCGGGAATGAATCTCGGTTACTGAATTGGCCATCAAGGCGCCCAGCCTCGACCTCAATTTGCTCATCAACTTCGGCGCAGAATCTCTCCAGCACAGGCGCCTTGTCCTTTCAAGAAAAATCTGCGCAAATCTGCGAAATCTGCGGATCAAGCCGTTTTTCGACCCCGACTTCCGCATCCCAATATCTATGTCTTCTGTGTCCTCCGTGGATCAAGCCGTTTTTCGACACCGGATCGCCATCCGCCGCCAGCCCCTCCACCCCGGTCACCCCGCCGGCCGCCTGTTCGCCCTCCCCGTCTCCCACGTCTCACTTCTCAATTCTCACTTCTATGCCCGCTTTTTCGCACCAAAAACCCCGTTTTCCGCAATCCGCACCCCCTGAAGGTGATCGGGCGCCAAGTTATATACATGGAGAGACCGCGGGCACCGAGCCCAGCCCACGTGGCCGCAGCGCCGTGGCACGCATGCCGGCCCCGGGCAGACAAGGTCATCCGAGCCTCGGCCACTGCGTGGTGAACAGCGCCGGGGATAGACCAGCGGCCGGTTCGAGCCGCACCGTGAGATGCACCGGATGCCGGCTTAGCGACGAAACCAGAAGCCGCAGACAGGAGGATAACCCACTATTACGTAGACATTTAAGCCGCGAGCCCCGCGGGACTCGTCCTGCCAATCCGGCTCTAGGTGCGTTTGAATTGCCGTTCCAGGTCGCGCAGGTTCATTCGCAGCGTCGTCGGCCGCCCATGCGGGCAGTTGCTGGACTTGTCGATCAGGTCCTTGGCCGCGATCAGCGCGTCGATCTCATCCGGCGTCAGCGGATCGCCGGCCTTGACCGCCGCCTTGCAGGCCATCATGTCCAGCAGCTCGTGGATGACCTCTTCGGTGTGTGCCGCGTCGCCTTTCTCGTCGAGCTTGTCGATCAGATCGCGCAGAAAACCGCGCACGTCAGCATTGACCAGCAGCGCCGGGAACGACTGAACCGCGACCGCCCCCGTGCCGAACGGTGTCACCTCGATGCCCAGCTTGTGCAGCAGGTCGGCGTGGTTCTGCAGCAGGGCCATCTGATGCGCCGTGGCCTCCAAAGTCTCGGGCAGCAGCAGCCGTTGCGATTCCAACGGCCCGCTGGTCAGCCGCCGTCGAAGCTGCTCGTAGATCACCCGCTCGTGCAGGGCGTGCTGGTCGATGATGATCAGCCCGTCCTCGGTCTCGCTGACCAGGTAGGTGTTATGCAGCTGGATGGCCCGCCGCGGCCCGGACTCCCCGGCCCGCGACGAGGCGGGTTCACCCGCCCGCAACGACTCGTCAGGGGCCGCAGGCATCGCACCGGTATCGTCAGCCGGTGACACGATGGTGTCACCGGGTGGAGGGTACAGCGACTGCCACAGCGCCTCGGCCGCACGCTCCAGGTCCGCCGGCCCCTGCCCCGGCGGCCCGGACCCGCGACCCAGGGGCGGACCGCCCGGCGCGGAGCCCCGGCCCTCGCTGGGGGCCACGGCCGGGTAAAACGCCCGCGACGATTCCGCGCTGACCGGCGCGGCGCTCTTGAACTCCTCGGCCATTCGACGGCGGATCTCCTCGCGCTGTCCGGCGTCGATGCGCGAGCCCGGCCGGTCGGTGCGCAGGGCCGGCGTCAGGTCGCTGCGCAGCAGGGTCTCGCGAAACGCACTGAGCACCTGCGAGCGGATCAGGTTGGCGTCCTGCCAGCGCACCTCGATCTTGGTGGGATGTACGTTGGCGTCGACGGCCTCAGGATCGATTGTCAGAAACAGAAAGACAACGGGGTACCGGTCGTGCTCCATCAGACCCCGGTAGGCCTCGCGGATCGCGTAGTTGATCACGCGGTCGCGGATGTAACGCCCGTTGACGAAGATGTACTGCCCGGCCGCCGTCGAGCGCGACCGGGCCGGCGGCGCGGCGTAGGCCTCGATGTCCAGGCCGCGCTCGTCGCGCCGGATCACGATCAGCTCCTCGGCCAGCTCCGGGCCGAACAGCTCGCCGATCCGATCGAGCCGCGACTGGTCGGGCGGCAGCCGATGGGTGACGCGTTTGGGCGTGGACAGCTCCAGGCCGATGTCCGGACGGGCCAGTGCGATCCGCGTGGTCTGCTCGTTGACGTGGCCGGTCTCGGTGGCCGTCGTGCGCAGAAACTTGCGCCTGGCCGGCACGTTGAAAAACAGGTCGCGCACCTCGACGGTCGTCCCCGGCGGACAGCCGGCCGCGCTGCAGCTCTCGATCTGCTCACCGGCCACTCGGATCTCACCGCCCTCGTCCGAGTCGTGGGGTCGCGATACCAGTCGCAGCCGGGAGACGGCCCCGATGCTGGCCAGGGCCTCACCGCGAAAGCCCAGGGTGCCGATGTGGTACAGGTCCTCCTCGATGGTGATCTTGCTGGTGGCGTGGGGCATGACGGCCAGGCGCAACTGGTCGGGGGACATGCCCGATCCGTCGTCCGCCACGCGGATCAGGCGTCGCCCGCCCTCCTCGACCATCACCTCGATGTGCCCGGCGCCGCCGTCAACGGCGTTCTCGAGCAGTTCCTTGACGACGCTGGCGGGTCGCTCGACCACTTCGCCGGCGGCGATCTTGTTCACCAGGAGGTCGGGCAGAACGTGAATCTGGGCCACGGTAGAATCCGTACGCGGCGGGGCATCTTCGATCGATCAACGCGGCGACAGCCGGCGCATCGCCAAGCGGTGCAACGCGAGTATAATTCGACGCACTGGCGGAGGCAAACTTTGCGACACGTTCTGGCTATCGACGACGCAACGGCGCAGTCGGCCGACACATGGGCCGGTTGTCTGGACGCCGCGCTGGCGGCCGGGTTCGAGGCGATCGACGTTCCGGCCGGCGCGGGGCCGGACAGGATATCACAGGCTTCGCAACGCGGCCTGCGCCCGGTCGTGGTGCGTTGGCGGGATGGGCTGATCGGACCGCGCACACGCAAGACAGACGGCTGGCCGGAACCGGCGACGGAGAACCTGGCGTCCTCGCTGGGTTGGATCGCCGATGCGGGCGGCGCGATTGCGACCGTCAGGCCGGCCCACAACGCGGCGGGTGGGCAAGACGCGGAAGTGGCTTCCTACGCCGACGCGCTGTGGAGAACGCACGAGGCTCTGATTGCGCTTCGCCTGCCGATGGAGTCGAGTGGCGTGTCGGTGGGAGTCGAGGCGGCGGCGGACGGCTTCCTGCTTTCGCCCGTCGAGCTGCGCGACCTGCTGGATCGAATCAACTCGCCGTGCTTCGCGGCCTGTTTGAATCTGGCCGACGTGGCCCGCATCGGTCGGCCGCTGGACTGGATTGGCACGTTGAGGCACCGGATCGGTTGCGTGCGTCTCGGTGGCGAGAGTGAGGCGGAGCTGAATGATATCGCGGCCGCCCTGCGGGAAGTCCTGTACGCCGGGCCGGTGGTGTGCGGGGGTGAGCCGAACGAGGCAACCCGCATGCTGGAGCGATTCCCCGTGCGGGCGGCGCACTAGTGCAGTGTCTCAGGATTACCGCGTCGTTCGATCGACGCGAATCCGGGGCGTCAGCGCCGTTCTGGCGTCCGCGCGAACTGAAGTTCGCGGCTCGTGGCGATGCAATATCAGTGAAACACTACACTAGCGTGGGGCCGGCCCACTTACGTGGGGCTGGCGAGGGCGGAGCCGTTCAGATGTGCCAGAGTGGTGACACGACGAGCACGATGACCTGATGTCCGTGATGAGCAAGAGCAGGCGGCTGGACGATCTTCTGCACGACGTCGTCAGCGGTGCGCGTGCGCCGGCGATCATGGGCGTGGTCAACGTCACGCCTGACTCGTTCAGCGACGGAGGGCGGTTCATCGAGCCGGGCGCGGCCGTCGAACATGCCGCCCGGATGGTGGCCGAGGGGGCCGACCTGATCGACGTCGGGCCGGAGTCCACCCGGCCGGGCTCCGACGCCGTTTCCACGACGGACCAGATCGCGCGGGCCGTGCCGGTCATCGCAGCGATTCGAGCCGCCCACGCGGACGTGCTGCTGTCCATGGACACGCAGAGCGCCGAGGTGGCCCGCGCGGCGATTGACGCGGGGGCGGATCTGGCCAACGACGTGTCGGCCCTGCGCACCGACGGCCAGATGGGCGAGCTGATCGCGGAGCGCGGGGCGGGCGTGGTGCTGATGCACATGCGGGGGATGCCGAGGACGATGCAGACGGCCGGTGGCGGGCCGGTGTACGACGACGTGGTCGGGGAGATCGTCGATTTCCTCCGGGACCGGATCGAGTTCGCCATCGGTTGCGGTATCTCGCGGCAGCGCATCATCGCGGACCCCGGTCTGGGCTTCGGCAAGACGGCCGAGCACAACCTGACGCTGCTGCGGCGGTTGTCGGCGTTCGCGTCGCTGGGCGTGCCGCTGATGGTGGGCGCGTCGCGGAAGAGCTTCGTCGGACGGGTGACCGGTGTGGAGGTTGCGGCGGACCGACTGGCCGGCTCGCTGGCGTGCGTCACGGCGGCCGTGCTGGGTGGGGCATCGATTCTGCGGGTGCACGACGTGCGGGCGTCGCGCGAGGCGGTGGCCATGGCTTACGCGATTCGTCGGGAACGCGGGGCGTGAGCGGGCCAAGGAGGGTCTAAGCAGCACGCCTCGTTAGTCAGGTGGTGGGTTGCGCTTCGCTCCACCCACCTACGGCTCTCGCCCGGGAGACCGCACGGGCGGACGAGCCGCCCGTGGCACCCTGCGTCGAACATGGTCATGCGAGCGTGAGCATGGCACCCGACCACAGTTTGATTATGCCGATTGGGTGTCCCGCGAGTGGGCGTGTCCGGGGCTGCACAGGCCGCGCGAGCTGAAGCTCGCGGCTCGGGAAACGGCAGAGTCATCCTGGAACTGGTATCAGGTTTGCGGCGAAGTTCACGATGCGGTAGCCTTGGCGAAGCGGGAACAACTGCCAGATTGCAGCACGGGGTTGTTAAAAAGTTCTTGCGAGTCTGCGCGTGACCAAGCGAGCGAAAAGACCGTCAAAGCAGGCGAAGGATGCCGGAGCTTCACCTGCGCCGGGCGACGCCGGCAAGGGCGCGGGCTGGTTCCGGGGCAAGTGGCCGGTGATCCGGTTCGTGGTGGTCTTCGCGGTGTTGATGGGTATCTTCGAGGCGTTGTGGGCCACCGGCACGGTCAAGGACAACCTGTTCCCCTCGTATCTGGAGGCGAACGCGGGGGCCGGCGCGTGGCTGATCCGCATCTTCGGCCACAACGCGCAGGCGACCGGGATCACGGTCTCGTCGCCGGCGTTCTCGATCGAGATCGCCCGCGGGTGCGACGCGATCGAGCCGGCGGCGATCTTCCTGGCCGGCGTGGTCGCGTTTCCGGCGCCGGTTCTGTCGAAGGTGTGGGGCATGCTCATCGGGACGGTCACGCTGCTGACGCTCAACCTGGTGCGCATCGCCAGCCTGTTTTTCGTCGGCATCTGGTACCCGAAGCTGTTTCACATGATGCACGTGGACGTGTGGCAGGCGATCTTCATCTTCTTGGCGATTCTCTTCTGGGTGATCTGGGCGTTGTGGGCCACGAAACCCAAGGCGGTGCCGGATGCGTCCTCCCCGGCGACTGCTTAGACAGGCCGTGCTGCGCCTGCTGGCGGCGGCGGTTCTCTACATCCTTCTCATGCTGGGGTGGCTCTGGTGGTCGGAGGGTTACGCGCGGGCGCTGCGGTCCGTGGGCAACTTCGTGTTCGCCAGGTGGTACGACGGGGCGGCGATCCGGTTTGAGCCGCAGGCCGTGGAAGCCGGCACGTACGCGGCCACAAGAATGCAGGACACACGTCTGTCACTGATGAACCACGCGACGCGGGCCAGGGGCAACCAGCCGGTCAGCAGCCAGTACATCGGCTACGTGCCGACCGTTCTGTTCCTGGCCCTGGTGCTGCCGTCTCCGGTTCCGTGGCGCCGACGCTGGAAGGCGGTGTTGTGGGGATTCGTCCTGATCGGCGCGTTCATTCTGCTGCGCATGTGGCTGATGATCTTCAACGCCTTCTGCAGCGACTCGCCGCTGGCGCTGTTCTACCCGAGCGACTTCTGGCGGCGCGTTCTGGCGTTTGCCACCGAGACGTTGACCCGGTCGCTGACCACGTGCTTCGTCGTTCCGCTGGCGATCTGGGTGCTGGTGTGCTTCCGGCACGGGGATCTGGCGGCGCTGCGGGGCTCAGGACGGGCAAAGACAGGACGAGCCACGCACGGCGATCAAAAGCCGGGACGAGCGAAACGACGCACTCATAAGGACGCTGGTGCCAAGGGCAGGTAGTCAGGTGGTGGGTTGCGCTTCGCTCCACCTGCCCTACGCGTCTCGCGTGACACCGTTTACACGTTGTTCATGCCGATCAGGTAGGGCGCGAGTCGGCGTGTCACGCGTGGCATAGTCCGCGCGAACTGAAGTTCGCGGCTCGCGAAGCGGCGGGCTGATCCTGGAAGCGGTGTTGGGCGTCTCTTCGCAGAGGACGGGGGCCGCTCCCTGATCCCGAGAATCGGGACGGTACTGAAAGTCGGGCGCGGTGCGGCCGGGCGGGCCGGGCGAGGTCCCCGGTGGACTATTCGGGCTGTCGGGCGCGTCGGGCATCATCGCGAATCGAATCCAACAACCGTTGTGACGACGGCCCGCCGGCATCCATGGTCAGCCGGCGCGAAGTCTCGCCCGTGGGCTCGAACCGGATGGTCAGGCAATCCTCCGGCAAGACGCCCTCGACTCGGTCGGCCCACTCGAGGACGACGCACGATGCGGGCGAGATCATCTCGTCGAAACCCAGTGCGACGAGCTCGCCAGAGCCGCCGAGCCGATACGCGTCCACGTGGTACACGTAGATGCGCCCGGAATACTCGTTGACGAGCACGAAGGTCGGGCTGGTCACGCGCGAGGGGTCCGCCTGCCCGTTGCCGACGGCCAGGCCCTTGACGAACTGGGTCTTGCCGGCACCGAGCGGGCCGACCAGGGCGATGACCTCGCCGCCGGCCAAGGCGGCCCCCATGCGCTGCCCGAGCCGGCGGGTCTGGTCGACACTGTCGGAATGGACGACGCAGGGCGGAGCGGTCACAACAGGTGCTCGTAACCGGCGGGCTCGACGGGCTGTGTGCTGCCGTCGTGCCGGCGCAGGGTGATGCCGTCCGCGACCACGCGCCCGACGGGATGCAGGTACACGGCCTCGATGGCCGGCGGTTCCGGCGCGTCGCCACCGACGGCCAGCAGCAGCTCGAAATCCTCACCATCGTCCAGGGCGTGCCGGAGCGGCGAGACCCCATCGGCCTCAGACACGCGGCGGGCGTCGTCGCTGATGACGCGGGCGAACAGGTCCTCGATCAGCTCCGCCCCGACGTTGGAGGCCTCGCACATGCGGTGCAGGTCCAGCGACAGGCCGTCGCTGAGGTCCATCATGGCGTGCAGGTGCGGACCCATGGTGGCGGCAATGGAGCGGGCCTCTCGAACGCGTGGGACGAAACTCATGTGCCGCCCCAGGCGGCTGCCACCCAGCGGACCGGTCACGTAGAGTGTATCGCCGGTGCGGGCACCGCTGCGCAACACCGGAGGATGGTCGGCGTATTCGGAGGCGATCATGGCCACGTCGATGGCCAGGGGCTGCTTCCAACTGGTGGTGTCACCGCCGACGATGGCGCAGTCGAACTGGCCGGCCATGTCCTGCATTCCGTTGAAGAGCCTCTTGGCATCCTCGATGCTGCCGCCAGCCGGCCAGGCCACCGAAACGGTCGCGGCCACCGGTCTGACGGCCATGGCGGCACAGTCGCTCAGGCTGCAGGCGATGGCCTTGCGACCGATCTGTTCCAGGCTGTGTTCCGCCGTCTGGAAGTGGACGCCGTCCATCAGCATGTCGCTGGTGATCAGGGCCGTCGCACCGGCGCCGGCCACCGTGCCACCAACCTCGACGATGGCCATGTCGTCCCCGATGCCCAACAGCACAGGCCACTTCGACGGGCCGGTCCGCTGCTGCAACCACCGCACCAACTCGCGCTCGCCATCGGCCACTGCAATGCCCTCCGTGCCGTGCTGATCCGCCGGTGATGCGGGCCGCCGGCCTATTCGCCGCTCGATTCACCCAGGACGAAGGCGATGGCCCGGCGCTGCTGGGCGGTGCGGTCCGTCGGGAAGAAGCGGTCCATATCCGGCAGCATCCTGAGTTCAACGGCAATCCCGGCCGCTCGCAGTGTCTCGGCCGCGGCGCGGCAGTTGTCCGCCTCTCGATCCTGGTCACCAACGAGGAGGTAGGCGCGAAGCTTCTCAACCCCGGGCGCCTCGGCCAACCCGACCGAGGCCGGAACAAGATGCCCGGCCACCGAAACCAAGCCGCAAAACGAATCGGGGTGCTTCAGCGCCAGAACGTACGCCATGTCGCCGCCCTGGCCCATGCCGGCCAGGACGATGCGGTCGGCGGCGATGTTGCCGTGCCGCGCCCGCAGCTCGTCGATCTGCTGGAGGACGATCGGTTCGGTCTCGTCGGGCGTGGTCCAGCGGGCCTGGGCCGGGTTGATGTTCTTCGGCGCCTTGGGGGCGAGCAGGACAGCGCCGGCCTCGTCGGCCGCCTCGCGCCACTGGTTCATGACGCTGCGGGCATTGCCGCCGAAGTTGTGCAGCAGGACGATCAGGGGCGCCGGCGTCTGCGGGCTGAAGCCCTCGGGCAGGTAGATGGCCGACCTCTGTCCGAACTGCTCCTTGGCTCTGCCGAGCAGCTCCTGGAAACGAGCGTGTTGACGAACCGAGGTCAGGTCCGCGTCGTCGGCGATTTTGGCGGGATTGTCGTACCCGGCGTCGATCGCTCGTTCGAGCCACTCGACGGCCTCGTCCTTCTTCTCGAGCCGTGCGAACAGACAGGCGACGTTGTATTCCGGGGTCCCTGACCCCGGGTGCAGTTCCACCAGGCGAAGGGCATGCTCGAGCGCCTCGGCGAACTCGCCGGACGCATAGGCCCGCTCGAACCCGGCTGCCGCCTGCCTGACCTCAGGGCTGATCGGGCGGTCGATGGGTTGCCCCTGAGCAGGACGCACCACAGCCGCACCCAGCAACAGAAAGACGATCGATCGGAACGAACACAACCCAGCGGTTCGCCGCATGACTTGAGCGCCCATCCGTAACGGGACCAACGGCTGCCGGCAGCCGTCCGCGACCGGCACTCATAGAGTCGCACGATTCGGCGAGCGTGTCTACGGGGTGATTCAGGCGAGGCGTGGGGGGCGGTCCCCGGCGTGGGCGAGTGGAGCACACACACTGGCAGGCAAGCTGCCAGTGGCACCCACCTAGACTGTCACACGCCCGGCGTGTCAGTCGGGGGCATCCGGCGGTTCGGGGGGCGGCGTGAAGGCACCGGCTGCGGCGTCCTGGAAGGTGACCCATCGCCCGTCGTCGCCGACGCGGAGCGTCCCGCTGGCGAGCAGGAACTCCAGGATGGTCCGCCGGTAATCGGCCCGGGCGTTGGCGTACGCGTTGCGGGCGTCGCGCAGGTCGTTTTCGGCCTCGACCTTGTCGCGGGTGGACCTGGCCTTGCCCGTATCGAGCAAAGCCGCCGCCTGGGCGGCGCGGAACTCGTTGATCACCACCCGTTCCGCCTGGATGGCCAGCGAGGTTCTGGCCAGCGTAATCTGGCGGATGGCCCGGCGCACCTCGGCCCGCACCTGATCGGCGAACTCGTCGTAGCGGCGCTCGGCCCGTCGCAGGTCGATCCAGGCCGATCGGACCTGGTTCCGCTCCTCCTTGCGGTCCAACGGAATCTCCAACTCGAGCATGCCCCGCCAGGTGGTGCGTTCGGTGTTGTACTGCAGCGTGTCGGGCTTGTCCGGGTCGGTGTTCATCCCGACGCTGCCGGAGAAGTCGAAATCGGGAAGCAGGTTGTTCCGAGCGACCTGCACGCCCCGTCGGGCATCGTCCACGCTGTCCAGCGTGTTGAGCAAATCCAACCGGTATTTCAAAGCCGTGGCGACGGCCTCCCGCTCGACCACGTCCGGCTCGTACAAGGCGATGTCCTCCCCGGCGAGCTCGATGGGGGACTCCGTGCTCATGCCCAGGCGGATCTTGAACCGGTCCAGGGCCGAGTCATACGTCTCCAGGGCACTGACCACGCGGTTTTGAGCCGAAAGGTACTCGACCCGGGCGCGGTCGGCCTCGATCCGGAGGGAATCCTTGTAGTCGACCTTGACCTTGGCCTGGGCCTCGTCACGCACGCCGGCCAGGCTGGTCACCTGAGCCTGGGCGCTCTCGATCTGGGCCAGCAAGGACAGCAGCCTGAAGTAGTCGCTGGCGATGTCCACCAGGAACTCGCGCCGAAAGCGCTCGAAGCCGCGGACGGCGTAGATCAGGTCCCTTTCGGCCTGGTAGCGGCTTTCATAGGCGACCCGACCCGCACCGCGAAGGAGCGGGATGTCGGCCTCGAGGATCATCTGACCGGTCTCGCCGGACGTGGTGTGGACCTTCAGGTCGCGCATCCAGGCGTCGATGATCCGAGCCGTCACCGTTCCGCCGTAGGGCAACTGCTGCTCGACGGCCAACTGGGCGATGGCCGTCATGGCCCGGTCGAAGTCGCGAACCTGCCCGTAGTCGGCGAACTCGAACGACGTGCCGCCGCTGAACCGCGGCGTCCACAGGTGCCGCTCCAGCGACAAGGCCAGCGCGGACAGGTAGAGGTCCTCCTTGGCCGTCTGGAGTTCCCGGGCGTAGCCCTGAGCGTAAGCCAGACAGTCGGCCAGGGTGAAGACCTGGGCCTGGCGGTCCGGTGACGTTGCGGGCTGCGAGGTGATGTCGTCCTCGACCGACATCTCCTCGGGCTCGTCGCGTGGGGCGGTGGCGGCCTGGAACGCGTCGGGCACCCGGGAGTCGACCGGGTGGGGGACGAAGCGGTACATGTCGTCCGTCTTGGCCAGATCGCCCGTCTCGGAGCCGATATCGACCGGATGGGTTTCGCCCAGCGCGGCCTGCTGGCGCGACTCGATGAGCTGCTTGACCTCTCGGTCAGCCTCATCGAGGAACCACTGGTGGCAGCCGAGGGTGCCGGCAAGCAATCCGACCCCCACAGCCAGAAGGAGAAAGCGCCGCGCCATGGATGCACCTTGATGCGATCGTGGTCACCTGTCAAGCTACGTTCGTGGAGGACCGACATGGCGACCGAACTGGCCAACAACATCCGACAAGTAGCCGACATGCTGAAGGAGGCGGAACGCGTGTGCTGCATGACGGGGGCGGGCGTCTCGGCCGAGAGCGGCGTGGCCACCTTCCGCGGACACGGCGGGTTGTGGGAGGGGCGCCGACCGGAGGAGGTGGCCAGCCCCGAGGCCTTCCACGCCGACCCCGAGGACGTCTGGCGGTTCTACTTCTGGCGCAGGAAGAAGCTGGCCGAGTGCAAGCCCAACCCGGGGCATTACGCCCTGGCCCGGCTGGAAGGAATGATCCCGAGCTTCACGCTGGTCACGCAGAACGTGGACGACCTGCACCGGGTGGCCGGCAGCGAACGCATCATCGAGCTGCACGGGAACGTCTGGATCAATCGCTGCACGGGTGGTCATCCGTCGGACGAGCCGCCGTGCCCCGACACGCGGGTCACTCCGGACGATGTTCTTGACGAGATTCCGCACTGCCCGAAATGCGGGGCGATGATGAGGCCGGGGGTGGTCTGGTTCGGGGAGATGCTGCCGTCGGACGAGTTCGCCGCCGCGGTTACGGCTGCCAGGGACTGTCAGGTCATGCTGGTCGCCGGGACGAGTGCCGTGGTGCATCCGGCGGCCTCGATCGCTACCTGGGCGGCGGACACCGGCGCCGCGATTGTCGAGATCAACCCGGAGGCAACCCCCCTATCGTCGGCGGCCGACTACTGCCTGACCGGGCCCAGCGGCGAGATTCTGCCGGCGATCGTGGAGGCGATGAGCGCGGCGTCGGCGTGACCGATCCGCCGCACCGGTTGCAAACCGGTGCCACACTCTCCGGGTTGCGGCCGCCGCGGGGCGGGCAGTCGGCACATCGCTGGAATCCCTACGACTTGCTTTGACGCCTGGGGGCCGCGACGCGTTTGCGCCGCAGGCGCATGATGGCCCAGGCGGCGAGCAGGATGATGATCAGCCAGGGGGCGAAAACCACCAGTCCGTAGACGATCAGGCCCAACGAGGTGTAGAGGCCGGCCAGGCCGTCGCGGAGTCGGCCGCGTATCGACGCGCCGGCACGGTCCGGCTCGGGGGAGATGGCGGACTTCTCGGCCAGGGCCAGGCCGATTGTGCCCAGGGCGTCCGGGTCGATTCGTGAGAGATCGCCCAGGCCCAGGCCGGTGATCCTCCGGTTCAGGACTTTTCCGAGCGATTCCATCCAGGCGACTGCCTCCTCCATGTCACCGGCCTTGACACCCAGGCGGAAGGCGCCGACCCAGGTGCCGTCGTTGCGCTGACTGCTGGAGGACTCGAGGACCTCGACGCTCTTTTTGTCCACGAGTTCGATCAGCGAGTCGCGGGCCTTGGCGAAGTCGTCCACCTCGATGGCCATGTGGCCGACGGGGACTTCGCGGGGGCGCTCGGCCAGGGTCAGCGCTAGCTGGCACAAGACGCTGGCGGCGCCGCCGACGATCTGCCCGGCCTCACCGGCGATCTGCTTGGCGGTGGTGCGGCCGAGGGTGGCGAGGCCGTCGGTGAGGTCGGCGAAGCGGCCGGCGGGGACGCTTAGGTTGAGTTGGCCGACGTGGGAGCCGTCGTCTCGGCGGGTGGTCCTGTTCGAGGTGATCGAGCCGTCGCAGGTGGCGAGGACCTTGTTGAGTGCGTCGAGGGCGGCGGAGAGGGCGTCGATCTCGACCTGCATCGTGCCCTTGGGCAGCGGCCGGGAACGCTCGAACACGACAAGCGCGACCTGACACTTGGTCCGTTCGGCCCAGGGCTGCGACGCGTCGCCGAGGTGCCAGTCCTTGATCTGGCGTTGGTCGACGCGGCCGAGGGCTTCGACGGCGTTTAACAGGTCGCCGAATCGGGCCAGGCTGATCTCCAGCGTGTATTCACCTTTGAGGGTTCCGTCGTCGCGCTTGCAGGTCTGGCCGGAGGTGAGGCGGCCGTTCATTCCGGCGAGCGCTTCGGCCAGGGCGTCGGCCGCGTCGGCCAGGACCGGAACCTCGACCGACATGGAGGCCGACGGGACCATCCGGGCCGGCTCGCGGAGGGTGACGGTGATGGTGGACAGGGCGATGCGGTCGGCCATGACACGGATGTGACCCTGAAACTGCTCGATCTGGGAGCGGACGCGGGTGAGCTCGCGCTCGACCTCCAAGAGCGACTCGATCTTGTCGATGAAGGACTTGCTCTTGACCAGTTCCTGGAGTCGCTGCTCGGTGATGCGCAGGCTTTCGATGCGGGCCTCGATGTCGACGTACTCGGCCGTCACGTCGGCGGCCTTGACGTTCTCCGACTCGACGCGCCCGACGGCCTTGAGGGCCGCAAAGAGGGCGTCGAACCGCTCGGGCAGGACTCGGATGACGACGCGGCCCATGAGCGCCCCGCCGGTTTCCTCCTGCGTGGCTCCGTCGGCGACGAAGGCGCCGTGCTCGGTCACGATGACGCCGATGCGCTCGACGGCCGCCTCGTAATCGGCCACCTCGACGCCCAGCTCACCGGTCTTGATGATCTTGGGCTGCGGTTGCGCCGGTGTGCGTGTGGAGGGGGGCTGGCGATCAGATGGGGCGGGAGGCGTCATGGGTTCATCGGCCTGCTCCTGCACCGCGGCGGCGTCCTGTCCGGTGTCGGGCTCGGTGACACCGTGTAGGCTGATGCTCGCAAAGAGGAAGGCGCCACCATCGGTCTGGCCGGTTGGTTTGTCGGGTGCTGGCGGCAGTTCGGGTGGTGCGGTGGGTTTGAAATCGGTGCCGACGGCGGTTGAGCCGGTGGGCAGTTGAATCCGGACCGAGTCGGTGACGGGTTGGCCGGCGCCGGCAGCAGAGCCAGAGTAGACGAGCGATACGTCGGCAAGTTCATCCGCACTGGGGAAGATGTATTGATCGACGGAACCGTCGCCCGATTGGACCAGGTTCCAGAAGGCCTCGGCGGTGGACGGCTTGTCTTCGGCCGGTGCCCGCCCGGGAACAGCCAGCTCCGCAGAACGACTAGCGCTACTACGTCCTTGAAGGACTTCCTCCTCGATAGGAACACCACGCCGCTCAGCTTGCGAATCGGGGGCCAGGTACCCGAGGGCTTGAAGGCGTTGCAGTTCGGCCGGGTCCGGGCTCGCGTGCGTCACGGCGCGTCGCAGGGCGCGGGTGTCCGCCGGATGGGCCGCGAGTTCCAAAGACATGACCGGACGCTCCCCCCCGAATCGGCCGACACCGGGCCAATCGATGCCCGCGCCGTATTGCAGGTTGCCGAGTTGAAGGGCGATGAAGAGGACGGCGGCCACACCGGCGCAGGCGGCGAGGTAGCGGAAGAGCCTGCGTCCGGTTGACGGGGCGATGACGGTGAGGGGCGCCGGGCCGGCGGTCTGGATGGCTTGCCACATCGAGGTGACCTCCTGTTCGGTGGGTGCATCGTCGGAGAGGGGTGCGAGCAGGTTCCGCGTGCGGAGCAGCTCGAGCCAGTCGGCCGAGCACTTGGGGCAGCCGGCCAGGTGGGCGTCGAGCTCGGACCAGTCGCGCTGGTCTTCACCCTCGGCCTCGGGCTGTTCCTGGAGGCGCTCGTCGATCAGTTTTCTTGCGTGTTTGCATTCCATGGTACCGACCCTTCGGGACCGGTTGAAAACCGGTCCACACTAACGTTCTACCTTGATGCCCCGACGCGGCCGGTGTCCGACTGCTTCGCGAGGTAGCCCTTCAGCACGTCTCGCAGGCGGCGGCGGGCGCGGAAGAGCGTCACCTTGACGCGCGACTCGCCCCAGCCGAGTACGTCGGCGGCCTCACGGACCTTCCAGCCCAACAGCTCGCACAGGACGACGGCGTCACGTTGGGCACAGGGCAGGTCGGCCACGGCCCGGCGGACGGCGTCGCGCTGCCGGTCGTCGATCCGATCGGTCGCGTCGTCCGCACTCGGGACCAGGCGCAGGACGCCCGGCCGCTGGCCGATTGCACGATGGCGCCCTTCCCGGCGGGCATGGTCTACTGCCGCCGAGCGCGTCAGGGCGAAGAGCCACGTGGCGAACGAGCTGCGGCCCTGGAAATCGCCGGCCGACCGGGCGACGCGGAGGACCGTCTCCTGAACGATGTCGGCGGCAGCCTCGCGGCTGTGGGTCCGGAGCCAGCCGAACCGCCAGACACGATCGACGTAGCGGCGGTACAGCGTTTCGAGAGCGGCCGCTTCGCCCGCGGCACAACGACCGAGCAGTTCGGAGTCCGTGTCACCCATTCGGGGTCTCCTGCTCTTTCTACGTCTTTTAGAGGGTACCACGGGGGGATGGTTACGGGAAAAATCGCTATTCTGCGTAGAGAACGAGGGCCGCTCCCTCACGGTCGCGGTACTGACAGTGTGTCGGGGCTCGGGAAACGGTGGTACAGGCCGCGCGAACTCCCGACGCCGTCGGGACGGGTTCCGCTCGGGGCTCGGGAAACGCCAGCACAGGCCGCGCGAACTGAAGTTCGCGGCTCGTTAAGCGGTCGGAGGCGGGGTTAGAAGCCGATTACGTTGTAGCCGGAGTCGACGTAGATGTTCTCGCCGGTGACGCCGCTGGAGAGGTCGCTGACCAGGTAGAGGGCGGTGCGGCCGACTTCGGTGGCGTCGACGTTGCGCTGGAGCGGGGCCTTTCGCTCGACCCAATCGAACATGTCGTCCACGCCGCCGACGGCCATGGAAGAGAGCGTGCGGATCGGCCCGGCGCTGATGGTGTTGACGCGGATGCCGTGTCGGCCGAGCTCGGCGGCCAGGTAGCGGGTGTTGGCCTCGAGGGCGGCCTTGGCCACGCCCATGACGTTGTAGCCGGGGACGACCTTTTGACTGCCGTAGTAGCTCATGCCCACGATCGATCCGCCGCGCGGCATCATCTCCTTGGCGCGGCGGGCCATGGCGATGAGCGTGTAGGCGGAGATGTCCAGCGCCTGGGCGAACACGTCGCGCGGCGTGTCGACGAACTTGCCGGGGCGGAGGTACTGCCGGTCGGCGTAGGCGATGGAGTGGATGAGGAAGTCGATCGAGTCGAAGTGGTCCCTGGCGGCGGCGAAGGTGGCGTCGAGGTCCTCGTCCTTCGAGGCATCGCAGGCATGGAGCCAGGCGTCGGTCACTCCGCCGGATTCGAGGGCCTTGTTGACGCGGTGCAGGTTCTTGCCGCCGGGCAGATGGACGAAGCCGCAGGTGGCACCCTCGGCCATCAGGGCCTGGGCGATGTGCCAGGCGATGCTGCGGTCGTTGGCCACGCCGAATACCAGCCCCTTGCGTCCGTCGAGCATACCCATATTGATGCCTGTAGGTTCCCGGGCCCTCGAACCATCGCGATCCTGAGGCGGTATTGTTGTCGGCGGGCGGGCAAATGGCAAGCTGTGGTCACCGTTGCGCGGGCTGAGACCGATTGTGGGATTCGGTGCGGTGACGTTGGAGGTTTACCGCACGCGCGGGTGGCGGTACCATCAGGATCACGCCATCCGGGTTTTGGGCGAGCGAGATGCCAGGTACGGCCAGGCCAAAGCGCGTCTTTCTCACCGGCACGACGGGTTTCGTCGGGCGGTACGTGCTGCGCGAGCTGTTGGATCGCGGACACGAGGTGGTGTGTCTGATCCGGTCGGATGAGAAGTTCCGGCAGTTGTTCGGCCAGGATATTTGCGGGCGCGTCACCTCGGTGCGGGGCACGCTGTTCGACGACTCCGTGATCCAGCAGGCCGTGGCCGACGTCGATGCGATCATCCATCTGGTGGGCATCATCCGCGAGGTCGGGCGCTGGCAGACGTTCGACCGCATCCACCGGCAGGGGACCAAGGCGCTCATCCGGGCGGCGGTCGGTGCGGACGTGCGGCGGTTCGTGCACATGTCGGCGCTGGGCGCGCGGTCCGGAGCGGTGTCCAAGTACCACCGCAGCAAATGGGCGGCGGAGCGCTACCTGCACATCCGCGAAATCGAGGAGACCATCCTTCGGCCGAGCGTTATCCACGGGCCGGACGGCGAGTTCATGCAACTGCTCAAGACGCTGGCATGCGGACTGGTCCCGCCGGTGATGCCGTACTTCGGATCGGGCAAGCACCGCGTCCAGCCGGTGTCGGTGCGCGACGTGGCCCGCTGTTTTGTGGAGGCCCTGCACCGGCCGGAGACGATCGGTAAGGCGTACGAGCTGGGCGGCCCCAGATCGTACACCTGGAGGGAGCTGTATGCCGTCGGCAAGCGCCTCATACCGGGTGCCCGGCGGTGGAAACCGTGTGTGGGTCAGCCGGTGTGGCTGGCGGAGCTTCTGGCGGCCACCGTCATGAGGACGCCGCTGGTGGCGGAGCGGTTCAAGTTCAACCGGTCGCAGGTTCAGATGTCGCAGGAGGACAGCGTCTGCGATCACACCGTGGTGGAGTCGGCGTTCGGCATCAGGCTCCGCGACTTCGAGGCCGAACTGGCCGAGTATGCGGCGCAGATCGCGTGACTCTGCGGGCCGCCCCTGTCATCCCCGTCCATCGCCGTTAGAATCCGACCGAATCGTGGAGTGTGTGGTATGCGGATCGGGATTCTCACCAGCAACGACGTTCGTCACCGGCACGTGGTGAACGCTCTGCGGGCCCGTTGCGAGGTGACGGCCGTCTGCTACCAGGACACGGGCTATGTGCCGGCCGACACGGCGGCCGAGACCATCGACGCGCGTACTGCGGCCGCGGTCAAACATCATTTCGAGGAGCGGCGCCGCCAGGAGGAGATTCACTTCGGCCACAATGCGGACCCGGTGGCCGATTCGCGGGAATGCGGCGTTTGCACCGTCGATCCGCGAACGCTCAACACGGGCGACACGCTGGCGTTCGTGCAGCGGCACGGCGTCGAAGCCGTGGTGATCTACGGGACGGGGATGATCAAATCACCGCTGCTGGACGCCTACACCGGGCGAATGGTCAATCTGCACCTGGGCCTGTCACCCTATTACCGCGGGACCGCGACCAACTTCTACCCACTGCTGAACGATGAGCCGGAGTACGTCGGGGCGACGATCCATCTGATCGACGCGGGCATCGACAGCGGACCCATCGTCCATCACGCCCGCCCCGAGATCACGGCCGACGACATGCCGCACACGGTCGGCTGCAAGGCGATTCTGGCCGGTATCGAGAAGCTGATCCAGGCGATCGGCGAACTGGCCGATGGTCGGCTCGAAGCCGTCTCTCAATGGCCGGTCGAGAACGCCAGGCTGTATCTTCGGAAGGACTATCACCCGTCGCAGGTGGTCCGGCTGTACGAGATGATCGAGGACGGCCTGTTTCCCAAGTACGCGGCCCGCAAGCACCTGGTCGAGAACGCGATGCGGGTGATTGCGTAGCAACCCCTCCGGAAGAAGCGCCGGAAATCACGCCCGGGCCCGCACTGTTGTTGGCGATGGAGGAGTCCGTCAGCGGGTGTGCAGGACGGTCAGGCGGTCGAGCAGGGCCGGCATCATCTCGACGACGCGGTCCACTTCGGCCTCGGTGTTGAATCGCGACAGGCTGAAGCGCACCGCGCCGTGGGCGAGGCGAGGATCGACCTTCATGGCCTGGAGCACGTGCGACGGCTCGAGGGACCCGCTGCTGCAGGCCGACCCGGCCGACGCACAGACGCCGCTCTCGCTGAGCAGCAGCAGGATGGCCTCGGCCTCGATGTCGCGGAAGCCGACGTTCGTCGTGTTGTAGATGCGCGGGGCGCCCCGGCCGTTGACGCCGGCGGTGGGCACCGAGTCGCAGGTGCCGCGTTCGAGGCGATCGCGCAGCCGGCCGACGTAATCGGCGGTTTCGCCCAGCGTTTGTGTCGCCGCCTGGGCCGCGGCGCCCAGACCGATGATCGCGGGTACGTTCTCCGTGCCGCCGCGAAGGTCGCGCTCCTGCCGCCCGCCGATGATCAACGGGCGAATCCGGGTCCGCCGACGAACGAACAGGGCACCCGCCCCTTTGGGCCCGTGGAACTTGTGGCCGGAGAGGCTCAGCAATTGCACGGGCAGCTTCGACAGGTCGATGGGCACCTTGCCGACGGCCTGGACGGCGTCGAGATGGACCGGCACGCCGCGCTCGGTCGCCAGGGCGGCGATGGGCTCGACGTCGAACATCACGCCGGTCTCGTTGTTGGCGTACATGACCGAGAGCAGCGCGGTGTCGTCGGTCAGCTTGTCGGCCAACTCGTCGAGATTCAGCCGGCCCTCGCCGTCCACGCCAACAACATCGACGACCACTCCCTCGCGGGCCAACTGCTCGCCGAGCCGGCGCACGGCGCTGTGCTCGACGGCCGAGGTGACCAGACGCGTTCCGGCCGGGGTCGCGGCGAGGGTGCCGCGGATGGCCAGGTTGATGCTTTCGGTGCCGCCCGCGGTAAAGACGATCTCCTTGGGCGAGGCGCCGATCAGACCCGCCACCTGCTCGCGGGCGCACTCGACCTTGTGGCGGACGGCCTGTCCGAACTGATGCACGCTGGAGGGATTGGCGTACCGGTCGCGTAGAAAGGGGAGCATGGCCTCGACCACCTCGTCGAGGGGGCGGGTCGTGGCGTTGTTGTCGAAGTAGATCGGCCCGGGCATCGCCGTATTGTAGATGGGGGCTGAGGCCGCTTCAAATTATCGGCCCGCCGTCGGAGTCGGGCGGCGGGCCGGGCCGCGTGCATCCGGCGTGCCGGCGACGTGTATCGTATAGTACGAACGGAACGGCACATCGCGTTTCTGGTCGATTGGGTTGCACGGCCGGCCGCGGGCTACTTCAGGTGGGCCTCAGGAGCCCGGCGCGACCCGGCAACTCGTGGGGGAACCGGTCGATGAACACGTTGCAGTGGGTGGGGCTTGCCATGCTGGGGTTCGTGGGCGTGGTCGTGTTGACCGACCTGTTGGACTGGGCGAGATCGCGGATCGGCCGGCGGTCGGTCGCAGCATGAAGCGCCCGGGCACATACCGCAGCGGCTGACATTCATTCCGGGAAGCAAATCAGGAAACGACTGCCACCAACTCTTCGATGGCCTGGATCAACTGGCGGATCTCGAACGGCTTGCGCAGGTAGTTATCGAACCCGTCCTGCATCAAGGCCTGCCCCTGGCCCTCGGTGATGCCCCCGCTGGTGCCGATCAGCCTGACGCCCCGCAGGTCCTCGTTAGCGCGCAGGGCGTGGACCAACTGCCGCGGGATCAGGTCGGGCAGGGTCACGTCCACTACCATGATCTCCGGCAGGTGCTGGCCGGCGATGACTCCGGCCTCGAAGGCCGACGTCGCAGCGGAGACGCTGTAAGCCCCGTCGGCCTCCAGGGATTCCCTCAGGACGCTGAGCAGATCCGTATCGCCGTCCACGACCAGGACGTGGGTCTGGCCCTCGTCGAGCCCATTGAGGGGCATACTGTGGGCCCGCATGAAACGGATGAGGTAGGCGACCGGTATGCGTCGATCCTTGCTGCCCGGGATGCGGTAGCCGCGGAGCTGCCCGCTGTCGAACCATTTGGAGACCGTGCGTGGCGCGACGTTGCAGATCCTGGCCACTTGGCCCGTGGTGAGGACTTCTCGGCGTCGGTCCATGATGGGCTGTGTCACCTCGGCGGGCGTGGCGGCCTCGACATTATAGGTCCTTGGCGGACGCCCCGCACCAGAGTTATGGGCCCGGCGACGCCCTTCGCGCGAGCCCGTCCGTGGATGTATCGGCGCTGCCGGGCTGCGACTTTGCGACTCATGACCGGCTGGATCGAATAAAGCACGCGTTTCGACGGCTCCGCCGGCCTGCGACCAGCCTCGGGAGGGGGCCGGGCAGCCCGCGAAGGCCGGTTTCTCGGACCCGGGCGTCCGGCGCGGTGGTGGTGCCGGCCGGTTGTTCCGCTGATTGACGACGGCTTGCGGCCGATTGCCCTGCCGCGTACCTTGCCGATGCCGTGCCGCCTGGGCGCGTTGACGGCCGGCATTGGACCAGCAGGCAGATCGAGCGAATGTCGGACGCGACGGCAGAGGCGAAGGGACGCATCGAGGTCATCGCCGGCTCCATGTTCAGCGGCAAGACGGAGCGTCTGATCGCCCGTCTGCGCAACGCTCAGACCGAAGGCAGGCACGTCGGAGCGTTCAAACACCGGATGGACGACCGCTACGATCCCGAGCACCTGATCACACACACGCAGGACCGCTTTCCGGCCGCCCGTGTGGCGGGTGCGGACGAGATCGTCGAGCGCAGCGGGGAACTGGACACCATCGGCATCGACGAAGGGCACTTCTTCGGGCGCCCGCTGATCGAGGTGGTGCGCGGGCTGACCGACTCGGCCAGGCGCGTGCTCGTCGTCGGCCTGGAATACGACGCCTGGGGCCGACCCTTCGTGCCGATGGCCCAACTGGCGGAGATGGCCGACGAGGTGCTGCACATGTACGCGCCGTGCAGGGTCTGCGGCGGCCAGGCGCGGTACTCTCAACGCATGGTGCCGGTGGGGACACAGACCATGGTCGGCGGCGCGGACCTGTACCAACCCCGGTGCCAGCGATGCTTCGAGCCGCTGGCAAGCCCCCCACCCGAGCAGGATTGATATGACGGCTCTCCGCGGTATTGCGGGTATCGCCCTGTTGCTGGCCCTGGCCTGGGTGCTCTCGACGAACCGCCGGCGGTTCCCGCTGCGGACGGTGCTGGGGGGCATGGCCCTGCAATGGGTTCTGGCCGTGCTCGTTCTCCAGACTGACGTAGGGCGCGACGTCTTCAACGGCATCGCCACCGTGGTCACGGTGATTCTGGACTGCACGAATGAGGGCGCCAGGTTCGTTCTGGGCAACCTGGTGGACATTCGGCAGGACAGCTGGGGCGTGGTGTTCGCGGCCAAGGTTTTGCCGTCGATCATTGTGTTCTCGTCCCTGTCTGCACTGGGCTATCACCTGGGCGTGCTTCAGTTCGTGGTCGGGATCGTGGCCCGCGTCATGCAGAAGCTGATGGGGGTCAGCGGGGCGGAGAGCCTGTCCGCGGCGGGCAACGTATTTCTGGGGCAGACCGAGGCGCCGCTACTGGTTCGCCCCTACATCCCCAGGATGACGGAATCGGAGCTGATGGCCCTGATGGTCGGCGGCTTCGCCACCATCGCCGGGGGCGTGCTGGCCAGCTACGTGGCTATCCTGGGCGGCGACGATCCGGCCAAGCAGGTCGAGGTCGCCCGGCACTTCCTGACGGCCATGTTGATGTCCGCGCCGGCGTCGTTCGTGGTGGCCAAGATCATGGTTCCCGAGACCCAGGTCCCCGAGACGATCGGGAGCGTACGGCTTCAAGTCGAACGCAAGACGCGCAACGTGGTGCACGCGGCGGCGGTCGGGGCCTCGGACGGTCTCAAGCTGGCCCTCAACGTCGCGGCCATGCTGATCGCGTTCATCGCGGTAATCGCCATTATCGACCGGCTGCTGTTGTACGTTGGAGGCCTGGGGCCGATCCAGCCGCTGGTTGCATGGATGGGGCTGGAACAGCTCGATCTGGGCGGACTTCTGGGGCTGGTCTTCGCACCGGTGGCCTACATCATCGGCGTGGACCGGGGCGACTGCCAGCTCTTCGGCGGGCTGCTGGGCAAGGCCATGGCGACAAACGAATTCGTGGCCTACCTGTCCCTGTCGGACCTGGCTCGCGAGGGCGCCGTCAACGAGCGAACGATTCGGCTGGCGACCTACTCCCTGTGCGGCTTCGCCAACCTGAGTTCGATCGCCATTCAGATCGCGGGCATCGGCGGCATGGCCCCGGAGCGGCGGGCCGATCTGGCCCGTCTCGGTCTGCGGGCCATGTTTGGCGGTGCGATGGCCTGCTGGATGACCGGCTGCATTGCCGGCATCCTGACGTAGACCGGGCGCGTGGCGCGCTCGGCGTCCCATCACGTCATGAGGCAGCGTCCTGCCCGCCGGCGCAATCGGATGCACGGTAATCGCCCGCAGCGCCGCCCGACTTGGCCAACAACCGCACCTGCTGCAGAACCATCGAACGGCTCAGGGCCTTGAGCATGTCGTACAGGGTCAGGCCGGCGACGGCCGCCGCGGTCAGGGCCTCCATCTCCACACCGGTCGAGGCCCGGGTCGATGCCGTGGCGACCACGCGAATCCGATCGTCGCCCGGCTCGAAATCCACCGAAACGTGATCCAATGAAAGGGGATGACACAGGGGGATGAGCGCGGCCGTGCGTTTGGCGGCCATGATCCCGGCCAGCCGGGCCGTCTCGTAGACGTTGCCCTTCGGGGTCTGCCCCTGCCGCACGGCGGTCATGACCTCCTTGCCGGTCACCAGGATCGCCTCGGCCACCGCCCGGCGAGAGGTGACAGCCTTCTGACCCACGTCCACCATCCGGGCCCGACCTTCATCATCGAGATGGGAAAGCCCATTCATGCCGCCACCTCCAGCCGCCAAACAGCAAGCCTCATCAGTATAGCCGCGTCAGGTCGAGGGAAAAGTGACGGCCGCCCGGCGCAAGCACAACGCGTTGACGATGCCGCCCGGAAGCCCGTACGCTTGTCGCCGCGCGCCGGTGTCGGATAGGTGTGCGTTTGGTGGAGGTCGAATCATCGCGGAATCAAACCAGGCCCAAGCAAGGCTCCGATTCAACCGTTCGGAATTGGCCGGCGGGCTCGGCGACCTGGGCGTGTTCATCCCGTTTCTGGTCGGCCTGGTCAACCGTTGCGGGTTGCAGTTCGGGCCGGCCCTGTTCTGTGCGGGGCTGATGAACGTCGTCACGGGCATTGCGTTCGGCATCCCGATGCCGGTGCAGCCCATGAAGGCGATCGCGGCCGTCGCCATCAGCGAAGAGCTGAACGAGTCGCAAATCCTGGCGGCCGGCATCGTCACCGGAGTGGTGATCCTGCTGCTGGCCGTCACCGGCCTGATCGACTGGCTCAATCGCGTGATACCCAAAAGCGTGGTTCGTGGGCTGCAACTGGCCCTGGGCCTGAAGCTGCTGACCAAGGGCGTGGGCATGGCCGTCGGTACGGAGGCGCTCATCGGGTGGGACAGCATCGGGCTGGGGATCATCTGCGTGGTCCTGGTGCTGGTGCTGTATTCCTCGGCGCGGTTCCCGGCGGCGCTGGTCGTGTTCGCGATCGGGCTGGTCGCCCTGCTGGCCTCCGAACCGTCGCTGCTGTCCCAGACGCGGCTGGGCATGAACTGGAGACTGCCCGATCTGTCCGCCTGGGACGACTGGCGGACGGGGATTCTCCGCGGGGCGATCCCGCAGATTCCGTTGACCACGTTGAACTCGGTGATTGCCGTGTGCGTGCTTTCGGTGGACCTGTTCCCAAAACGTCCGGCCGGTCCGCGCCGAACCGCGCTCTCGGTGGGCCTGATGAACCTGATCCTGTGCCCGCTGGGGGCGATGCCGATGTGCCACGGCTCGGGCGGGCTGGCGGCCCAGTACCGCTTCGGTGCCCGCACCGGCGGCAGCGTGGTGATGCTGGGGATCGCGAAGATGGCCCTGGCTGTGCTGTTCGGCGGATCGTTGCTGATCTGGCTGCAACAGTATCCCCAGTCCGTGCTGGGCACACTGCTGCTGTTCGGCGGCCTCGAGCTGGCCCTGGTCTGCCGGGACCAGACGACACGCCGGGATTCCTTCGTGATGGTCGGCACGGCCGGGGTGTGCATCGCATTGAACATGGCCGCCGGATTCGTTGCCGGCTGGGCCTTGGCGGGGTTGATGTTCTGGGGTGTGATTCGCGTCGACCCGTCGCGTGGCAGCGAGAATGACGACAGCGCGTAGCGCCGGAATCGGGCCGGGCGAACGGGAGCTAAGGCCTGACCTCGGTCGGCACCGTCTCCAGCCAGCCCTGGTCCAGCACGCCCCACAGGCCGATCAGGATCGCCTCGGCCGCATCGTGCCGCAGCGAGGTCGGCCGGGGCGCGTCCGACCATTCGATCACCCGACGCGCCAGGTCGTCCGCGCTGTGTTTGGCCTTGCGACGGTCGCGGTGTTCCCGCGGATAGAGCAAGTCCTGCCGCCAGTCCTCGGCGCTGATCCGGCGCACGGCGACGTCCCGCCGCCGGGCCTCGCGCTCCCAGATGTCGGCCAACGGCCCGCCGCCCTCCACCACCAGACAGACCAGATCCGGCAGCTCGCCGAACAGGCCGTGCATTCGCTGCCGCAACTGCGCCGCGCTGCCGAAGTGCCGCGACCGATACCACACCAGCCGCCCGTCCTGCCCATAGAGGGCCAACCCGGTTCTCAACCCCAGATCGACGGCCAGCAATGACGACATTCGACACGGCTCCTGACGGCGGGCGGCGAGGATTCGGGTGTATCCTGCCCCGATCGTCCGGCCCCATGTTACGGGAGTCGGTTGAATCCGGAAAAGCTCGGGTGGATGCCGCCGGCGTCCGCGATTCGCGGCAGAGTAGCGCTACCGGACGCGGAGGATCTCGGCGGCCCGCGTGAAAACGCATTCTTCAAAGCCAAGCGCCTCGACCAGACGCCGGCTTTGCTCGATCCAGGAAGGCAAGCCCGCGATCTCCTGGCGCGTCCGGCGATCGACCAGTCGCGGGAACGACCGCAGCAACACCGGGATGGGATAGTCGCTGCCCCAAACGAGCTTGTGGTGCAGCTCCCTGCGCCGGGCCAATCGCCGCAGCCAGAACCGGCGCCCGAAGCCGGCCATCCCCGAAAGGTCCGCGTACAACGGGGCATCGGCGAATTCGCCCAACATGGCATCGACCAGCGCCCGGTGGCCGGCCGCACCCTGCCAGATGAACGACGGCGTAGCCACGTGGGCGACGATGACCGTGGGCATGGCCCCCTCCGCGCGAAGCCGGCGAAGCACATCCAGCAACGGCACCGGGCTCTGAAACTCGAGGTGCTGACGCGACAGCGACATCTCACCGCCGTAGTGGATCAGCATGGTCAGGCCGAGCCGGGCGGCCTGGCGCAGGAACGCGACGGTGCGCGGGTCGTCGGCCCGGATGTTCTGATGGATGGGCAGCCACTTGATCAACACGGCGCCGGCCGCGGCCAGCTCCCCCAGCAGTTCGCACGCGTTGCGCCCGTCCTGCACGCGGTAAGGATGGATCGACGCACCGAACAGGAATCGGTCCGGGCGCGTCGCGCAGATCGCACGGACGAGGCTGTTGGAGGCATACAGGTCGCTGCCGAACCGCTGACCGCGCCGGGCGGCGCCGATCGGGCGGCCGGCGTCGTCGTGGTACTCGTCGAAGGCCAGCAGCACCAGGCGGTCCACACCGCTGGCCAGGGCCCAGTGCCGCTCGTTGGCCGCCTCGATCTGTGCGTCAAGGTCCGGGCCGAGGTCCAGCTTCGGACTGATGCCCAGCCAGCGGCGCACGAAGAACCAGCCCGGGCGTCTCAGAAATCGCGGCGAGAAGTAGCTATCATAACCCGGTGTGCCGACCGCGCCGGCCCGCTCGAACGAGAAGCGCGGGATCGCCGGGTCAACCCGTCGGCTACTGAAGCCGACATGACAATGGACGTCGATCACCATGCTGCGGCGTGATCCTCCGGTGGCTGTCCGTGCTCGAACGGCGGCCGGGCAGCGAGTATAACAGGTCTGTCATGGGTGCACCGGATTACGATCTGATCGTCATCGGGTCAGGCTTCGGCGGGGCGGTCTGCGCCCTGCGGTCCGCCCAGGCCGGGATGCGCGTGGTCGTCCTCGAACGCGGGCGCCGGATGACGCCGGAGGTGTACGAGGACATCGCCGCGGGCCAGGCCCCCCTGTTCCACGGCGAGCGGGGGCCGGGACCGCTCGAACTGCTCCGGCTCCGCGGACTGCTCGCCCTGACAGCCAGCGCCGTCGGAGGCGGATCAAACATCTACACCGCGGTGACCATCCGGGCGCCGCACGAAATCTTCGACGATCATTGGCCGTCCGGATGGAGCCACGAGAGGCTGGCCCCCTACTACGACCGCGTCGAAGCGATGATCGCACCGACGCAGATCCCGCTGGGCTTGTCGCGGACCCGAGCGCTGGAGGCCATCGGGCGGCGGATCGGCACCGAGGTGACGCGCCTGCCGCTGTCGATGGATTGGCCGACCGACGCCGGGGCCCTCGATGAGCGCCCGATCACCGACGGCGTGTATCGCGAAGCGGCCACCTGGCTGCGGGGCGGTCGGGCGTCGCGAAAGCGAACGCTCGCTCAGACCTACCTCCCGGCGGCCGAATCGTGCGGCGCGGTTATTCGCCCCCTTCACGAGGTGCTGGCGATCGCGCCGAGGGATGACGGTTACCGGGTGGACTTTCGCCAACTGCAAGACGGCGAGTGGTGCGACGGGTCGCTGAGCGCCCGGCGCGTGATCGTCGCGGCCGGAGCACTGAACACTCCGCGACTGCTGTTGAGATGCCGCGATCTGCTCGGGACGCTGCCGCGGTTGAGTCAGGCGCTGGGGCAACGCTTCTTCACCAACGGCGACTTCGGAGGGCTGCTGATCGGACCCGAGATCGACCTGGCGCCCGACGCCGGCCCGCCGGTCACCGCCTGGATGGATCTTTGGCGGCGCGACCGGCTGTACCTGATGGAGACGGGCCTGGTGCCGTTCGACATCGGCAGCTTTACCGGGCTGCTCAATCCGGCCCGATGGTTCGGCGGCATGCGTCTGGGCCCGGCGAAACGTTGTACCTGGTCGTTCGGGACCATGGGATACCGCGACAATCCGGGGCGGCTGGTGTTGGGGCGGCGTGGAGCGATGGCCCATCGGCACGATCCGGGCCGGGATGCGGCTTTCCACGCCCGAACGATCGCTCTCCTGCGGGAGCTGGGCGCCGCCGCGGGCGGAAAGCTGATCCTGCCGCCGGCGGCCGTGTTCAAGCGCTGGCCCATCACGGTGCACCCGCTGGGCGGAGCGGTGATGGCCGAGTCGCCGGAGGCCGGCGTCGCCGATCCCTGCGGCGAGGTGTTCGGCTATCCGGGCCTCTACATCGCGGACGGGAGCATGGTGCCGACGCCGACCGGCGTGCCGCCCTCGATGACCATCGCGGCCTTGACCGAGCGCATCATCGAGCATCTGATCGAGCGATGTTGAGCGAGCCTGCCAGCCGCGGGCTGCCGCTGTTCCAGGCGTACCCGCGTCTCGGCGAGGTCGTGCCCTGGCTGCCCATCGGCGAGTGGCCCACACCGGTCATCAGTGCACAGCGCTTCGCACGGGCCAAGGGTCTGCGTGCGTTCTACATCAAGCGCGAGGACCTTAGCCACCGGGCTTGCGGCGGTAACAAGATCCGGGGCCTGGAATTCCTGCTGGCCGACGCCCGTCAACGCGGCGCCGGAACGATCGTCACCTTCGGGGTGACCGGCAGTCACCACGTCTGCCGCACGGCCTGGCATGCCCGGCGGCTGGGGATGAACACCGTCGGAGTCGTGGTCCACCAACCGGCGGCCCCGTACGTACGATCGAACCTGTTGCTGGGCATCGAGGCCGACGCGGAGTACGTTCCCACCGGCTACGCCCTGCTGGCGCCGAGGCTGGCCCTGCAGTTCCTGAAGCGCCGGCATTGGCGCGACGAATGCCCGCCGTACTACGCTCCGTCCGGCGGCACGTCGCCGCTGTCGTGTCTGGGCCACGTGAACGCGGCGCTGGAACTCAAACAGCAGATCGACGCCGGCGACCTGCCGGAGCCGGATTATCTCTACGTGGCCCTGGGCAGTCTGGGGACGGCCGCCGGGCTCGCCGTCGGCTGCAGGCTGGCCGGATTGCAAACCCGACTGGTCGGCGTCGTGGCCTTTCACCGCTGGTACTGCACGCCCGGCCGGTGGGCAAGCGTGGCTCGGCGGGTGCTCCGCTTCATGCGGCGGCACGACTCGAGCGTGCCGGACGTGCGTATCGACAAGTCGGCGCTGCATGTGGTGGGCACGGCGCTCGGCCAGGGCTACGCCAGGCCAACCGAGGGAGCTGTCCGCCTGATTCAGGAAATGCGGGCCACCGAGCGGATCGAGCTGGACGTGACCTATACGGCCAAGGCGCTCGACGGCGCGATGAGATATATCCGCGAGCACCGACTACACGACAGGACGCACCTCTTCTGGCACACGTATCAACCGGCGGCGCCGGCCGCTCAGAACGTAACGACCAGCCTGCCGAGAGGCCTGCGGCGGTACTTCGTCGAGGCTTCCGGAATGACGCGCAGACCGGCCGGTTAGACCTGCGCCGCCCACCGCGTACACTATACGCGTATCGGAGGTGGCTCATGAGTGTGCCGTCGCACGTCTATCGTACGCCGCTGGCTCTGCTCACCGACCTGTACGAGCTGACCATGGCCCACGGGTATTGGAAGTCGGGGCTGACCGACCACGAAGCGGTTTTCCATCTGTTCTTCCGCAGCCTGCCCTTCAACGGCGGCTACTGCGTGGCCTGCGGTCTGGCGTACGTCGTTGACCTCCTGAATCACTTTTCGTTCGAGGAATCCGACCTGTCCTACCTGACCGGCCTGCGCGGCGCCGACGACAAACCCCTGTTCGAGACCGCGTTCCTGGACTGCCTGGGCGACCTGAAGCTCTCCTGCGACGTGGACGCCCTCCCCGAAGGCGCCCTGGTCTTCCCGCAGCAGCCGCTGGTGCGCGTCCGCGGCCCGCTCATCGAATCTCAGCTTCTGGAGTCCTGGCTGCTCAACGTGGTCAACTTCCAGACGCTGATCGCGACCAAGGCGGCACGCGTTTGCCAGGCCGCCGGCGACGAGCCGGTGCTGGAGTTCGGCCTGCGCCGGGCACAGGGTATCGACGGCGCCCTGGCGGTCGCCCGGGCGGCCTACATCGGCGGCTGCGCGGCGACGTCGAACGTTCTGGCCGGAAAGCTGTTCGACATCCCCGTCAAAGGCACGCACGCCCACAGTTGGGTGATGGCCTTCGACACCGAGGAGCAGTCGTTCGAGGCGTACGCCGAGGCCATGCCGAACAACTGCGTCTTTCTGGTGGACACGTACGATACGTTGGACGGCGTCCGGCGGGCTGTCGAAGCCGGTAAGCGGCTGCGGGAAAGGGGCTACGAACTGGGCGGCGTGCGGCTGGATTCCGGCGACCTGGCCTATCTGAGCATCGAGGCCCGTAGGATTCTGGATGCCGCAGGCTTCGACGGCGCCAAGATCGTCGCCAGCGGCGATCTGGACGAGCACCTCATCGCGAGCCTGCACCAGCAGGGTGCGCGGATCGACGTCTGGGGCGTGGGCACCAAGCTCGTCACCGCGTACGACGACCCCGCGCTCGGCGGCGTGTACAAGCTCACCGCCCTGCGCAAACCCGGCCGGGACTGGCAACACAAGATCAAGCTCTCCGAGCAGATGGTGAAGACCACAACGCCGGGCATGCTCCAGATTCGCCGCTTCCACGACGGCAAGCAGTTTGTGGCCGACATGGTGTACGACGAACTCAACGGTGTCGCGGCGGACTGCACCATCGTCGATCCCGCCGACGCCACGCGGCGGAAGCGAATCCCGTCCGACACGCCGTTCACCGATATGCTGGTGCCGATCCTGCGCGGAGGCAACGTGGTGTACCGCGTGCCGTCGGTCGAGGACGCCCGGCGTCACACCCGCGAGCAGCTCGGCCGACTGCATCCGGGCATCAGGCGGCTGGTCAACCCGCACCGGTATCCGGCCGGTCTGGAGCGCGGGTTGCACGACCGAAAAACGAGGTTGATCATGAAGGCCCGAGACGCCGGGAACTGACGCCCGCCACGTCGACGGCACTCAGAGCCCACACACAGGGGCGAGGCAGGCCAATGAACGCTCTGATCCTCGTGGACATCCAGAACGACTTCCTGCCCGGCGGGGCATTGCCGGTGGCCGACGGCGATAAGGTCATCCCCGTGGCCAACGGCGTGTCCGACCGGTTCGACCTGGTCGTGGCCACCCGCGACTGGCACCCGTCGGACCACGGCAGCTTCGCGGCCAACCACCCGGGCAAGAAGCCGGGCGACGTGATCCAGCTCGGCGGGCTGGACCAGATTCTGTGGCCGGTGCACTGCGTGCAGAACACCCCGGGCGCGGAGTTCGCCGACGGGCTGGACACGACGCGCGTGGCCCGCGAGTTTCCTACGGGAACATCCCCCGACGTGGACAGTTACAGCGGCTTCTACGACAACGCCCGACGCTGCTCCAGCGGACTCGGTGAATACCTGAAAGAGCAGGGTGCTAGCGACGTGTACATACTGGGGCTGGCCACCGATTACTGCGTACGGGCCACCGCGCTCGACGCGGCCGCCCTCGGTTTTAACACCTTTCTGATCGAGGACGGCTGCCGAGCCGTCGAGCTCCAGCCCGGCGACGCGCAACGGGCCGTCGAGGAGATGCAACGCGCCGGCGTGCGAGCCGTCCACAGCAGTGAGGTGCCCGTCGAGTAGAGCGCGCCCAAATAACACACGCCGCCGACCCGGTACTACGTAACGACCACCCCGGAGCATCCCTCACCACATACTGCCCATGACGTCCGACGTGTCGGCCAGCGTCGCGGTCTGGCCCAGGGGCATGGCGGCCAGGTCGATCGGGCGGAAGACCTCGCCGTCCCATTGCATGAAGAGGATGCCCGGGTCGTCGAGCGGGCGGTCCATGTCGAAGCGAACGGCCAGCACGTCTCGGCCGCTGCGTGTCATGTCCAGGAGCGTGGCCGTCAGGATGCCCTTCTCGTAGACCCTCCCCGGCCTGGGCGGTTCATCTATCGTCAAGAACGCGCCGTGGAAGTAACAGCACTTCCCAACGAGTCTCCTTCGGTGGGGCGCCCGTCCGGCACATCTTCATTAAAGCGTCTTAACCGATCGCCGGGGCGATGCCCTCAGATCGCGCAGGTGAAGCGAACGAACCGATGGCCGGATTCGGTTTGAACCCGTCCTTTTGATCGCACCCGGGCGACGAGGGACTGGCCAGAGGGAGAATCGAATCCTGCGTTCGCCCTTTACGTAAAGTTTGATGCTATAAGAATTTAGATCGTTCCGGTCGGGGCCCACCGGTCGCCCGGTGGGCTCGAACGAACCACCCGGGACCCACAAGATCGACCGCAGCGCGGGCCTTCCGGGCGCTCACGGGGCGTACTCTTGCAGCGTCCCAACAGCACAGAGTGCGCAAGCCCCGGTTCAGTCGGTTTCCTCCGGCCTATCCTCCTGACTGCGACCGATCGAGTACCTGCCGGACTCGCTGCAGCAGCGCGCCGCAACTGAAGGGCTTTTTGAGGAACTCGACCCCCTCGTCCAGCACGCCGTGATGGGCAATGACGTCCGAGGTGTAGCCCGACATGAACAGGACCTTCAGGTCGCCGAAGCGCCGGGTCAGCTCGTCGGCGAGTGCTTTTCCGTGCATTCCCGGCATGACGACGTCGGTGACGAGCATATGAATGGACCCGGTGTACGCGGATGCAAGCTCAAGCGCATGATGCGCGTTGCGGGCGAAGAGAACCGTGTACCCGGCGGACTGCAGCATGCGACCGCTGAGCTCGCGAACCGGACCCTCGTCCTCGCACAGCAGGATGGTCTCGGATCCGGTCGGAGGCGAGACCTCGACCGCGGCTACCTGTGTTCGCTCGGTGGATTCTTCGGCCACCGGCAGGTACACGCGGAACGTCGTTCCGTGCCCGGGGTCGCTGTCGACGCTGATGTGCCCGCCGAACTGCCTGACGATTCCGTAGGCCGTCGCCAGACCCATACCGGTTCCCTCACCCACGGCCTTGGTCGTGAAGAAGGGCTCGAAGATGCGCGGCATCGTGGCCGCGTCTATTCCCTGACCGGTGTCGCTCACGGCCAGCAGTACGTGCTCGCCTGAGCACATCTCGGGATGCGACGCCAGATACTCGCCATCCAGGGTGACGTTGGAAGTCTCCAGCGTGAGCCGGCCGCCGTCCGGCATGGCGTCGCGGGCGTTGACCACGAGATTCATGACCACCTGCTCGATCTGGCTGGCGTCGGCCAGAACGCACCGCAGTTCGCGGGCCCGCGCGAAGTCCAAGGTGATGTCCTCAGTGATCAACCGCCGCAGCATCTGCTCCATCCCGGTGAGCGTGTCGTTCAGGTCGAGCAACTGCGGCTGGACCACCTGCCGGCGCCCGAAGGTCAGCAACTGGCGGGTGAGCTTCGCCGCCCACTCACCGCTCTGCTCAATCTGGCGTAATGCTTCGGCCAGGCGGGTGTTCGGCGCCGACCCGCTACTCAAGTCGCGCCTGGCTAACTCGACGTTCCCGAGAATGACGGTGAGGAGGTTGTTGAAATCGTGGGCCACGCCCCCAGCAAGCTGTCCTACGGCCTCCATCTTCTGGGACTGTCGGAGCTGGGCCTCCAGTCTCTCGGTCTCCTCCTCGGCCCGCTTGCGCTCGCTGATGTCGCGGACGGAGGCGAGAATCAATCTGCGCCCGTGCATTTCGACGAGACAGAGCCGCACCTCGACGGGGAAGATGCTGCCATCCTTGCGGCGGTGACGTGTCTCGAAGGAGACTACTCGCCTGAGTGGCAGAGCCGTCCAATGTTCCTTCGGATGGTCACCGGCGACGAACGTCGGGTCGACATCCGCAACGGTCATGCCCAGCAATTCCTCGTGCGTGTAGCCGAGGGTCTCGCAGACGCGAGAGTTCACCTCGACGATGTGGCCTTCAAGGTCGTGCAGGAGGATGCCGTCGGCGACTTGCCCGACCAGGGCGCGAAAGCGCTGCTCGCTCTCCCGCAGGGCGTCCTCGGCCTGCTTGCGCTCGCTGATGTCGCGGACCAGACCCAGCATCACGCGCTGCCCCTCCAACTCCAACGGCACGGCGTTGACCTCGACGGGGAAAGTGGTGCCATCCTTGCGCCGATGCAGTCCTTCGAACGTGATTCGGCGCCCCGGAACCAGCTTTTCCCAGATGCGTTCCCGGTGTCTGCCGCTTTCCACCTCGAGATCGATCTCGGACAAGGTCATACCCAGCAGTTCCTCACGGGTGTAGCCCAGGCTCTCACAGGACCGCTGGTTCACATCGAAAACCCTGCCCTCCATTGTGCTCAGGAAGACGGCATCAGCGCCCTGTTCCACCACGGTGCGGAAGCGCTGCTCGCTTTCCCGCAGGTCGCGCAGCGTCAACAGACTGCTCAACGCGTCGCCGATGCGTCGCCCGATCCCCTGCAGAAGCCTCTCCTCCTCCTCCGTCCAGACCCGCGGGTGCGAGCACTGGTGCAGGCCGAACATCCACGGGCTGCCCACCTTGGGGTAGATCGCCATCGAAAGCTGGGACTGTTGGCCGAACCGCGCCGTCTCCTCCGGTGGAACCGGACGCTCGGCACCCGGGCCGAACTTGACGGGGCCGTCGGACGTCAACACCACTCGGAGCTGTTCGGCAGTGCCCGGCCGCATGGGCTCGTCAACACCCAGGGCGAGGGCCCCGGGATATTCCGGCACGGTACGCTCCATGGGCACCTGCCAAGACGGAGCGTCGGGGTCACAGGGATAAAAGAGCCAGGCCCGGTCGCATTCGAAGATCGAGAGCACGGCGTCGAGGACGTCGGACATCATCCGGTCCAGGTCCATCGTTCCCCGAATGGCCTGGTCGATCCGCTTCATGCTCTCCAGGAAGCAGAGGTGGGCCAGTCGTTCCTGCGCGGCGCGCTTGCGCTCGGTGATCTCCAGAATAATCCCATCCCAGAGAATATCGCCGTTGGGTTGTCGCTCCGGACGAGACACGCAGTCGTACCAACGCACATCGCCGTTGACGACGTGCCGTAATTCCTGCCTCCAGGGCTGGAGTGTCTCGGCAGACGCCCTGATCGACTCGTCACGTCTTTCCCTGTCATCGGGATGAATGAGATCGGCCAGAAGAGCGCCGTTGCGCATGACGTCCTCCGGCTCGACATCAAACAGCTCGCGCGACGCCGAATTCGCGTACGGAAAGGAGAAGCTCCCGTCGGGGTGCAATGCGTACCGGTAGACCAGTCCGGGAATATTCGCCTCCAGACGCCGATACTTTTCCATGCTCGCCTCGAGGCCCTCCTCGGCCCGCCTCCGCTGTTCGACCGCCTGTGCAAGCCGATCGTTCGCCGAAGCCAGCTCCTCGGCGTGTTCCTGCACGTTCCTAGCAAGCTCCGCTCGGGCTTCGTGGAGCGCGAGTTCCGCCTTCCCGAGCCGAACCAGCATGGCCGCCTGATCCTCGGCAAACGCGTCGACCCCGCCACAGCGCATTGCGGCGATCTCAGCCTCGGCCTCAGCCAGACGACCTTCCAACTCCTGGTGCGATGACTTAACCGCGTTCATGATGCCCCCATCGTCACTCATCGCGCAGCCAAAATCCTCCGGCAGGTCGCCGGCCACAGCCCCCAATGGTTATCGGCAATCCCGTGTGCGTCCTCCGCCTCGCCCTCGGCCCGGATCAGGCGAGCTGCGGCCGCCACCTGCTTCCCACCCCGGAGATCACTGCCATATGTGCCGGGTGGCTGGTCAACGCCGACCGTCTGGTCGTGCTCGGTCCATCTTACGACGAGGATCACGATCAACAACATGGGAAACCAGCACACATGGAATTTGATTCGCCATGCGTGCGCCAACGACACCAATGTGTCAGAATGACTTGAAAAGGAACATCGATGGTGCTGGAAGATTGACACTCTGGCGAGACAGCCGACCCGCCGGAGCAGGTCGTGAGCATCACACCGTGCAACGGACCGCCGAAGGACCCGCAAACGCGAGACCGCCACGCTCCGGCTCTCGATTTCAACGCTCGGCGAGGCGAGAATCGCTGAATCTGTGCGGCGACTCGCCCGCCACCTGAGCCGGACCTTCGAGCGGAGTCGTCGGCGGTCGGCCCGCGCCTGGGACCACAAGGAATCCGTTCAGTGCGGCAACGAGGACGGATTTCCGCCTGCGGGCAGTTGGAACCGCCGGGCGAGTCCCACAGAGGCAGGATCACCTCGATGCGTATATGGCAGACGAATCCGTTCGAGAACGTCGTGTTGACCCGCGGCCAAGGGTGCACGGTGTGGGATGACCGCGGCAAATCCTACCTCGACCTGCTCGCCGGATGCTGGTGCACGGTGCTCGGCCACGGGCATCCGCGGCTGATCGAGGCGATTCACGAGCAAGCCGTCAGGCTGATCCACGCCGGCCCCCCGTTCCTGAGCGATGAAACCCAACGGGCGATGGTGAAGCTGGCCGGAATCCTGCCGCCGGCCCTGGATCGAGCGGTTTTCCTCAACACCGGCAGCGAGGCCGTCGAGCTGGCCCTCAAGATGGCCCGGGCGGCCACCGGCGCCGACGCCATCGTTGTCGTCGAGCGCAGCTTCTACGGCGATACGACCTATGCACTCTCGCTTTCGGAAGTCGGGCGCGACGTCCGCTGGCTGCCACCGGTCGGGACCGTTGTCCGCATTCCCGCTCCCGAGTGCCGGAACTGCCCGGCGGGTACCGGGTGGCCCTGCGGGGATTTCCCCTGCCTCGGCCCGCTGCGCGAGTTGGCCGGGAAGAAAGACCGGACGGTGGCCGCGGTGATCTTCGAGCCGGTCTTGGCCAACGCGGGAATGATCGTTCCCCCCATCGGCTACGGCGCGGGTCTGCGGGCCCTGGCCGCGCAGTTGGGCGCCCTGTTCATTGCGGAAGAAGTCACCACCGGAATCGGGCGCACCGGCCGCTGGTTCGCGTTCCAGCACGAGGACGTCGTGCCGGACATCCTGGTCCTGGGCAAAGCTCTCGGGGCCGGCTTGCCGGTGGCGGCCGTCGTGACCACGGCCGAGGTCGAGGCCCGTTGCCAGGGCGCACTGACCCACATGCAATCCCATCAGAACGACCCGTTGTCGGGGCGTATCGCGGCGACCGTGATCGCGATCCTCGAGGAAGAGGGCCTGGTCGAGCGAGCCGCCATGCTCGGCGACTACCTGCTCGAGGGTCTGTGGGATTTGCAGTCGCGCCGGCCTGTTCTCACGGAGGTCCGCGGCCAAGGACTGATGGTGGGAATCGAGTTGGCACGCGATCAGGCCGACAAGGGTGTGGACATGGCCCGGCGGCTGCTTGAGGCGGGCTTCATCGTCAACTATCAGCCGCGCAACGCGGCCTTCCGGCTGTTTCCGCCCTACATTATTACAACCCGGCAAATCGATGAGTTCCTTGACGCTTTCGACAACATCCTGTCGTCTGTGGCGTAGTGAGATTATGGAGTTCAGGAACTCGTACGAAGACGACGCCTACGCGGCCGCTTATGCCAAGCTGGAGTTCCCCGGCACCTACTACCTGGCCTTCAGGGACCTGCCGGAAATCCTCTCCGGGCACGTCGCAGGACGGGCGGCGCTGGATTTCGGCTGCGGCACGGGGCGCTCCACGCGCTTCCTGACCAAACTGGGATTCGACGCCGTCGGAGTCGACATCGCCGAAGAGATGATCCGCAAGGCCCGGGCGATCGATCCGGCCGGCGACTACCGCCTGGTCGCGGACGGCGACCTGGACCGGTTCGCGAACGGCAGCTTCGATCTGGTGCTCTCGGCCTTCACCTTCGACAACATCCCCACGGCGGCAAAGAAGGTCGGGATGTTCAGCCAGTTGACCAGGGTGCTGAAGGCGGGAGGCAGGATCGTCAGTCTGGTCTCTTCGCCGGAGATCTACCGGCACGAATGGGCATCATTCACCACCAGGGACTTCCCCGAGAACCGGCAGGCGAAATGCGGCGACCGGGTGAGGATCATCGTGACCGCCCTGGAGGACAAACGCCCGGTGGTCGACGTGATCTGGCCGGACGAGGATTACCGCGAGGTTTACCGGCGGTCCGGCCTGGACGTGGTCGAAGTCTACCGACCGCTGGGCAGACCGGACGAGCCCTACGATTGGGTCAACGAGACGACCATCGCGCCCTGGGTAATCTACGTCCTGAAGGTCACCGCGTTACGCTCGCCTGGACCGCGGGGAAGTCGCGCAGGGTGATGTCACCGTCGGCGTCCACAGGAATCGAGATCGATGTAAGACCGAGTCACTATGGATCACGTTCTCGGCAGGGACACCCCGCCTACCTCGGCGGAGCCGTTGGCCACCGCCACAGATTCGGCAGGGGCAGCGCCCCACAGCCTCGCTAACCTGCGCCGGAAGCCGGCCGCAATCAAATGAGCTGCAGGAACCATCAGCAGCACAACCGCCGCCGAGAACATGATCCCGAACCCCAGCGCGATCGCCATGGGCACGAGATAGCGCGCCTGCGGCGAAGTCTCGAAAATCATCGGGGCGAGCCCGAAGAATGTGGTCAACGAAGTCAACAGGATCGGGCGGAAGCGTCGCTTGCTCGCCTCGAAAGCGGCGGTTTCCAACGGCGCCCCACCGCGCACCATGTCGTTCATGGTAACGGTCAGCACCAACCCGCCGTTCACCACCACGCCGCACGTCGCAATGATCCCCAGCACGCTCACGACCGAAAGATCGTAACCCATCACCATGTGCCCGACGAACGCGGCCGCGATCGCAAACGGCACCACCGTCATCGCCACAACAGCCTCCGAGTAGCTGCGGAACAACGCCGCCAGCATGCCGAAGATCACCAGCAGCGAAATCGCCAGCCCGCGCATCAGCGTTCGCATCGCGTCAATCTGCTCCTGCTGGCGGCCTCCGTACGAGAAAGTCAGCCCGGAATAGGTCGCCAGGAGCCGCGGAAACACCTCCGCCTCCAGGTCGGCGCGAACCTTGTTTACGTTGGTCAGTTCCGGAACGATGTTGGCCGTGATGGTCAGCACGCGCTGGGCATCGACTCGTTTGATCTCGGTATACGCCCTGGTCGGCAGAAACGTGGCCGCCTGCGCCAGCGGGATCTCCCCTCCGGACGGCGTCCGGATGATCATGTTCTCCAGGTCGGCCAAAGAACGACGCTCGTCCTCCGGCAGGCGCACCATCACCTTGACTTCGTTTCGCCCGCGCTGCATTCGCAGCGCCTCCGCACCGTAGTATGCATGGCGGATCTGACGGCCGATGTCTACGTGTGTCAGGCCGAGCGACTGGGCCTCGTCCGTGATCGCGACGTCGAGCTGCGGCTTGCCGGCCGCAAAGCCGTCGTCAATATCGGTCACGCCCGTGTAATTGCCCAATGCCGCCGCGAGGTCCGTTGCGGCCGCCTCCAGAATCGTCCGATTCGGATGCGACAGATCCACCGTGAGCCCGCGCGAGCCCGACGGCCCGATCTCCCACTCGAAGTACAGCGCCTCCAGACCCGGCAGCGGCCCGATCTCCTCCCGCCACACGCGGACGAAGTCCTCCGGCGTGAAATCCCGCTCTTCCTGAGGAATCAGGACGAGGTTCACCTCCGCACGGTTGGAACCCTGACGACCCTGCCCGTTCATCCAACCGGCGAGCACTTGGTCCCGACCACCGAACCGGTCCGCCGCCCGCAGACCGGCCTGCTCGATGTGATTGGCCACGCGCGTCGTCTCCGAGAACGGCGCCCCGAACGGCACGGTGACCTCCGCGTCGACCCGGTCCCCCTCGATGCGCGGATTGAAGGTGAAGTTGATCCGACCGCTCTGGAACCACGCAGCGACGAGGATCAAACCGGAAAGGAATGCGGCCACCGTCACACGGCGGTGGTGCAACGCCCAGCTCAGCAGCGGTTCGTACAGCCGACGCACCAGCCGATCGATCATTTCTGCCGACCGTGCCTGAAACCTGGCCACAACGGCCAGCAGACCATGCCCGGAGGGATCCACGGCCTTGGAGTGGGCCAGGTGCGACGGAAGGATGAGAAGGCTTTCCAGAAGTGATATCAGGAACACCGTAATGACGACAATCGGAATCGCGGCAAAGAACCGACCCGTCTGCCCGGGAACGAACATCAGCGGGCAGAACGCGACGATGTTCGTCATCACCGCGAAGATCACCGGAACGGCCATCTCTTTGACCCCGGCGATGGCCGCGTCCATGCGCGTCGCGCCTGACTGGATCTTGTGAAAAACGTCTTCCCCGATGATCACCGCGTCGTCCACCAGGATGCCGAGCGTGACAATGAACGCGAAGAGCGAGATCATGTTGATCGTCGTGTCCATCGCCGGCAACAACATGATTGCCCCGAGGATGCACACTGGTACGGCCGCGCCCACCCAGAACGCGAGCTTCGGCGCCAGGAAAATCCCCAGGACGAACAACACGAGCACCAGGCCGAACAACCCATTCGTGGCCAACAGCCGCAAGCGTTCGCGGTATTCGCTGGCCCGGTCCCACATGATGAGCATCTCGACGGAGTCCGGCAGCTCGGCGTTCATGCGCTGGACGTACCCGTAGACGATGTCGGCAATCTCCAGCGGCTTCTGGTCGCCCGTCTGGTACACCCACAGCGTGACGCCGGGTTTGCCGTTGAAGGTGGACACGCGATCCACGTCCTCGAATCCGTCGGTCACCATCGCAATGTCACCCAGGCGTGCCTTCGAGCCGTCCGGGTTGCTGACCACGGGAATGTCTACGTACTCGCTGGCGAAGAAACGCCGGCCGGCGCTGCGCAGCAGGACCTCTCCGCCGGCCGTGCGCACCTCGCCGCCCGGCACGTCCCGGGCGGTCGTTCGAATCGTCTCCGCGATGTCGTCCAACGTCAGCCCGTGGGCTCGCAGATTCGCCTCGGGAACCTCGACCGCGATCTCCGGGGCCCGAATGCCGCGCACTTCGATCTGCGTGATTTCCGGATAGGCCAGCAGGTCGTTGCGGACTCGTTCGGCGAAATCGAAAAGCGTCCGTTCATCCATGTCGGCCGCGATCGCCACGGTCACCGTCGACCGCTGCCGCAGGGCCAGCTCGACCACCGGCCGCTCCGCCTCCTCCGGGAACGAGGCCACCCGATCGATGGCGTTCTTCACGTCCTGCAGCGCCCGGTTGGGGTCGACGTCCTCGACCAGTTCGACCGACATGCGACCGCGCCCCTCCACCGCGCTCGATTCGATGCGTTTGACCGCTTCCAGGCCCCGGACCGCCTCCTCTGCAGGAAGCAGGATGCCCTCCTCCACCTCTTCCGGCGTGGCACCGGGAAAGGACATCGAGAAATTCACAATGTCCAACTCGTAGGAGGGATAGACTTCCTGCTTGATCTCGCCGGCTACGAACAGGCCGCCGATGATGAACAGAATCATCAGCAGGTTGGCGGCAACGCTGTTGCGGGCCATGTAGCCGAGGAGGCCGTCGCGAGAATCGCTCCGTGCGCCCGCCCCAATCACTGTCCATCTCCCGATCGGGCGCGTGCCGGCGCACCGGCGGCGCGAATGGGGCCATCGCGCACGTCCAGCGACATGCCGGGAATCACGCTGGCCAGATGCGTCACCACCAGTTTGTCGCCGGGCTCGAAGCCGTCATGGACCAGCACGTCCTCCTGCCGGCGCCATACGATCTCGACCTCGCGGATCTGCAGCTTGCCTCCGCCGTCGCGGACCCACACGCGGCTGTTCTCGCGCAGGGCCCGGCGGGGAATCGAGTAAACGTCATGAATGGTGCCGGCCTCGATCGCCAGACGGACGTAGCTCCCCAGCAGGATGGGTTTCGCGGTCGCGACCTCGTCCGCCGGCAGGGCCAACGGGTTCTGGATCGAAACGAGCACGCGCGCCATCCGACCCTGAGGGTCCAGATTGCCCAGCGATCTCAACGCAACGCCTTGCTGCACGATTGACGCATCTCCGGTGGCCACCGTGACGGTGACCCTGCTCGCGGCCGAGCCGTCGGTACCGGCGAACCGGATGTCGCCCAGGCGAGCGATGGGCACGGATGCTTCCACCCAGAACTCGTCGGTGGCGGCCAGAGTCGCAACCGTGACCTGAGGACTCACCAGCTGCCCGCGTTCGGCCGACTCTTCCAGAACGAGCGCATCAAACGGAGCGTCGACCTTGGTCCGCGATAGTGCCAACTGCGCCGTCGCCAGCCGGCTATCGGCAACGTGCGTCTGAGCGATGGCGCTGTCGACCCTTTTTACCTCCTGCTCGATCTGCGCCTCCAGCCCGGCCAGGGCAGCCGTTTGAACCGCCAGAGTGGTGTTTGCTTCGCGAGCCTCTGCCTCGGCTGCATTGTCCCGTTCGGCAAGCCCGACCAGACGCTCCGCGTTCCAGCGGGAATATTGCAGCTCCGCCTCGGCCTGCTCCGCCTGGCTGCGGAGCGCCTGCACGCTCGCCCGAAGCTGATCGACCTGCAGCTTCGCTATTTCCAGATCCGCCTTGGCCTGGGCGACCGCGATCTCGTAATCCGCCGCATCGATCTCGAACAGTCGTTCGCCCTCCCGGATCAAGCCGCCCGGCAGCAGCTCAGGGTGCAACTTCACCACCCGCCCACTCACCTCGGGTTGGATGCGAACCTGGCCCGCTGCCACGACCGTCCCGAAGGCTTCCACGAAGACCTGCTCGCTGCGTGGCGTCAAGTCCGCCACACCGACAACGGCCGCCGCCTGGACCGGGGAGGACTTGGGCACTTCCGGCGGCGTCAGCAGCAGCACCGCCCCGATCGCGACTGCCGCCAGCAGCAGCCCGAGCGGCAGGACGATCCGCAGCACGGCCCGCCCCGCATGCGTGGTTCCGTCTTGGCTCAAGGGTGTCTCCGTCGTGTTTGTCCCCTCGTAATCCGCAGCGTGCCAGCCGCGCGATTGACCCCTCATCATAGCCGACTGCGCCAGGAACGTGCGCACCGCCCACATGACCAGCAAGCGCTTGGGTCTCTGTTTTCTTCCGGTCCAAGGCCCGGACGGCCATCGAGGTCGGTTATGGGCAGGGGAGAGCCGCAGGCCCACGGCATCGCCCGGCGGGCCATGCTCCGCGGAAGCACTCCAGGGAGGTGTCCCGCTGCGGCGCGTAAACCGTTTATTGGAAATAAGTTATGGAGGCCGGGGGAATCGATTCCTTCAGGGACCTGCGTAAACGGCCATTACGCCCCAATCTGCCCCCATCCCCGTTCGATCGGGGACACCAGCGCACAATACGGTACTCCGGAGGACACCAGAAGACAGGGAAAACACGCCAACTCCGCACACAGTAGGCGCGTTACTCGGGAAAACGGCACTGCGACGGCGGCGACTTTCCCCGCTCCCCTTCGGCGCGGATGACTGCCGGCCTGGATAGCCGGACATCGTGGGATGTGGGCTGGAGCAGTCCGCTACGTGCGCAGCGTGCGGAGCAGTGCCACCCGCTGCAGGAGTTGTTCGTTCTTGGCCTTAAGCCGCACGCGGGCGATCCGAGCGTTGACCGCCCAAAGGACGGCGACACCCGCTTGTTATCCACATTTCCAGATCATCGCGCCGTGCCCATTGCACCAATAGGAAACCGGCGGATCGATCGACGACCCGCCGGTCCCAATACAGAGTTGAGTGACCTGACTCGGTTCGCTTCGCTACTCGACAAGCTCGACGGCGATGACGTCCGCCGAGGTGGCGATCCCCAACGTGCTCAGGTCAAGGAACATCTGGAACGTCCCAGACGTGCTTGAACCCAGGGAGGTGGGCGAGAACTCGAAGACGTCCTCATCGTCCCCCGAGACACCCGTCACGCTGAAGCTGCCCAGCGTTGACAGCAGGATGCTGCCGCTCGAGGTCAGGCCTGCGGCGTCAACGTCCTCGTCGCTCGACGTGTTCAAGCCGACGTCGCTGCCGTCGAAGTACATCGCAAAGCTACCGGCCGTCACGGATCCCAGGCTCGTTGCGTTGAAAACGAAGAGGTCTTCATCGACGCCGCTGGCTCCGGTTCCCGCGAAGTTGCCGATCACCGAAACGATCAATTGCCCGGACGCGGTGAGCCCGATGGCGTCGATGTCCTCATCGTTCTTGGTCAGCCCCACGTCGCTTCCGTCGAAGTAGAAGCTGAACGCGCCGGCCGTGGTGGGCCCCAGCGACGTCGGGGTGAAGCGAACGATATCCGAATCGTCCACCGACAGCCCACCGACGGTCCCTGCGGCCGTGAACGTCAGGAGGATGTCGCCGTCCGGCAGCGCAGCCATGCCGTTGATCGCCAGCGAACTCAAGCCCACGTCGGACCCGTCGAACACCAGTGACCACGTGCCGGTCCCCAGGTTGTAGGCAACAATGTCCTCATTCGTCACCGTCCCGACGCCGGGCACGGTCACGTTGGCCGTGAACACCATCCACACTTCCGCGCCACCGCCGCAGGTATCGTCGTCCTCGTTGCACGGCTGGCCATCACAAGGATCCGTGCCGGCCTGGCAACCCAGCGTCGCGTGACAGGTCTCCTCGCCGTTGCAGAACAGTCCGTCGTCGCAGTTGGCGTCGGCGGCGATGTTGTCGCACGAGTCGGTCCCTTCGTTGCAGGAATCGTCCGTGCAGGCGACACCGTCATCGCAATCGACGGGTGTTCCGGCCTGGCAGCCAAGGGTCACGTTGCACGTTTCCGCGCCATTGCAGAACGCGCCGTCGTCGCAGGCGGCATGATTCGGGATGTGATCGCAACTGTCGGTGGCCTCGTTGCAGGTGTCCGTCGTGCACGCGACGCTGTCGGCGCAGTCCGGAGCGGTGCCCGCCTGACAATCGAGCAGGTCATCGCAGGTCTCGACCCCGTTGCAATACAGCTCGTCGTCGCAGTTGGCGTCGTTGGCCACGTTGTCGCATGAGTCGGTGGCCTCGTTGCAGGAATCCACGGTGCAGCCCACGCCGTCGTCGCAGTCCACCGGCGAGCCCGGCTCACACTCCCCCGTTATGCACGCCTCCGCTCCGTTGCAATACACACCGTCGTCGCATTCCCAGTCGAACGTGCAACTGACGGGCGCCTGCGGCGTGGCCACCGCTTCGTTGCTGTACCCGCTTTCGTTGTATGCCGTGTCCATCGCGGTCACAACGTAGTAGTACGTCGTGCCGTTGACCACGCTGTAGTCGGGGAATTGGCTGGGGTCGTCGTTGTCGACTTCCTCGTACGGGCCGCCGCCGGTCGTAGACCGGTAGATGAAGTAGACCATGAAGTCCGGCTCGGTGTTGTCGTCCCAGTCCAGGAAGACGAATCCGTCACCCGGCGTGGCGGTCAGGTTGGTTGGTGCGGTGGGAGGCGTGGTGTCGCCGCCCGTGTTGGCGGAGACCTCTTCACTGTATTCGCTTTCGTCCCCGTCCAGGTCAGCGGCGATCAGAACGTAGTAGTACGTGGTGAAGGGCGCGACGCTCTGATCGTAGAAGCGCCGGTCGTTGACGGCCCCGCGGTAGTAGTACGGCCCGCCGGACGTGGTGGATCGGTACACCCAATACTCGTCGATGTCGAGCTCGGGATTGGCGTCCCAGGTCACGTCTACGAACGACTCACCGCCGACGGCGTCCAAACCCGTCGGCGCGGTCGGCGGAGTGTTGTAGTCCGGCATGACGGTGACCAGGTTGCTGCCCGAGCCCCACAGGTCCCAGTAGGTCCAGTTTTCGACGTAGTAGTCGTAGGTCACGCCGTTCTCCGGGCCGTCCACCCACTGCATGGTCTCGTCGACAAACGTCGTGGTCTTCTTGTCACTCAGCTCGCCGACGATGAGCATCTCACCGCCCTCGTGCAGGCTGCGGATGATCCGGTAGGTCCCGAGAAACTCCCACGGTGCCTCCCACTCGAGGTAGACTTTCTCGTAGCCGGGCGTGGCACAGAGATTCAGCGGAGCGTAATGACTGGTGTACGTCGGCTGGCCGGAGACCTCGGCGCTGTAAGCACCCTCGGCGCCGTTGTCCAGCACGGCCGTGATCACGTAGTACGTCGGCGAGGCCCCGCTGGGATAGTGGCGGAACGTCGTGTCCGTGTGAGGCGTCGAAGTGATCTTGATGTACGGCCCGCCGGGATCGGGGGCGACGTGTATATTGTAGCCCGCCAGATCCGGCTCGATGTTCGGCAGCCAGTTCAGCTCCACGAAGATGTTGCCGGAATAGGCCGAGACGTCGCCCGGCGCCTCCGGCGGCGCAACGACCTCGACGGTGACCGTGCCGATGTTCGACGTCAGCGTACCGTCGGTCGCGGTGTACTGGAACGTCTCCGTATAGAGCTGGTCGGGAGCAGGCGAATAGGTGATCGTATCGGCACCGTCGGCCAGCGGATACGGCGCCGACGAGATCGGCAGACCCGTCGCGGGATCGATGAGCGTGCCCAGCGCGGGCAGGGTTTCGATTGTGAAGTCCACGGTCTGGCCGATATTCGGGTCCCTTCCCACCAGCGTGACGGTCGTATCGTAATTCTGCACGACGAACTGATGAACGTCCTCCACGAGCGGCGCCAACTCCACGAACTGCAGATCCATGGTGACGGGGATTTCGATCCGCGGAGTAACGGCGTTGTCGTAAGACAGGTCGAGCACGATCAGCGAACCGCTGTAAAAGCCCACCGGCACGTCTTGCGTTATGAACGTGACGGGAATCGTCAGGGATTCGCTGGAATCGAGAATGCCCTCGCGATCCTCCACGCGCAGCCAGGGCATGGTTGCCAGGCGGAGCGGCTCCACGGCATTGAGACGACCGCCGGTCAGGACCTTGCCGGCCAGGTAGGTGTCCGGCGTGACACCGTCGAGGATCCACTGTTTGATCTGCAACGGTTCGGCGTCCGGGCGGACCGCCTTGAGCAACGCGGCCACCCCCGCAACATGGGGCGTCGCCATGGAAGTACCGTTCCGGGGGACGATGCCGGCGCCGAGCTGAAGGGAGTAGATGCCCAGGCCGGGCGCGGCCAAGTCCGTGCTGACCACACCGTAGTTGGAGAAGTAGGCCAGTTGCAGGTTCTTGCCTGTTGCGGCGACGGAGACGATATAGTCCAGATCGTACGATGATGGATAGTGCGGGTAGATGTCCGTGTTGATGGTGTCATTGCCGGCGGCCGCCAGAAACAGGTGGCCGGCCGCGCCTGCGTTGTTGATCGCCGCGAGCAGAGCAGCATCGAATCCTCCTCCGCCCCAGGAGTTGTTGGAGATCATGGCGCCCATGAGCACGGCGTAGTCAACGCACTCGACGGCGGCGGAGGTCGGCCCGTGGCCGTCGGACCCGAGGAACTTGAGGGCCATGATGCGGACGTTCCAGTTCACGCCCGCGATGTTCACGCCGTTGTTGCCGACGGCGCCGATGGTGCCGGCGACGTGCGTTCCGTGATAGTGATCGTCGAACGGGTCGCCGTCATCGTTGATGAAGTCGTAGCCGTAGTAGTCGTCGACGAAGCCGTTGCCGTCGTCGTCGATGCCGTTGCCGGCGATCTCGCCCGCGTTGGTCCACATGTTTGCGACGATGTCCGGGTGCGTGTAATCGACGCCGGTGTCGATCACGGCCACCACCACGTCGGAGCTGCCCGTTGTCACCTCCCACGCTTCGGCGGCGTCTATATCCGAATCAAACGCAACGTCCGACGGAATGGGGGCGCCGTCCTGAGCCGTCGTATGCAGACCCCACAGGAGCTGATCATCCGGCGGGCCCAGCGAACTGGGTACGAACGGAAAGTTCGGGTCGTCGGGAAGGGCGATGGCCTGGTAGATGTAATTCGGCTGAACGAACGTGACTCCCGGCTGCTTGGCGTAGCGCTGCGCCACGGCCTGCAACCCCGCCCCCGGCGGCACCTTGATCACGTCGGCGTTGATGAGCCGAAACTCCTTCCGGAATGTCGTCCCCATGCGGGCGTGAAGGGCGTTCTTCTGCTGGCGCATGGCCGGGGCGGGATTGAGCTGCGCCATGCCACCGACCCACTGCTGGTCGTAGCAAACGATCAGCTCGTCCGGTTCGTGAGGCACGTTCCAGTCCACAGCGCCGGCGTAACGCACGATCGCAGGAGCGGGAAGCACTCGGGGGACCACCGCACCGGGCTGGGCGCGTCCGGCCTGCCCGTCCGAACGGCCCACGATCCCGTACACCGCGGCATTCGGGCCCAGCGAGTCAAGATGAATGTTGACCACCTGGTTGCCCGAGTGGTCGGCCGTCACGTTCAGCTCGGTTTCCTGAAGCGAGAGCTGGGTTTGGGCCATGGCTGCGCCGGCGAAGAGCGCAACCCAGATCCCCGCGCCAAAACCGGCGCGAGCCGACACCTTGCAGGGTTCGTGCAACATCTTTGTCCTCCTTCAGAATCAAGAGCCAGAATACCGACTACGAGAACCTCACAAGACCAGGCCTCATCCGCAGCAGAGCGGACCCTTGGCGCGTCTTCGTCGATGTACGTCGCGTGCCCTTGCTGCACGAAGCCTTGCCCCGTTGCAACCGGGCCGGTCAATGGACAAACTGGAGATCGTGGGCGCACCCGAGCACGGCTCCTGGTCGAACACCGCGCGAGGCGAGTCGGACTTGCTCAATCCCCAGACCGCGAGCAGCCGGATCGGTAACGAGGCAGAACGGATTGGAGAAGCCGGGGCACGTGAGCACGTTCGAAGCGACGCGACGGCGAAGATAGGCCGGCCGTTGACCACCGCCGACACCCGTATCATGCTCCGCCGCCTGGATCAGACACCTCAGACACGATGGAGCAGGATGACGCCGAATCGATGCAATGGTAGCGGCACTCGGTGCCGCGTTCAAGACTCTCCCGTCCCCTTCTGGGGTCTGCCGCGCAGAATGTTCGGGCATTGCCCCCGAAAGAACTTGTGATTCTCCACAGTGTGCCCTGGGCGACTTTGCAGGACAGCCACCACCCCCGACCGCCTCTATGCACGTTCAGGGGAAGTGAACGAGCATCCTGCCGGCATTTCGCGTGGACTCGTGATTGGACTTGAATCCAACCCGATGGTGCCTCGAGAGTGCGGGAGGATCGACGGTTCTGAAAGCGCTCTCGAACCACGATTCTGAGCCAGGAATGGGGGCGGGGGGGACAGCGAACTCCGCACTATCGACGCACTTCTCTGCGCGCGGACCGGAACGTGTTGTCACAAAAGGACTTAAGAATGGAGGCGGGGGGAATCGAATCGTGGTCCCATCCACAGTATCCGCGTTTCTACCAGTGCCAGGGCCGATTTCGGGCACCCGTTAAGCGAATAAATGCAGGAATAAATGCAGCAACAAGGCACGGTTTCGGCGGGTCGACAACTGACCAGTTTGCCAAGAACAGAGCTGTGCATACGCACGGCAGAGTGGCCAACACGCCGGAATACTACCGCAGAAACAGCGGTCGGGTGTCGCAGTCGACGAAACGAATTCGACGCTATACGTGACGCACTCAGATTTGGGCCGATCGGGGTGGAACCGCTACTCTGGAAGGGCCGGAACGGGATCACCGTGTTGTCCGGCCCGGACACGGGAGTTGGAGCGT
>DATKXO010000199.1:0-3913 GCA_035528995.1 Phycisphaerae bacterium | reverse complement strand
ATTGACCTTTGCGCCGCGCCGACCGACGGATTCGCAAGCGACGCACTGGGCACCGCATACTATCTTGTGGGTGACGCGGCTGCGACGGTTCTGACAGAAGTTGAGGCCAATGCTCCAGCGTACGACATCGGCGAGCCGGCCGCAAAGCGCGTGTCGGTAGTCGTTCAGTCGCAGGCGAGTGGCACGATTGCCCACACCGCTGGGCACGCGAACCAGACGGGTGTATGCCGCTGGTCGCTGCGTTACAAACCGGTCGACCGCGGTTCGTTTGCGTACAGGACGTAACAACCACACTAGGACTTGGGGCGGGGACAACCCACCCGCCCCGGGCCTGATAAGGAGCAAGACGTGAGAATCTGGATTCCGAAGTGTCTGAGGCGCCGGGAGCGGCCGCAGCGGGTCTCCCTGCATTCGGTGTGGGATGTGCAGGTGCTGCGTGCGGACGGCAGCGTGCGGTTCGACTGGACGGGTAAGAACGCGCTGCACAACATCGTGCATGACTATGGGGCGCGGTACATCCTCGAACTCTTATTCGAGAATGCGTTCACCACGAGTACGAACAGCCCGTACTGCGCCCTGACGGACGGCTCGTTCACGCAGGCGACGCTGGTAATGACCAGCGCGGGCAATCTTTTTGCCGGCTGTGCGACCGGCGATTGGCTCTATTTGATCGGCGGCACAGGCGCGGCGGGCGCCGTCACGCCGGGCTGGTATCAGATCGACCTTTACACGGGCATAGGCCAAGTCACTATGGCGGCTGACATTTCCAGCAACGCGGAGAACCTGACGAAGGTGATGTGTGTGCCCGTGCCCATGCGGCGCCCCGTGCTCTACCTCGGCCTCGACGCGAGAGCTGTGCTTTCGCAAAGCGATACGATGAGCGTGGTGGAAGGCTCGGAGGCGGGAGTGGTAGGCGTGTGCGGCGGATACGCGCGGGCGCCCGTTGACCCGGACACGTCCGGGCAGTGGACGCTCTCCTACGACGCTACGGCACGCAAGTACAAGGCGTTGAGCATTCAGGAGACATGGACTGCCAATGCCGCCAACTGGGCCGAGATGAAGAACGCGTTCCTCGCCGCCGGCTACCACGGCACGGCGGACACGGCGCCCGCCAACGGTGCCGCCACCAGCGGGCAGGTTCTGATCTCGTCCGTCAAGTTCCCCACGGCCTTCACGCTGGGCGACACCGAGAGCATCCCGGCACAGGGCAAGTTCTACCTCCACGCCGATGCGTAAGGAGTGACCGATGGCCTCTCAGCCGTACCAGTTGGCGGATCTCGGCACCGACGCGGCCGACTTTGCGGTAGGCACCACGCGGGTCATGGAGTTGGGGGCAACTGCCGCCGACTTCGAGAATGTTGTGCGCGAACGGGTGACGCTGGGACTCGGCGCCCTTGAGACCGGATTCGACGTGGTGACGCTGCTCCTCCACGGCGACGAGTTGTTCGACTTCGGGGCAGAAGACGCCGGGTTCGACGTGATCGCTACGCTTCCGACCGACACCCGCGCGTCGTGGGCATCGGTCATCACGGCGGCACAATTGATGTGCCATGAAGTGCAGCCGGCCGTCCGCACCAAAGAAATCAGGCACATGCCGTATGGCAGAGTAACGGTCTACGGTCGGCAGTTCATCATCCCGCGCGGGAATCACGGGCAGGCGATCCTCGAAAACGTGCTGGCACGCGGCGCCCACATGCGGGCGATCTGGGCGACCGAATGGTTCAGCCTCGGGCTCGACGGCCCCAAGGCGGGGGATGCGACTATCCACCAGCACATGCAGGGCGACAAGGCGACCGGTTCCGATCTGGTGCAGGTGGGGTTCATCGCCATCAAGACGCTCGACCTTGTAGTGGACGGCTCCTACACCGCAACGACGCGGATGCTGCCGAAGGCGGGGGATGTGTTTGGCGACCGTGGCGTGACGTACGGAATCGCGCCATCGCGTACGGCAACGGGTCTTCCCTACGCGGGCAACGTGATCAGCGCCTATCAGCCCTACAATGTGTGGCATTGCACGGAAGTGACGTTCGACGAGGACGCGCTCCCCGGCCGCGTGTTGGTGACGGCGGCCTGGGCGCGCCACAAGAAAGAAACGGGAATCGTGGAGCCGACAGATGGCTAAACAATCCGTTGCACTGGCATCCAACACCACGCGAGGGCAGTCGGCAATCGGGGAGACGCCGGTAGACCGTTACGCCGAGAAGAAGCCGGGCGCCAACTTCACCGACAGCGGGGGCAAGGAGCACTGGACGCGGCGGTTCCGATTCCCCGCCACGAAGCTCAAGGAGTTGTCGCCGTACCTGAAGAAGTCGCTGGACAACCTGTTGCCCGGGTCCAACCGCCTTGACGTGTACGCTCCCTGCATCCACGAGTGCCAGATAGGGGACGGCGAGGACGGCTACGTTGTGGCGACCTGCGATTATCAGGGGCCTACCCGTGAGATGATCCTGCGTCCGGGCCGGGCGTTCTACGAGACGGGTACCTACGTGACGACGATCAAGGACGAGGTGGCCGTATTCTCGGACGGCGGGCAGATACTCGCGCAGATGGGAATGTCGTCCGAGAAGATCGCATCGGCGGTCGTCTCACTCGACGTGAAGGACACGTTGCTGATCAAGCACCGGGGGATCGTGGTCGTCTACGAGGCCGACAGTGTGGCGGACGAGTGGGCGGTGCACGAACGCGAACAGGCGCTCCGGGGCAAGGGCGGGTTCCTGGTGGTTGATGACCAGGGGCACATGTTCCCCGACCTGAAGTTGTCTGAAGTGCAGACGAGCAGGCGGGCAAGCGATCTGTCGATTCTCGATAGCGTGTGGAAGTTCAGCCAGAACATGGACGGATGGTCGGAGAGCGGTGTGGTCGCTGAGCATTTCTATGCCTGCGATCTGCACGGCGTGAAAGTAAGGTACGACCCGTCGACCTATACGGTGTTCGATGCGGATGACAAGGCGATGCTTCCGGGCACGTACATGTTGAGGAGACTGCGCAGGACCGACCCTGACGTGATCGACGGCTACGCCTCTTTCGCGGCATTTGCACCCTACTTCACATGGATGTACTGAGCGTACCGAAAGAACTTGAGGTCTTGACCGATACCGACGATGCCTTCCGCCGGCGGGTGGATGATGTGAACCGCTATCTGACGTGGGCACGGGCGAACATGGCGAAGATCGGGGATGAGACCGAGCGGCAATCGAAGATACGGGCGGACGGTGGGTTCTACGCTGGGCCGGGCGGGGGACTTTTACTGTGATGGGTCTTGCGGGCAAGCACTTCTACGATGGGCCGGGCGGGCGACTGGTGCACCGGGAGCCGGCGCGAGACGACAGGATCAGCCCGCAGGTGAAGGAGAAGCGATACGACGTGGTGACGATCGGCGGGTGGTCGATGGCCGTGGCCGGGATACCGACGGGCGCTCCCCGGTGGGGCGTGGAAACGGTGAACGAGTTCTACGGCGAGAAGAACCACATCTTCTACCGTTATCTGACGGCGGCGCAGGTTGGTCGCGTGAGGGTGAGTTGGGGACGGGGCGACACGGAGACGCACTTCGCGATCGCGGCCATCCTGACGGGCACGCGCGGGCTGATTCCCGAGTACGTGGCGGTGTGGTGGAACCGTGCGGTGCCGGAGAGCATTCTTGCCGCGCGCTCAATCGGGAACAGCGGGGGCGGCGCGATTACATTGACATTGAAGATCGGGACGATCTGAGGAAGTTACAATGCCAAATACAGGCGATACGAAAGTCGTTGGGGGCAAGACGTACCGATGGGATGGGACTCAGTGGGTGCTTGCCGCAGCGACGCCATTCCCGGAGACCAACATCGTCACGGTGACGCCACCCGAAGGCGGTACGGCCACCATGCCGGTTGATACCTACTTTGACATTCAAGAACGCGAACGTGCCGCCGGTGTG
>DATKXO010000198.1:0-23643 GCA_035528995.1 Phycisphaerae bacterium | reverse complement strand
TGGCCTTTTTCTTGTCGGCGTCGCGGCCTCCGGTGGCGTCGGCTACGCGCATCCGCGCCTGAGGGATGCGTTCCTCTACCCCTATAACTTGGCGCCCGATCACCTTCAGGGGGTGCGGTTTGCGGAAAACGGGGTTTTTGGATGCGCCAGGGGCGATTTGAAGTGCGAATTCAGGCAACAAGAGCTCACCGCAGAGAACACAGCGCGGGCGTCGGCCGCAACCAGAGGCACCGAGGCAACAAGGCACCGAGGCAACAAGGCAAGAGGGCAACCGAGCACGGCGTCGGGGGGCCGAGCCACCATCCGTACGGTGAGAATCTGCGCCGGGTGCAAAACGCAACCGTTTGTAGTAGAGAGAACGCCGAGAACGGCCGCGAGATTGGGTGGTACGCGCGGCTGGTGGGATGGGCCGATCCCCGGGCGCGGGAACGGGCGTGGCGACAGTTGATCGTTGTTTAACTGCAAAGGCATTGTCCGCAGATTTCGCAGATTGGCGCGGATTCAGGCCAGGCAGAAGGCAAACGGCAAAGGCAAGATGTTCACCACAGAGGCCGCCGAGCACGCCGAGAACGGCCGGAGAATCAGTCGTTGGGGGTTGAGGAGGGGCGGGGGAGGATTGAGAATTGAGAATGAGGGACGGCGGATTGTCCGTAGATTGGGCGGGTGGTCGCGGATTGAGGGCAGGCAACGAGGCAACGAGGCAACGAGGCAACGACAAAGACCTTACCACAGAGGGCGCAGAGACCTCAGAGAAAGGCGGGAGAATGGGGGGCGGCGGGTCGTCGCAGGTTTCGCAGATGTTCGCAGAATTCGGTGACGGCGGGACGATGAGGGAGGTTGGGGCGTCGGACAGTTGCGGAACGGTGGAACGGCGGGATGACGAACGGTGGGCCGGGTGACAATCGAATCGAAACTCCGGCCATCATGACGCCTAGGATGAGGCGGCGATGGCCGGAAGAAGTAAGCCTGACCCTTGGCCTTACCGACCCTTGCCCTTACCTCGTCAGCCCGTTGATCTTACCCCCGAGCATACGGTAACGGCGCGGGCCGGAATCAAGAAGGGCGGTCAGTCCGATGGGTGACCCCGAAGATCGACCCACATATGGCGCAGATCAAAAGGAGACAGAAGGGATGCCGGTCTGGTCAACCTGTGGTCTAGTCGGGCAACAGGATTCTCCTGCCACCCGCTGCCCGCCAGAACGATCACCGGCAACGACCGTTTCTCGACGGCAGCGTTGACTTCGCCCAGGATGTCGTCGAGTTCCATGCTCTGCACATACCCAACCATCGCCCCAGACGGGGTGGCCTTACCGTAACCGTGTTCTTCAGTGACAAACCGAACGACCCCCTTTTCCACGTAGTTCACGTTAAATACCCATCGATTGGTGGCTCGACCGAGCCGCTTGCACTCGATGGTGTAGAACATTGAGGCCCGATCACCATCAGTTTCCTGGAGGTTCACGAAGCCGCATTGGAGATCGGGTCGCTTTTCCTCTCTGGAAGTGTGCGTCTCATCGTCTGCCAAGGGCTGGTTCTGTGCTTCCCATACGAAGGGAGTCTGGACGCCACGGCCTTGCTGCAACAGGCGGAAATTCACGCGATGGAGACAGAGAAGCAGCTTGCGATTCAGGCCCGGCTCGTCCGTCGGAAGTTGTTCGGCGTCTTGAAGGTCAGCCAGCGCCAGGCAGACCACCTCAAGCACGCGCTGTTCATGTTCCTGCCAAAACCGCAGCGCACGAATACTCGGCTGGTTCATTCGCGGGCCCCGCGCGTCGCTTGCTGAAGGCGCAGTGCCTGGAGCAACGCCGCCTCGGCGTCCTCGCGGGCCGCGCTCCGCGTCCAGTGGCGACGTTCGTTACGCTTGATAATGATGCAGTCGGTGTCGGTCACCTCGCGGACCAGACCGTCAATGTAGAACCGGCTCCGCTCCCAGTTCGTCAGGATGCCTTCATTGAGACGGTGAAGAAGACTCGACCATTCCGCCTCGTCGCTGTCCGTCAGCGGCGGCAGGGGAGAATCCTTGTACTGCGTTGAGAACACAACGCCCAAGAGAGGGGCGTTTGTGGCCGGGCGAATGACCTGCCAGCGGAACTCACCATCCGGCTGGACTTCGCGGTTCCACATTCCGAGAAAGGCCCGGAGATACCCTTCTAGCCCTTGTTCATCGGTCGGCAGATCACTAACCGTGCCAGCACGTTGCTTCGGGCGGTCAGGCACGACCGGCTTGGCCGCGTCACTTCCTTCGTGGTTGTAGTAGAGGTCGAGCCCAATGTCGCACATGTCGCGGACCAGGTCGCGCTCAGCCTCTGTGAGCTCGTAGAGGTCAAAGACCGCCTCGTCCAACTGGCGCTCTAGCTCGGCGACACCGGCACTGAAAAGCGTTGGGTCGCGTCCGTGCACATCGTCTATAGAACGTAGTTGTTCGACGATCGGCAGAATCCGGTCTCGAAGCGATTGATCTTCGGGTAGCCGAATCGGCAGCGAGCGCATTTCGTCGAGACTGATCTTATCGTGCCATGTTCCCCAGGAACCAGACTTGAGGAAAAGGTAATAGCGCGCGAGCGACGACCATAGGATACCGAGGATGATCTTCGGCTCCCATGTGGCAGAATCGCGGAAGCGAAAACTGTATATCGAGTGGCGGACCACCAGAGGCGTAGATTCGAATCGGGCGATGATCCGGCCATTACCGTCGGCCGATGGACTCTGTTTCACAAGGATGCGACTCCCCTCATAAAGCCAGCGGTCACGTGGTCGCGCAACCTTTGGGGGGATCTCCTCCAAGTCCTGGTCTCTCAATCTCGCGTAGCGATCAAACTTCTGCGTCGGCAGCATCTTCCATTCGCTGGGCCATCCATGGTCTTTCGGTTTGTCCGCGCCGCCGCCCTTCATGAAACAACGCCCTGACCCCTTCAGTAGTCTGCCGTCCGAGTCACTCACCGACTCAAGGGATGGTCCAAGATCCAATGCCTGTAGAAACGCGTCATCCCGATGGTTGCCCCACCAGTAGGTCTTCCAGAAAGCGCCGTGGCGCGTGCGTTCATCCTGCGGCAGAACACACAGATCAGACCGGCTCAAGACAACCGCTCGCAGCCGTGACGCCATCGGTGTGCGCTTGGCCGACCAGTACTCGAACCGCCGGGTGTGGTCTGGACGGTCGGCTTTCTCGAACATCACCGCGGCGAATGGAGCGATCGCACCTTTCTTGCGCCCTGTACCGCTGAAGAACAAGTGGCGCACATGCGTGAAGTTGACGACCGTGACCAGTTGTGCGGAACTCAGCCAAGCCTCCCTGAACCGCTCGCTCTCGTCGCCCTGGTTGTGGAGCACACCGGCCGACACGAGCATCCCGGCACAGCCGCCGCCACGGAGAAGGTCCAGCGACCGATGGATGAACGCCTGCGAAGGCTCCTTGTCGCCGACCGGTTTGTCGTGACGCTTGCACCAATCCAAGGCCACATCCGTCGCCGGCCGCCCCTCAGTATCGTTCGGCGGCGGGTAGCCCCAAGGCGGATTGCCGACGACGATGTCCACGCTGCCCCCGCCGAACTGCTTACGCACGGTTGCGTCCGGCACGGCACCCTTCTTGGGAAAGGCGTTCGCCTCCAGCAGGATGTCGAAGCGCTGATTGCCGTTGGAACGGGCGTCCGGATCATACTTCAGGTACGGCAGCCGCTTGTCGCGCCAGATGTCGGGGGGGTCGAGATAATGCAGCAATGCCAGGTAGAGGCTGAAGGCCGCCACCCGCACGGCCTCGCCGTTGATCTCGATGCCGCGGATCTGGTCTCGCAGAATCTTGCGCAGCTCCAGGAGACCGAGCCGGGCCCCCTTCTTCTGCCAACGGTAGCGCACAATCCTGCGAAACGCTTCCACTAAAAATATCCCGGACCCACACGCCACGTCCGCAATACGGGGATGGCCCGCCAACCGCTCCGGCGTGAGCACTGATGACAAGATGAACTCGACCAGGGCGCTGGGCGTGTAGTGACTCCTGTTGTTCCCGGTGGCTCCCTTCTCCTTGTTGTAGAACGCCTCGTAGATGCTGCTGATCAGCTCGATGGGGATGACATCGAAGCGGTAAGCGAAGAAGAAGAGTTGCGGGCGATTTGGATCGGGGTCCCCCCGCAGGAAGCCCTGCAGGAGCCTGAGGTGTTTCTGCTTGACTGCCCTCTCCTCGGCAGGGTCGGCCGGAAACATGTCACCGTTGAAGTCCGCGGCGAGTTTGCGGAACAGGGCGTAGGTGAAGTCCTTGTTGGCGAGCACCCGTGGATATAAGCGCCTGCTCATCTCCGGGTCGGCGTCCGGACGGCTGGGTACTTGTTTTAGCAGCTTGGTCCAGCCCGCGACCTGCCGGGCCACCAAGCGAAAGTCCTCCTCGAGCAGGATGCCACGGTCCTCGAGGTAGCGAACGAAGATGGACCGACCGATCAGCGCGTGGGCATACTTCGGCTTCAGTCCTGCGTCGATGAGCAGCTCACGGACGGTGTTCAGGTCGCGGACCAGGGCTTGATCGGCCCGAGCCGATTTGCCCGCACCGAAGCGCCGTTCGGCGAAGAGGCGCCCCGACTCGACCTGTTCCCGCCTGTAGGCTTGGAGTTTGGATTGAACCTCGGGGACGCTGCGCGCCCGGGCGAGCAGTCGCTCTTGGCCCTCAAGCGACTCCCCTGGCCGCACTGGGGAGCGTGTCAGATCGTATACCGCCAATTCACCCGGCGTCGCCAGGAAAAGGCACTGCGGCCGAGCCATGCACCAGGCGTCGTTGAAAAGCCTGCGGGTGGCCTCGGGGTTGGCATCCTCGGTCTGCGCGAACACGAAAACGGGGTTGCTGTCGACGAAGAAGACCTTCTCCGCATGGACTCTTTTGGCGAGTGCGAGCCACTCACCCTGGTTCAGCCAGTCGTCCCGTCCGTCGCGGTCAGGGCGGTCGGTCGCATCAGCCAAGTTGCCCTCGGCGAGCCCAAGGTCGCGATAGGCAGCCCGCAGCAACTTGTCTGGTGACGCCACGCCCGTTGACATTCGCTCCGCTCCTCCGCAGTCGGTCAATGCGAGCGAGAAACACACCGCCTCAAGCGAGTAGACGCGGCAGCACGGCAGCGCAGCCTCAACGCCAGACAAGGTTGTCACCGCGCCCAGGATATATCATCCGTACACTCAGGCGCGTCGTCAACATGGAATAAGTGCTGCCGATGCAATCGGCGCGATAAACCCATCACGCCGGGCCTTGGCCCGGCATGGCGCGGTGGTGGCCCTGAGCGGCAGGACGGGCGGGCCGCCTGGATCGTCTACGGCACCAATGTCGGGAGGGCTGGTCGATGGCCACGGTGTGGCAGGCCGGGCGATTTCAGGGGTTCCCGCTTGAGAGATGGTGTCGAACGGGTAGGCTGTAGTTGGCGTCTGCGATCCTGGTGCGTTGGTCGAATCGGGCGGCGGGCGGGCACGTTGGGGGGTTGTCGATGGCGGAGCGTTGGTCTTTGGGGATTGACGTTGGGGCTTCGGCTACCAAGGCCGTCCTTTTGGAGGGCGAGGTGGTTCGGGGGCGGGCTCTGCGCCGGTCGGGGGCCGACTTCGGGGCGGCGGCGCGGGGGTGTCTGGAGGAGGTGACGGGGGCGGCCGGTGTGGATGCGGGGCGGATCGAACGCGTGGTGGCGACCGGGTACGGACGTCGCAGCGTGGAGTTCGCGGCCGACACGGTGACGGAGATCACGTGTCACGCCCGGGGGTGCTACGCGAGTTTCCCAAGGGCGATCACGATCGTGGACATCGGCGGTCAGGACAACAAGGTCATCGTGGTGGAGGAGACGGGCCAGCGGCGGAACTTCAAGATGAACCGCAAGTGTGCGGCCGGCACGGGGGCGTTCCTGGAAGAGATCGCCAACCACCTGGACACGCCGCTGGACTCGCTGAACGAGCTGGCGGCCCAGGCGACGGACGATCTGGAACTCGGCTCGTACTGCACGGTGTTCGCCAAGACGGAACTGCTGAAGCTGATCGCGGCGGGCACTCCGCTGCCGGAGATCGTTAAGGCGGCGTTCCGGTCGGTGGTCAAGCGGATTCTGGAGATGGACCCGCTGACGGAGCAGGTGGTGATGACGGGCGGGGTGGTGGCGCATAACCCGATCATCGTCGAGCTGGTGTCGGCGGCGCTGGGGCGCGCGGTGCTGGTGCCGGAGTACCCGCAGCACACCGGGGCGCTGGGTGCGGCGCTGATTGCCGGTCAGACGGACGAGTGCTGAGGACAAGGGGCCGCGAGTCGTGCGGCGGCACTTCCGGAGAGACAACATGGGACTCGAGGCGCTTTTTGCACCGCGGGCGGTGGCGGTGGTTGGGGCTTCGAATCGGGCGCTGACCATCGGGTATCGGATCATCGAGAACCTGCTCGATTTCGGGTACACGGGGCCGATCTATCCGGTCAATCCGAAGGGGGGCGAGATTCGGGGGCTCAAGGCGTATGCGTCGATTCTGGAGGTGCCGGAGCCGGTGGACGTGGCCCACATCGTGATCAAGAACACGTACGTGCCGGCGTGCGTCGAGGACTGCGCGAAGAAGGGCGTGCAGGCGGTCATCGTGAACACGGCCGGCTTCCGGGAGATCGGCGAGGAAGGGGTGGCGCTGGAAGAGCAGCTCGTGGCGATCGGGCGGAAGACGGGCGTCCGCGTGTTCGGTCCGAACTGCCAGGGGATCATCAACAGCGACCCGGCGCTTCGGGCGTACTGCAACTTCACGTTCACCCGGCCGAGGCCGGGGCACATCTCGATCGTGGCACAGAGCGGTGGGGTGGGCGAGGTGATTCATCAGCGTATCACGGAACTCGGCGTGGGCGTGCGCAAGTACGCCAGCAACGGCAACGCGTGCGACGTGTCCATCCCCGAGATCATCGAGCACTACGGGCAGGACGAGCAGACGAAGGTGATCGTGGTGCACATCGAGAGCCTGCCCGATCCGCGAGCGTTTCTGGAGACGGCCACCAAGGTCGCCCGGCAGAAGCCCATCCTGGCGATGAAGGCCGGTCGGACGGCGGAGGGTGCCAAGGCAGTGTCATCGCACACGGGCGGGATGATGAAGCAGGACACGGCCATCGAACTGATCTTCGATAAGGCGGGGGTGGTGGCGTTTCGGAACATCGAGGAGCTGTGCCAGTCGGCGATCGGGTTCGCGTCGCAGCCGGTGCCGCGGGGCAACCGCGTGGGCATGATCGCCAACACCGGCGGGCCGGCCATCATCGCGACCGACGAGCTGATCGAGAACGGGATGGTGATGCCGCCGCTGTCGGAGCGGACGTCGGCATATTTGCGCGAGAAGCTGTACGCGGAGGCGTCGATCAACAACCCGGTGGACGTGCTGGCCACGGCCGGTCCGGAGCACTTTGCCGCAGCGATTCAGGCGCTGTCGGTGGATGAGGATATCGACGCGATCTTCCTCAACTTCGTGACGCCGTTCTTCGTGGACACGTTGGGCGTGGCCCGGGAGATCGCCGAGGCCAATGCCCGGTCGAGCAAGCCGATCGTAGCGACGGTGATGACGGAGAAGAAGGGCTGGGCCGAGACGCTGGAGGTGATCCGGGAGGCCGGCGTGCCGACGTACGACATGCCCGAGACGGGGGCGCGGGTGCTGGCGTCGATGGGACGGTATGCGGCGCTGATGAAACGGCCGGTCGAGGCGGCGGCCGTGTTCGGTGACGTGGATGCCGCGCGAGCGCGGGCCATCGTCGAGGCGGCCCGCAAGGCGGGGCGATCTTCGCTGGCGGCCGATGCGGCGTATGAACTGCTGCGCTGCTACGGGATTGCGGTGGCCGAGTACCGCGTGGCGGCGAGCGTTGACGAGTGCGTCGCGGCGGGCGATGAGATCGGGTATCCGGTGGTGCTCAAGGTGGAGGCCGAGTCGATCGTTCACAAGACTGAGAGCGGCGGCGTGGTGTTGGATATTCGCGACGGCGATTCGCTCAGGGCGGGGGCGGAGCGTCTGGCGGAGCGGTTTGCCGAGGCGTCACCCAGGTTCCTGGTGCAGAAGCAGGTCACGGCCGATGCGGACTCGAACGAAGGGCTCGAGGTGATCGTGGGTGCCAACGCGGTCGAGGGGCTGGGGCACGCGGTGATGTTCGGGCTGGGCGGCATCTACGTCGAGGTGCTCAAGGACGTGAGCTTCAAGGTGACGCCCGTTACAAAGCGGGAGGCCGGCGAGATGATCGAATCGCTGCGGGCGTCGCGATTGCTGACGGGGGTGCGCGGTCGGCCGGGAGTGGATCGGGCGGCCCTGGTCGAGATCATTCAGCGCGTGTCACAGATGCTGGTGGACAACCCGGGCATCCGCGAGCTGGACCTGAATCCGATCTTCGCGTTTGGGCGCGGGGCGAAGGCGGCCGACGTGCGCGTAATGCTGTGAAAACTGGTCGGATGCTGCGGTGAAAAGGGAGGCGCTTGTAGTGCGCACGTTCAGACGTATCGGTGGTGTGTTCATGGGTCGGCTGGCGGCTCTGTCGATCGTTGCGGTGTCGGTGTCGCCGGCGGTCGGTGAGTCCGAAGGCAAGGGTGAGGACCCGTGGCGCGTCAGCGACCCGGTGGTTCAGGCGACCAACCGCGGCGTAGTCTTGATGGAGCAGTACGACTACGCGGGGGCGGTGGAGGCGTTCGAGCGGGCGCTGGGGCTGGCGCCGGATTCGGTCGAGGGGCGCGTGAATCTGGCCATCGCCCTGTACAACCGGGCGGGCAAGGCCGACCTCGAACGGGGCGAGAAGTTGCTGGATGAGGCGTTGCAGCGTGAGGCCGACAACGCCCGGGCATTGCACTTCCGCGGGATCACCCATCAGTACAGCGGGCGGGACGAGCAGGCGTTGCCGTGCTTTCAACGGGTTGTGGAGCTTCGGCCGCATGACGCGGCGGCGTGGTACCTGCTGGCTCGGACGAAGTCACACCTGGGGCAGCCGTATCGGGCCGAGTTGGAGCGGGCGGTGAAGGAGAGCCCGGCACTGGCCAGCGCGCACTACGACCTGATGCGGCTGGCGTGGCAGGAGGGCAAAGAGGAGGAGGCCAAGGCGCATCGCGAGCGGTTTAACAGGCTGCGGGAGACCACGCTGTCGGAGATGGTGGTCATGCCGCAGTACCGGCGGCTGGGGGCGCTGGCGGTGGTCGAGCCGATGCCGGGAGGGCCGGTGCGGAACGTGGCCGGCGGGGAGCTGGCGGGTGGCAGTCCGAAGGTGTTGTTGCGGGGGTTCCTCAAGGGTCACCAGCCGGTACCGGAATCGGGCATTCCGGCAGGCTTCGCCGCGGGTCTGGCGATGGCCGACGTTAACGGCGACGGTCATCTCGACATTGTGGTCGTTCTGCTCACCACGGAGGTCGGTCGCGGCGTGGTCCTGCTGCTGGGGCAGGCGGATGGGACCTTTGCCGACGCCAGCGAGAGAGCCAACCTGACGGTTAGCGGCGTCCCGGCGTCGTGCGCATTCGGTGATTACGACAATGACGACAAGGTTGATCTGTTTGTCAGTTGCACGGGGGCGAATCACCTGTTCCGCGGTCTGGGTGACGGCAGGTTCGAGGACGTGACCGCCCGGACGAGCACCGGTGGGCCGAACCTCGCGACGGTCTCCGCCGTTTTTCTCGATGCTGACCACGATGCGGACCTGGACATCTATGTTTCCAACAGCATGCGTGCCGACACAGACACCGGTCCGGCTCCGAACCAGCTTCTGAACAACAACGGCGACGGGACGTTCACGGACATCGCGGTGAGCGCGGGAGTGGCCTGCCCGGAGACACCGAGCCACGCGGTTGCGCCGGCGGACATCGACGGGGATCGAGATACCGATCTGGTGGTGTTTCATGCACGCGGGCCGGACAGTGTGTTCTTCAACGATCGGCTGGGGAAATATCACGAGGAGCGCATTACGGCGGAACCGGCTCTCGGGCCAGGGGGCGGCGTCCTGCAGGATTTTAACAACGACGGTCGGCCGGACCTGCTCATCTCACCGACACGGGGCGCGAAAGGACGGCTGTACCTCTCCGGTGAAACCGAACTCTTAAAACCGAGCCCGCAGTTCGACGGGTGTCTCGAGGCGCTGGCCACCTGGGGCGAGACGTACGAGACGCGCGTGGCCGACGTCGATCTGGACGGCGATCTCGACGTCGTCGTCCTCGGGCGGGCGGGACACGCTTTGCTCAACGACGGTCGGGGGCACTTCGTGGTCAAGCCGAACGTGTGGCCCGAGGCGATCACCGAAGGAACGGTGGCGGTGGACGTGGGTGATTTCACCGGAGACGGCGTGGCCGACCTGCTGCGGGTCACTACGGACGCCGACGGTACGCTCGAAGTGATCCCCACGAAGCTGACGCCGCCGGCGAACTGGCTGGCAATCTCACCGACCGGGCACCGAGGGGAGGACAAGCGGACTCGCAGCCCGGCCAGCGGGTTCGGGACGCGCGTCGAGGTGCGCTGCGGTGTGCACAGTCAGGTCATCATGTACACCGGGCTTAACGGTGGGCTGAGCCAGTCGCAGCGGCCGCTGGTGTTCGGGTTGAACGGCGTGACGAAGGCCGACTACGTGGCGTTTACCTGGCCCGACGGGGTGACGCAGTGCGAGAGTGAGTTGGCGGCCGGGGCGCGGCACAGTATTCGCGAGATGGAGCGGCGGGTGTCGAGTTGTCCGGTGCTGTTCGCGTGGGACGGGCGGCATTTCGAGTTCGTGGGGGACTTCGCCGGTGTGGGCGGGCTGGGGTACTACGTCGCGCCCGGCGAGTACGCCCAACCGCAAGTGCTGGAGCACGTTCGGCTTGGGCCGCAGCAACTGGCTGCACGGGACGGCTTCTACGAACTTCGACTCTGCGAGCCGATGGAGGAGGTCGCGTACGTCGACCGACTCGAACTGCTGGCGGTGGATCATCCGGCGGAGTTGGCCGTCTATCCCGATGAACGGCTGGCCATTACCGGGCCGCGGCCGACGCACCGGCTGCTTTGCCCGGCCGAGGCTGTGTTTCCGGTTCGGGCGTATGGGCCGGATGGCAGCGACTGCGTGGACGAGTTGGCCGCGGTGGATCGGGTGTACGCGTATCAGCCGGAGCTCGATCGGCGGTTCATCGGATTCTGTCGCCCGCACTCGCTGGTGCTGGATTTCGCGGACCGGCTGGGCGACCTGCCGGCGGGACGGAAGGTGTACCTGTTCCTGACCGGGTCGATCGAGTACCCCTACTCGCAGACGACGTACGCGGCGGCCCAGGCCGGTGTGACCTGGGAGCCGATGAGGATCGAACGGCGGGGCGCCGGTGGTGTGTGGGAGACGATCGTTCCCGACGCCGGGGCTCCGGGCGGGATCGGGCGGACGATCACGATCGACGTCACCGGCAAGCTGGCGGGCGGCGACTGCGTGCTGCGAATCACGACTAACCTCGAGATCTACTACGACCGGGTGTTCATCGCGGCCGACCGCGGGACCGACGGTTTTGCGATCCGCACGGTGCCGATGGCGTCGGCCGACCTGCGGCGGCTGGGCTTCCCGTTGGAATACTCACCCGACGGCCGGCATCCGACCATCTACACGTACGGCACGATCGAGCCGACGTCGTCGTTCAAGATGCCGGGCGGTGCGTACACGCGGTACGGGCGGGTCGAGGGGCTGCTGTCGGTGTTCGACGATCGGTACGTGATTCTGGGCACGGGCGATGAGATCGCACTGCGGTTCGACGCCCGGGCGCTGCCGCCGGTGGCCGCGGGGCAGGCTCGGAGCTTCATCCTGGTCTCGCACGCCTACTGCAAGGACATGGACCTGTACACGGCCGAACCGGATACGGTGGAGCCGCTGCCGTTTGCGAAGATGAGCAGCTACCCGTATCCGGCGTCGGAGCGTTTTCCCGACGACGACGGCGCCAGGGAGTCCCACCGACAATTCAACACGCGACTCGAGCCGTAGGTCTGGGGAACGCCGCTGAGTGGGTGAACTTCGTTGCCGGCGGACGTCACCCACCACGCAAAGGAAGCGGTGTCCTTCCGGGGAGCGTGCAGAGCTGTTTGTTTGTCCGCGGCGGCCGATTCGGCGTGGGATCAGCGGCGATCAGTCGGGGGGGGCGTCCGTGGTCGTCTTTGAAAAACAGAGGCAGACGCATCACAGGCCGATTCAGGACGTGATGCGCAAGACCCGGATCCGTGATGCGTGGCGGCCGCCCCATGCCCAGATTCCACCCGAACCGCCGGCGAGATCAAGAAAATCTTCCTGACACCTTTTCTACTCCAGCTACCCGTATCCGGCGTCGGAGCGGTTTCCCGACGACGACCGCGCCAGGGAGTCCCACCGACAATACAACACGCGACTTGAGCCGTAGGTTTGGGGAACGCCGCTGAACGGGCCAAGTTCGTTGCCGGCGGACGTGACCCAGCACGCAAAGCAAGCGGTGTCCTTCCGGGGAGCGTGCAGAGCTGTTTTTGGGTCGGCGGCGGGCGATTCGGCGTGGGATCAGCGGCGATCAGCCGCGGGGGGCGTCCGTGGTCGTCTTTGAGAAACGGAGGCAGACGCATCACACGCCGATTCAGGACGTGATACGCTAGACCCGGCTCCCTGATGCGTGGTGGGCGTCCCATGCCCAGATTCCACCGGAACCGCCGGCGAGGTCACGACATTCTTCCTGACACATTTTCTGCCCCAATAGCTGCGGCAACCCTTGCGATGCAAGCGTGGATGTTGTCCCTAAGCTCATGCTCCCAAAGGCGAATGACTCTGTAGCCATGCTGCTCAAGTCGTTTGGTCGTTTCCACATCTCGTTCGATGTTGCGCTTGATCTTCGCCTTCCAAAATGATTGATTTGCCCTTGGTATGTGACCGCATCGCTCGCAACCATGCCAAAAGCAGCCATCGACAAACAAGGCGATGCGTAAGTCCGGAAACAAGAAGTCAGGGTTTCCAATCAGGCCTTTCGGCCGCACTCTCCACCCCCTGATACCTGCCCCCACCAGCGCTGACCGACAACGCCGCTCGGTTGTCTTGTTGTTGCTTCCCCTCACGGCGGACATCGCCCGAGAGCGCTTCGCCGAGACGCTCTTAAACTGACCGCCTGGAAGCTTTTTGCGGAGCGCCGTTTCCATGCGTACTATCCGAACAACTCGCCCGCCTAACCGTCTCTCAATGAGTCGCAGAAGTGCCGAGCAACAAAGAACAACCACTCAAGTTGACTTCGTTGCAGTATGCCCACGTTGAACTCATCAGGAACGACATCAAGCGAAATGATGTCCCGCAGGTCGGAGATCGTATACTCGTAATCCTTCGGGTCAGCATCACTGGGCGTAACGCATGCCCGTATCAAAGCGACACACACCTCCACGAAACCATGCTCTCGGTCAGCGATGTAATCCCACAACTCGCAGCCAACTCGGACAGTCACCTCCACGTCTATGCCGTCAAGTTGGAAAGCGCAGTTCCACCTGCCAGTTGCAGGGGTGACGATGGCTTCGTCCCGTAGCTTCTCGCAGATATTCCGCAGGATATGCCAGTCCTTCTTATGCGACTGCTTCTTTGTTCCGTACAAGACGCCGTAGGTGAAGTCAATCTGGTCAACAGCCGCCTCTCGTGCCCAACCTACTGCGTTGGCAATGATATCTTCCGCAATGTCCTTACTCATTTCATCGTTTAGACATATTGGCCCACTCTTCAGGGTCGCCAGGCGCAACTCACCGGGCTTCTTGGAACGACCATCAAGGACTGAGTCCGTGGAGTGCATTTTACTCTCGACGCATTCCCAGGAGTAAATCGGTAAGACCACGGCCTCGACCATGCGCCCCGCAGAGGTCTCCATCGAGGAGAAAACCTTTGCGGGAAGAATATCGGCTTCGATTTCGTAGATATGCTTGTATTGCTTCTTCAGGCACTGAAACAGCAGGACAAACGGACTCGTTCTAAACTTGGCAAACGAAGCGTTCGCCATCGGGAGGGACTGTACGTGCTGGGTTATCCGTTGCCGAAACTCGGTTTCCATAGTAAGAATACGCTGCCTGGCATCGTTGTCGCTATCAATGTCCTGTAACGCCGATAGTAGGGCGGTCTTGGAAATCGAGTAGGCACTGACTCTTGGCAATCCGGGATGTCCCCTGCCCATGCTTGACACTCCTTCTATAGCGCCTGCGCGCGCCGCTTGGTCTTGGGCCTGGAATAGGCAGCATTCCCGTTGCTGCCGCCATCATCCCAAACGAAGGTCTCACCCGATTTGAACCACTGCCTTGTTCTGACGTGGGATTGGACGTAGATAATCCGGCATGCCTGAGGTTTGTTGGGATAACCGACCCACTTGCGAGAGCGAAGCACGTGCAACTGTTCGGCAATTGTCTCGCCAGCAACCGTCCCTAATCTGACGGGGACTGCATTGCCGATCTGAGCATACTGCTCTGAGGGCGTTCCGCAGACTTGCCAGTCAGTTGGGAACTCCTGAATGTGAGCATACTCACGAAGGGTCAATGCCCGAGTCTCGGTCGGATGACATAAGGACGTGCTTGCGTGGTTCGGCATTGTGACAAGCGTAGGGCAAGGCAAATCGAAAGTTAAGCGTCTCCACCACCCCGAGCGCCCACCTTTTGCGAACCAAGCACGCCCCATCGACTCTTTCTGCAAATCGGTAGGCAGACTCCTCCAGTTGGAACCGGGAGGCACCATGCTGAGATACTTCTTCTTGCGGGGACTGAAGTCCATAATGACAGGATCGGACTCAGAGAGGTCTCCGATAGCCTCCCGAAGTGTTGCCCATGGCGTGAGCGGAGTCTCAAGGTCAGCGAATAGCGATTGCTCACGGTCGGGGTCGTCCTCGACGCCGTGGGTCGGGTCCGGGAAGTTGACTACGGCGTTGTAGCGATTGCCGATGAACAGCGCCCGTTCTCGAAGTTGCGGTGCTCCATAGTTGACGGCATTCACCTCAAAGCAGTCCATGTGGTAGGCTGCGTCAAGAATGCCCTGCAAATCATCGGAGAATCGACGGACGACAGAACCGGGTTGTTCGTCAGCGGCGAGCGGAGGCCCACCTTTGTGGGGACGTTCAGCAATGGGCCGGTGATTAAGGGCAGCGGAGATAAGTCCTCGGACGTTCTCTATCAAGAAGAACTTGGGTTTCATCACTTCGACGAAGCGGAGAAACTGCCAGAGCAAGGTTCCTCGTGGGTCTTGGGTTGTCCGTCGGCGTCCTGCGGTGCTGAAGGACTGACAAGGCGGCCCCCCTGCCAGCAAGTCAAGGTCACCCGGTTTAAGGCCCAGTTCGTCCATCAGCGTGGATGGATCAAGGTCGTTGATGTCGGTCTGATAGACCTTAAGCCGCTTGGAGAGATTGCCTGCTCGCTGGTTCGCTCGAATTGTGTCGCAGAAGGCGGGTTCAACTTCGACGCAGGCGAGAACTCGAAACCGTTCCGTCTGCTCAAGGCCAAGATCGAGGCCCATCGCTCCAGAGAAAAGAGAAACAACGCTGTACTTCTTCTTAGCCATCCTTGACCTACCTCACGACTCTTATCGACCTTCAATCCTATCGCATGACTGATAGGAAATTTGATTCCGCGAGGGGCGGCGGCGCGGGCCCGGGGGCGGGGGTCGCCTGGCGACTCATGTTGGCCCTCCATTGCGCCTATTCCGACCGGCGGTCAGACGCTTTTGGCCCATTTCGCGGAGTCATCCCGGAACGCCGGGAGCCCGTGGGCCGACCGTCGACGGGCAACATGGGCGCATGTATACCCCCTGATCCCGGTCTGCTCAAGACCGAAATGGATCATCTTCCGGTTTGGTTTATGGCTCCCAGGGCAGTTCGGGCTGGTCGAGTTCCTCACGCGAGGATCCTCCAGTTCGACGGTGCATTCGGGAGAAGAAGCGGGCGCCGGAGGAACCAGCTCAACGAAGGTCGTCGCCGACCTGCCTCAAGGCGGGCAGGTATGGGCGGGGTCTTGCTGGATCTCATACCCCTTCCAGTCTGTTCATGCCGATTCGATCCCCACCAAGTCGGCGCCTCTGTTGCGTTGTCGGCCGCGCGGCCTCCCGACATCGTCGGGACGGGTTCGGGCCGCGGCTCGGGGATCGGCAAGCTCATCCTGCAACTGGTATCAGGAGGCGGTCAGGAGCGGGGCGATTCTTTCGGCTACGAAGGCCGGGGCGGTGATGGAGAAGTGGTCGCCCCAGTAGCCGAGGCGGATGGCCGAGGCGGACCAGGGGTATTGGCGGACGAAGTCGGGGCGGGATTGGGCGCCGGTCGGGCGGAAGCCGACCATGCCGCAGGCGAGGGACCAGCGGCCGTCGTTGCAGCCGAAGAGCAGCGGGGCCAGGCCGTTGAGCAGGCAGTCGCGATAGGAATAGAAGTTGTGCAGGCGGCCGACGCGGTCGCTCAGCTCATGGGTGCCGTAGTCGGGGGAAAGGGCACCGGCCAGCAGGATGACCTGGCCGATGCGGCTCGGGTGATTGACGCGCTTGAGGGCCTCCAGGACGAGGAAGACGCCGGTGGAATAGCCGACCAGGTGGATGGGGCGCCCGGGGTGCCGATCGGTCAGGTCGTCGAGGAAGCGGGCGAGTCGGCGGGCCTTCCCGGCCAGGCGGTCGCGGCGCAGATAGTCGGGCAGGACCAGGAGGGCACCGGCCCAGCCGCACCACCGAAAGAGCCGGACCTGGTGGGCGCACCCGCCGCGGCGCAGCCCTCGGCAGAACCGCGTGAAACCCCAGACGATGAACAGCCAGCGAACGGCCTCGACGAAGACGACGATGCCGCCATCGACGTCGCCGCTGCCGTCGCAGGCCCGAATTCGGCGCCCGTTGACCCAGACCGCGAAGGCCCACACCGCGCCCGCGGCCGCCAGGAGCAACAACCAACCGAAAAGGTCCACGCAGGGTCCTCGCCCGAGACGGTTCCTTGGCTTTGTGGGGACTCCGGACCGAGATTCCGGCTCCGCGCCGCGATTCCGATCTCGGTCCCATGGCTGAGCGGCAGGCTTTCAGCCCGCCCGGCCCAGACACCGCGCCACAGTTCGACGCGACGGCCTGCGCCGCGCCGTCGTCATTCTAGACCGGGATGCGCTCCAGGGACACCGCCCCGTCGACTTTGAGTTCGGGCGTGACCAGGCGGAGCAGGCCGCCCAGATAGTCCGTAATCGGCGGGATCACCAGCGGGCCGCCACCCAACTCGTTGCGCAGGCGAGTGTTGTCGTAGACCACGTCCATGTTGAGGAAGGGCAGGTAGTGCTTGAGGGTGGCGAAGAGCTTGCGCTGGGTTCGGGTAGCCACGTACCGGCGGTGAATCTGCCGCGTCCATTGGTCGGGAGGCACGGGCAGGATGGGATTGGCTCTTTGGTAGAACTCGTCGAGGTATCGGCCGACGTCGCCGCAGCGGAGGGCACCGGCCGGCCCGGCGGAGACGTGGTAGCAGTCGTAGGCACGGGTCGGCGCCTGCAGCAGCCGGATCATCGAGTCGGCCACGAACGAGACCGGGACCACGTCCACCCTGGAGGCGGGATCGACGGGCACGGCGTCGAACTCGTTGAGCAGCGGCAGGAACCAGAGGATGGCCTTGGCGAAATCCTCGGAAGGCAGCTCGGCGCTGAGGACGATGGAGGGGCGCAGGACCAGGGCCGGCAGCCCGGACTCGCGCAGGACGCGCTCGGCGGCCGCCTTCGAGCGGGTGTACTCGTTGAAGTGGTCGACGTCGGGGTCGTCGCTGTCCTCTTCGGTCACGCACTGATGCGAGACGCTGCCGCAGATGGTGGCCGTGCTGACGTGAACGATCAGCGGAGACCGCCGGTAGTCACGGACCAGCTCGATGAGGTTCTGCATTCCGACGACGTTGGTCTGTCGGCAACTCACGTCCCGGATGAAGGACAGCTCCGAGGCGCAGTGAATGACCATGTTGACCGAATCGGCGACCAGGGCGGCGTCGCCCACGGAGAGACCGAAGCGGGGAAGGGTGACATCACCGGCGACGGCCTGGAGGCTCGCGGTGCCCTCGAGCAGATCAAGGTCTCCGCTGCGCCGCAGGCGTTGGACCAGTCGTTCGGTGGCCGTCGCCTCCGGCGTGGGCCGAATCAGACAGAAGATCTTGCCGACACCGCAGCGGACCAGTCGTCGAACCAGCTCGCCGCCGATCAGGCCGGTGACGCCGGTGATCAGAATAGTCGTCTGTGGACCCAGCATCTGGTCTCCCTAGGGTGCCCACCTCTGGCTTATGCAGGCTGAGCGGGACGGCAATCGCGCGAATCCCTCCAGAGCAGCTTTATGCGACTACGCCGGTGCCCGGCAACAGAGGGACCATACCGGATTTCGGGGAGAATTGCGAGCGTTCCAACTTGGATTCCAGAGTCGGCCAGGATGAAGCGGGCAAGTCCGCTCACGGGTGCGTTCAACGGGCAGCGGGCGAAGCGACCTGAGCGCCTGGCCCTGCGCCCGGCTTCGGCTGCGGCATGGGTACCACTTGTCCTCGTCGGAGCATGCCCAGGGCGGCGGGACGGTCGTTCTGGCCGGTGGGGTCCCAGTTGATGGGACCGGTGACGCCGGGCCATGGCGACAGGGCGCGGACGGCGTCACGGATGCGGGCGCGGTTGAGGCCGGCGGTGTGGACGGCGTCGATCAGCAGGCGGACCGCGTCATAGGTACAGGCGGCCGTGTAATCCGGCGCGAAGCCGAAGCTCCGCTCGAACCGCCGGGCGAATCCGTCCGGCCGATCTCCGGCGGCCGACGGGTGCCAGATCAACGGGAACAAAACACCTTCGGCGGACTCGGCGGCGGTTTCGGCGAAGAGCCGTCTGCCCATGGCGGGGCCGCCGAGGACGGGCATGTCTAATCCCGCCCGACGCATGGCGATCAGAGACCGGGCGGAGTCCCGGGGGCCGGCGATCAGGGCGACGGCACCGGGTTGCGCCTGGCGCAGCCGTTCGATGTGTGCGTCGAAGTCGGCGGCGCCGGGGTTGAACTCGACGTGCAGGATGGGAAAGGCGCCGAGTCGGTTGCAGGCGTTCAACAGCTCTGTGGTCAGTACGCGCGAGTCGTGGTCGGTGCAGGAGACGACGGCGAAACCTGCGCCGGCCGCCTGCGAAACCAGCGCGTCGGCAAGAATGGGTGCCAGGAGGTGGTCACCCGGCGCGCAGGAGAAGATCCAGGGCACGTTGGCGAGGTTGGCGGTCTTGTCGGTGCTGACCGGACTGATGTACGTCAGGCGGGCCTTGGCCACTACCTGCTCGACGAGATGGGCGGAGGGGCCGTTGGGACCGCCGACGATGGCCCACACCTTTTCATCGTAGACGAGGCGAGTGACGTCCCTGATGCCGGTGCCCCACGGGTTTTCCGACCAGGCGGGGACCAGACGGAAGGGGAGACCGTTGCAGCCGCCGGCTTCGTTGGCCTCATCGACGGCCATGGTGGCTGCGGCCCACATCTGCCCAGCCGTCGGGTGCGTGAGATCGGCGGGTCCGAACCATCCGATCCTGACCTCGTTGATGTTCTGCGGCGGTGGCTCGTCGCGGCCGGGACCGGCGTATTCGGCCGTGTGTGAACGTGCGTTGAAGTACGGCTCTCGAGCCTGGGAGCGGGGCGGTTCGACACGCGTCTGCGTGCTTGCAGTCCTGTCGCCAGACAGAGCGCAGCCGCTTACCAGCGTGGTGCCTGCCGCGATCAGAGCAAAGCCGCAAGACATGACCCGTGTCATTGGGAGTTGGTACGTATGATTGTGAGGGCGGCACATGCTCTTTCGCCGAGACCCAGTTTCCGGGCTACTCCGCGGCGGCGGTTTTTCGGCTGACGCGGTCGCGGGGGGCGATGGTGCCGCGGGGGATGTCGAGGTCCCGGCGCGAGCGGAGTATCCAGCGGCCGTTCTCTACCCGGGCGAGGTACACCTCGCCGAGGTCGTCCAGGCTGGCGCTCAAGGGAATGGGGCCGGTCGCGCCCTTGTAGGGCTTGGCCCGGTGGGCGAGCACGTCGCGAATCTTGGCCCGGTTGAGGCCGGCGGTCTGAATGGCCCAGATGAGCATGTTCGTTCCGTCGTAGGCGTGGGCGGCGTAGGTCTCCGGGTCGGCGCCGAATCGCTCGCGGTACTCGCGGCGAAAGGCCTGGCAATCCTCGTCGGGCCTGGTCGGGTTCCAGGGATAGGCGCACACGACGCCCTCGGCATTGGGGCCGGCTATCGCCAGGAACTCATCGCAGACGTGGCGGTCGCATCCGTAGTAGGGCTGCTGCATGCCCATCTTGCGCATCTGATTGAGGATGGCGGCCCCGTCCTCGGCGTCGCCCCAGTGGACGATGGCCTGGACGTCGCTGTCCTTGAGTCGCTGGAGCTGCAGGGCGTAGTCGCCGGCGCCGACCTGGTAGGCCATCTCGAGAATGACCGGGTGGCCCAGGCGCCGACTGCCGTCCATGATCTCGCGGACGCCGAAGCGCCCGTAGCGGTTGGAGGCCCGGATGATGCCTATGCGGGTGTAGCCCTGCTTGCGGTAGAGGTAGTCGAGCAGGAGGTAGCCCATCTGTCGGTCGTCGCCGATGCAGCGGAAGACCCAGGGGATGTTGGTCTCGATGAATGTTGGATCGGTGTCGCCGCTGTTCATCATGGCGATCTCGGCCTTGAGGGCGACGCGGATGGCGATGTGGCTGTTGGCCCCGTCGATGGTGCCGAGGATGGCCCAGACCTTGTCCTTGTAGGCCAGCTTTATGATCTCGTTGCCCGAGGCGCCCCACAGGCCGTTGTCGTTGGAGATGACCAGCTCGAAGGGCAGGCCGCGTTTGAGGTAACCGCCGCGTTCGTTGGCCTGCTGGATGGCCAACTGTGCACCGCGGAGCATGGGGATGCCCAGCGACTCCTCGTGGCTCTTGCCGCCGGTGGCCACCGAGACCGTGCCCATGATCGGGCCGATGAAGCCGATCTTGACCGTGTCGAGGTGGTCGGGCTCGGGGATGGCCCGGCCTGGGCCGGTGTATTCCATCTGCTCGAGAAAGTGCTCCTTGAAGGGCGTGACGTGCCGGAAAGGCTCCACGTCGGTGGACGAGAAGGCGTAGTTGTGGTCCTTCTTGAGAGCCAGCTTGGGCACTTCGTAGGGACCGACGTCGATGACCTCGAGAAGGCGCCGGAGGTCGGCGCGGTCGGCCGGATCGGTTTCGGGTGCGGCGTTCGTTTCGGTCTCGGTGGCGGGTTCGTCGGCCGCGGCCGCCGACGAGTACCAGGAAAATCCAAGGCAAACGCTGAACGCCAAGACGATGGCCGTTGTGAGTCGCGCGGTATTCATGGCCTTCACCTCCAGAACGGTGCTGTGCGCCGAAAGATCACTTCTCGTTCTTGCGAACACCGGAACCCTTCCGCGGGCGCAAGCCGGCGTAATACCCACGCCCGATGGCGTGGCCCAGACCCTTGGACGTGGCGATCCAGGCATCGTCGCCGTCGAACTCGACCCACAACACATAGTTGTGAGGGACATTGGGCGGCGTGTCGATCTCGGCCAGGACCTCGGTGCCCCGCTGCACGACGGCCTTGCCCTTGCCGGCGTTGTGATCCGTGGTGTAGGTGACCCAGGTGTCGGTCTCGAAATCCGCCAAGACGCCCAGGCCTTTGTCCGTACCGAACCAGGCTTCGTTGGCGGTGCGGCCCTTGACGGCGTTGTTGAAGTCGCTGGGCAGGCCGCAGTCATGGGCCAGGTACCCGCGCCAGTGCCGGCCGTCGTAGCGTGAGGCGCCGAAGTAGGTCGTGGCCCAGAGCACCTTGTCGACGTAACTGACACCGGTGGTGATCACGTGGACGATCCCGTCGTCGCGGTAGAGGTCTATCTCCATCTCGCCGTCGGGGTCGAGGTAGTCCTTCCAGGTGCCGCGTTCGACATTGTATTCCAGGACCCCGCTGCCCCAGACGCCCAAGTATACCAGCCCGTCGGCGTAGCAGACGCCGTAGTTCCAGATCTCCTCCATGGGGGCGTTCTTCTCGGTGAAGATGGACCACTCGCCGGTGACGGTGTTGTAGCGGCTGGCGCCGGCGGTGGTGGCGGCCCAGATGTTGTCGTGCTCGACGGCTACGCCGTAGACCACGTCGTTGACCAGTCCGCTGTTGAGCTGGTGCCAGTGATCGAACCGCCCGCCACTGAAGCGGCCCAGGCCGCCACTGAATCTGGCCATTCCTCCGCCGAACAGGCCGAGCCACACGTCGCCGGTCTTGGGCTGCACGTCGATGGCCGCGACCACGCGCCAGGGCAGGCCGTCATCCTCGCCCCAGGAGCGGATCTTGCGGGTCTTCTTGTCCAGGCAGGCCAGGCCGTTCTCGGTGCCGATCCACACGCGGTCGCCGTCCACCTTGACGGCAAAGATGTGGTCGTTGGGCAGGCCGTCCTTCGTGGTGAACTGCTCCCACTCGGTGTAGATGTAGGGCATGCCGATTGGTTCGGCGGACGGGCTCGGCGTCGTTGCGAGATCGTCTTCGGCCGGTGCTGGGATCGCGCAGGCGAGGAGTCCGCCCAGGATCAGGGCCACAATCACGAGTCGGCTTCCGAACGGGCACATGGCTCGGCCTCTCCACCGGGGTCAGAGCGTCTTGACATACTCCATGAGGTCGTTCAACTGATCCTTGGTCATGTCGTTGGTCACGCCGTGCAGGTCGTAGGGATTGAACCGCGTCCAGATCTCCTCGAGCGTCTCGGCGATGCCGTTGTGCAGGTAGGGGGCCGAGTCGTAGATGTTGGTGAGGTGCGGCGTGTCGAGGAGGCCCGAGCGGTCGAGGCGCATGGCGGTTCCCACGTCGTGGCTCCGACGGTCGGTGTAGAGGGGCGGGAAGTGGCAGGTGACGCAGCGCTGGTCCTTGGGGATAAGGCGCCCGTCATTGGTGCGGGTGCGCTCGAACAGGACCTTGCCGCGGCGCTGGGCAGGGGTGAGCTCGGCGCCCAGCGGGCGATGGCGGTTGGGCGGGCGAGGGATGGTGCAGATGTATTCCTCGAGGGCCGCCACCTCGTCGGGAGTGAAGGGCTGGATGCGGGTGAAGAACACGGCGAGGCGGGCGCCGCACTGACGGGGCAGGCTGGGGTTCTTGCCCGTCCACTTGAAGGGCGCGGTGTCGAGGATGCCGCGCAGGGTGCGGTTGTCCACGGGGTCGCAGCCGATGCCGTCGGGCTCGATGTCGTAGGTCAAGCCGTCCACGTGGCCATCGGGGTGACAGGAGTGGCACGAGAACTGGCGGTGAAAGGTCTTGCGGGCGCTGTGGAAGAGGCGCTCGCCGAGGCGGGCGCGCGTGGTCTCCTTCGGCCCGCCGAGATCGATCTGGGCGCACGGCTCGAGGGTCGCGAGATTGATGACGGTGAGCGAGTCGTCGAGCGCATTGGCCACGAAGGCTTCCTTCCCGTCGGGCGTGACGACGATGCCGCGCGGGCTGATGCCGGTGGGGATGTGCTTGGTCACAAACTCCGTGGCCTTGCCCAGGTGGTTGGGGAGGACGTGCTGGCGGTCGGAGTCCGTGGCGGCCTCGAGGATGGCGAGGAGCTTCGCCACGTCCACCACGGCCACGCGGTCCGAGCTGGCGCTGGTGACAAGGGCGAGGCGGCCGTCGGGCGTCACGGCCACGTCGCTGGGGTCGGGGAAGCAGGCACCCGGCTCGTCGAGCAACACCTGGTCCACGCGGCCGGCGAACCGCCCCCATCGGGAGGGGTATCCGGGGCGGTTCGCTTGCCCGTTCGCCGGGGGCAAACGGGCCTCCGCCGTTTCGGCGGCGG
>DATKXO010000197.1:0-3330 GCA_035528995.1 Phycisphaerae bacterium | reverse complement strand
CCCGCGCTGGCCACGACGATATCGAAGTGGGTCGGGGCGTTGATGCTCTCCTGGGCGCCCACGTACCTGCCCAGCGGGTTGTGGCCGATGCCGGTCGAACCGAGATCGGTGGTCGCGCAACGCCCCACCAGCCCGTCCTTGGTCGTGGGAACGCCCGCCCCGTCCACGCAGACGTATGGGTCGCGCTGCCAGCCGTGCCCGTGCAGCTGGAACGTCGTGCCCCGGTTGGTGCCGTGCGGGACGCCTAGCCGCATGCGGAACGGCTGACCCGCATTGGCCTCGAACACCGGCGTCGCCGGTTCGCCGATCGGTCCCACGACCGGGCTGCCGGTGGGCCGCAGCCTTGCGTTGCTGAACAGGTCGAACTGCGTCTGCTCACCGAAGCTCGCCGGCGTAAGGTCGTTGCCAAACGGCGAGTTCGGCAGGATCCCGAGACGGAACCACATCGGCTCGATGCCGTAGTTGATCGCCATTCCCGAGGCTTCCTGCGGGTCCTCGGGGATCCCCACCCCCTCGCCGTTTAGGTGCTCCACCGGCGAGCTGTCGGAATAGTACTGGGTGTTCCCCTTGGTGATGACCACGGAGAATTCGCGGAAGGTGCCGCCAGGCCCGGTGACGGTCGCGGCAGTGCGCGTGTTGGGCCTTGCGGGATCGTCGGCGTCCTCCGTCCAAACGGAGTTCACCGGCTCGATGATCAGCTGACCGACCAGGGACTTCATCCCCTGCGCGATCTGGTCAGCCGCCTGGATGTTGCTGGTTCCGAACTCCACCGGGGTGGCCGTAAGGGTATACGCGTTTCCTTCCCTCGTGGCCTTGAGGTCCCCCGCGTACCAGCGAACGTTCTCCGTCAATCCTGGCGGGGTGACGCCGGAATACGGGTTGAGAACGCCGGACGTGTTCTGTCCGATCACCGTTCCGTCGTCGCGGCTCGTGTCGTAGGTTATGAGCTGCGGGTGGAGACCTGCGAAACTCGACGGTTTGATCAGGTTGGTCTGGAAGGTTGTCGACCCTGCTGCCGCTAACCGGTCGCGCTTCACGACGCCCAGGAGGCTCGACAGTGTGGGGAGATTCACCATATTCACCGCCAGAGGCAGACGGTTCCGGAGGGTCACCTCGATACAGTCGCCCGCCCTGGCGCGCATCACCAGCGGCTCCACCGGCACCGTGGTCTTCAGTGTGGCCGGGCACAGCGGGTTGCGAACCCCGAGCCCGAAGGCCGTGCAGGCGATAACACCCGGGTTGATCGGCTCCAGATCGTCGGTGCGCACGTATAGAATCGCCGTCGGGTCGTGGATCGGACCTTGGCGCGTCGGCAGGGTGACCTCCAACCCGGTTTCCGGATCGATGATGGTCTGTCCGCCCACGATGTCGGTGCGCGGGTTGTAGACGAGCGTGCGACCGTTGTCGCTTGGCGCCACACCCGCATGTCCCGCCCCGACGCAGTCCGGCCCGGGACAGATGTCCTGGATAATGACATTATCGTTCACCGGCAGGACCCTGTTTGCAAGCACCGCGGAGATGTCGTATTGCGTGACCGGCGCGCCGATCGGGCACACGCCGTTGAACTCACCACCGTTCGCCAGCGTCAAAGGCACCACCGAGGTGGGAAGCTTGTAGAGGTCGGTGCGGTCGGTCTCATACGCCCGCAGGATTCCCCACATGCCGCTCCACCACCCGTCCTGGGAGGCGTCCATGCTGTAGGCGTAGTCGATGAAATCCTGGCGGGTGTTCCCCGAAAACGGCAGGACCGGCGTGGTCAGCGTGAACTGCTCGGAGATTCCCCCCGCCTGGGCAGCGCGCCAGCCGGAGTTGACCCCCCTGCCGTGGCCGCCGCCCGTATTCAGCCACTTCATGCCGTGGATCGTGGAGTTGTGCTCCTCCTCGTCTCCGCCCGCCTGCTGCTTCACCCGCACCAGGTCGCCGGCGAAGGAACGCATCATCGGAGTGAACGGGTCGCCGGGAGCGACTCCCGCGAAGTTGATCGGCGGCGGGAAGACGGTCCCGTTGATGGAATGGCCCGCCGGCGGCTGGATATTCAGAGCGGGGATGGCCCGGTCGACTCGCGTCTGGAGCGCGAAGGCCAGGTCCCCCTTCAAGCCGGTGGCCTGTGTTCCAAGAATGCCGTCCGGCCCGACAATGGTGGGATCGTAAACCCGCAGGGCGACCGGCTCGTTGCGGTAGTTGACCGAGAACATGCCGGGGTCCTGCACGTCGATGGCCGTCGGGCAGGGACGCAACGGGCAGAAGTTGTTCAGCGGATCGATCGCGGTGTTTGCCACCTCCAGGACGAGGTCCGGGAAGACCGGGGCGATCTGCAGCCGCCCCGGCGGGTTGATCGCGAACCGGAACGCGTTCGCGGGGTTCCCGCCGAACAGGGGATTGCCGGCGTTCAGGACCGCCATTGGCGCCGGATCCGGCCCGGCACCCGGGAGAGGCTCACCTAAGTGACCCGCGCCGACGTAGACGCCGGCCTCGTAGGCGTGCTGGAAGTCGGTGTACTCGAAGTAGAACTCGCGGAACGGCTCGCCTGTCGGCGGCAGGATCGCCGCCTGCCAGGAGGTGGGACCGCCGTCGATGCGCCCGGGCTGCTGGTTTCCGGTCACCGGATCCTGACCGAGCTGCTGGCCGGTCTCGTTGTGCCGCCAGGTCGAGCCCACCGGCTCGGTAAGCACCGTCGCATACAGGCCGATCTGCTGGTGCGTGGAAGGACCGTAGTGGTCGTGGGTGAAGATGATCCCCAGGCCCCGGTCCTCGCCTTCGGTGTTCACCACCGGGTCGAAGAACCAGCGCTGGATCGTGGTGCGGGCGCCCATCCACAGGGGGGCAAGCTCCGGGGGCGCCACGGTGTTGAAGTACGGGTGGGGTTGGGCCGCCAGCACCGGCGTCACCGGCACCAGGTCGGGACCGATTTTCTGCAGGTGTGTATGCACTCCCGGGGCCGCAGCCAGGAAGTCGTTCAGCGCATGGATCCGCTCGCGTACCGAGCCGGGGGAGAGCGTGCCGTCCTCGTAGTTCCAGCCGTTGGCCGACCCGTCCGCGGTGGTCAGGTCCCATTTGGGCAGATGGATGTGCTGCCCAATGATGTCGGTCGGCGTGCGCACCTGGTAGTCGTCGAGCTCGTACACTTCCGGAACGAGGTTGGAGTGGTGGTAGACCGCGCAGTCCATGGTGTTGGTCCGCAGCACGAAGGGCTCGCCGGGCTTCTGCTTGGTGATGATCGGCACCGCGTCCTGCCACAGCGCGATGATGCGCTGCTGCGGGTAGTGGTAGCCGACCTTGTTCAGCACCGCGTCGTACTGGATGTTGACACCCTTGTAGATGCGCGGGTTC
>DATKXO010000196.1:0-2199 GCA_035528995.1 Phycisphaerae bacterium | reverse complement strand
GCCGAGGTGAGCGGAGCGCGTGGCTCGCGGGTCAGAGGGCTTCTCCGTCTCCGGCGATCCCCTTCACCAGCCACCAGTGATCACTAGGACCGGCTAGATCGAGGCGCGGAGCAGCCCGACCCACTCCCGCCACTCGATCAGTTCCTCCGCTCGGTCGCGTCCTTCAGCCGCCCAGTCGAGGAAGTCCCGGCCGATGACCGCCAGCTGGTCACCGCTGGCCAGCGGGTGGAGCCGTGGCACTTCGCTGCCCAGGCCTTGACACGTGGCCGCCCAGACGGCGGCCCGGTGCACGGTCTCGGCCGCCGACGCCCCATCCAGACGCTGGTCGGGGCGGACCAGCCGCGCTTCGGTGGCCGAACGCAGTCGATCGCAGAGGCGGTCGAGTGCCACTCGGTCGTCGTCGGTCTGGGCCACCGTGGCACGTTATCTCGGGACCTTTCGGGTCTTGCGGCGCGGGCTTGGCTGGGGCACGGTAGAGCCACGCTTTCCTCGAGCACTGGGAGTTGCCATGTCATCTCTGCACCACTCCGAAGAGACCCACGCGAACTTGGTCGCCCGGCTGCCCCAGGCAACCGGAAAACCGATCGACGAGTGGTTCCAGGTGGTGCAGGACGGCCCTTCGCTGACTCGCTTCGAGGAGCGCGTCCATTGGCTCCAGGACGAACATGAGATCCCGCACAGCTACGCCACAGCCGTCGTCCACGAGTACGACAAAGTCCGGGCCGCACGACGCGCCAAGTAGCTACGGCAGAACCCGGCCCACAGACGAAGAGGCCGCCGACCGTGTGAACGGTTCGGCGGCCTCTTTGCGGTGCAGAGGTGGTCGGTCTAGCTGCGGTTCAGGATCGCCAACAGGCGAAGCAGCTCAAGGTAGAGCCACACGAGAGTGACCGTAAGGCCGAAGGCAGCGCGCCACGACTCACGCTCCGGCAGGCCCAATTTGATGCCAGTCTCGATCGCGTCGAAGTCGAGAACCAGCGAGAACGACGCGAGCGCAACGCCAGCCACACAGAGCAAGATGCCAAGGCCGTCCATGCCGTAGAAGCCCCAGCCGTCGCCGAGGCCGAAGAGCGCTCCGACCAGGCTGGCAATGGCGATTCCGAAGTACGCCAAGAAGGCGATCATCATCATCTTCTTGAAGCGGCCGGTGACCTTGATGATGCGGGTGCCGTAGAGGAAGAGCATGGCGGCGAAGGCAGCCAGGGTTCCGAGGACCGCCTGCATGACGATGTTGGGTGGGTCGGGGTTTCCAGCTGCCCACTGGCTCTGGTTGACATACTCCTGCATCCAGAAGCTGAAACCGCCAACCACAACACCCTCAACGGTGGCATAGGCGAGGAACACAACCGGGCGGACCGTCTTGGAGAGAGCACCCCAGAAACCGAGGCCGAGCGCGACGAACATCGCGATCATCACGATGCCGAAACCGACCTGCAGCGTCCACGCGAAGTACGCGGTGATCAGCAGCGGCACGAACAAGGTGGCCGTGCGCACCACGACGTCGTTGATCGTCATGGGCCGGCCGGCCGGGGTCATCTCAATGGGCATCGCCGGCGGGACGTCAGCGCCGACTGGCGGCGCCTGCGTGGCGGTAGCGGTGGCGCCGAACCCGGCATAGCCGCCGTTCGCCTTGGCTTCCTGCTCCATGCGCGTAATGACGGGGTTGCGTGATTCCATCCGGACCGATCGACCCTTTCGTGAGGTAGTGCCTCATCCAGCAGTGCCGGCCAGCGGCCCGCACGACAACGGTAACTCATTTCGGGTGTAACTTCAGCCCGGTACCCCTCAGGGACCACCGGGGGCCCAAGAAGTCGGTGCCCGGAGTGGGACTCGAACCCACACGCCTTTCGGCAAACCATTTTAAGTGGTCAGCGGCTGCCAGTTACGCCATCCGGGCCAGGTCCAGGCTAAGGCGTCGGCCGGGAACCGAGCCTTTCGCCGCGCTGTCATGCCGACGTCGGAGGTGCCTTGCGCTTCGGTGGCGCCGCGGCCGCCTGGAACTCGTTGAAGGGCTCGTGCATCGACCAGAGTGAGACGATTTCTCGCTTGAAGAACAGAGCCAGCGTCCAGTCGGCGATCACGCGCATCTTCCGGTTCAAGGTGGGAACTCGGCTCATGTGGTACGTGCGGTGCATGAACCAAGCCGGGACGCCCTTGAGCTTGATGCCGTAGACATTTGCCACGCCCTTGTACAGGCCA
>DATKXO010000195.1:0-4329 GCA_035528995.1 Phycisphaerae bacterium | reverse complement strand
CGCCAGGACCCCCACCCCCCACGCAATCAGCCCCAGCTCATAACTGGTGATCGCGACCACGGCGATCCACACCACCGCGCCGATCAGGGCGCCGACCCCGCTCAGAAACGTGCCCAGCAGCAGCGGACCGGCCGCTTTCACCAGCCGCCCACCGCGGGAAAACCTCTTGCCCCCAGCGCCCTGGAAAGCCTGACCCGCCGCGACGTTGTAACCGCACATCACGCACAGCCCGGCACCCGGGGGCAAGACCACACCGCACCCGGGACACGTGGCCCCCGCCGTCGCCCGCGGCTCGCCCGCCACCGGAACCGTCCGGCCCTCCTCGCCCGAGCGCGGTCGCGAGGCCAACTCCTCCAACGGCATGTCCGCGCCGCCATGCTGAACCGGTGCCGACGGCTTGGCACCGGCCGCCTTCGGCGTCGGAACCACGAACACCTGGTCACATTTCGGACATTTGGCCCGGTGTCCGGCCGCCGTCCGCGGCACCTTCAGCTTCGCGCCGCACGGACAGCGCACGGTCATTCGATCGCTGGCTGGCTCGCCCATGACGCGTCCCCCTGCCTGATTCAGAACAAGGGTTCGGACTTGCTCGGGTCCGCCGATGGGTTTGCCGCCCCCACCGCGGTCCGCTGCACGATCACTCAGTCTACGGGATCGGCCCGCCCGTTGCCAGCCGCGCAAGCCGGCGATGCTGCGGCGAAAACAGGGTTTGCCTGCCGCCCGAAAGTGAACGCCCCATCGGTTACACCGGCTCTTGCGCGATCGCGTTTCACCGCCCACGACCACCCGGCAATGCGCTGAATTGCGTTTCTTACTCGCGTGATGTGAGGTTGAGTTCCCGGCAGTAGTTGCTGAACCCGGTAGCGAACTCGAAGACGTCTTCGAGGTGGCAGCGATTCATGGATGTGGCGACATGCTGCCTCTACCCATCCTCCTCCTCGATCGGCCCGTCCAGCAGCTCGAAGAACCTCCCCGTCGCGGAGCACAGCTCGGCCACGTTGTACCCTACCAGCGAAGTCAGCCCCGAGATCTCCTCCTCCTGCCCGAAGAGCGTCTCGCGCCGGCTGAGCAAATCGTCGATGGCAAGCCGGCTGGCCAGGTACTCCGCCAGGCCGGTGTCGTAATCATCCTGGTACCGCGGCAGGTTCGCGATCAGTTCATCGCGGCTGGCGCTGAGCGTCTCGATCCGCACCACCGGCTCCAGCGTATCGACGAAGATCGAGTTCTCCCGGGCCGCGATCGCCTGGACGAACCGGTGAATGTTCGCCTGCGCCTGCCGCTCCAGGCTCTCGGTCACGCGGCGGTCCACCGCGCTGACCTCCACGCCGGCCGACACCGACCAGTCCGAAACGCCCTCGTCCTCACCCCGTCCCTCCAGCCCCGACTCCCCGTTGAGCATCAGCGTCACGTCCCACTTGCCCCTTCGGGCCAGGTCGAGTTGCACCTCCGCGTTGCGCAGCGCGTTTCTCAGCGTGGCGATCTCCGGGTCCGTCGCGATGCTGGCCTGGAACAGCTCCTCGTGTGCCGCGCCCTCGAACGGATTGAACGGCTCGTCCACCATCTCGAGCCGCACGTGGAACGGCAGACCGCAATGCGATTTCAGCCGGGCCAGTTGAATCTCGTACCAGCCCGTCTGTTTGCGGAACTCGGCGCCGACCCGGGTGATCTCGGCCGCAACGCGACGCCGGTCCGTCGAAACGTCCCGATCCTCGATCTCGTCGATTCGCCGGGCCAGCGATTCCAAATCACTGTTCCAGCGCTCCAGGTGTTTCAGCTCCCGCTCCAGACCCATCACCTCGTAGAACTTGAACAGCGCCCCCTCCAGACGCGACCGCACCTCCTCAATGTAGTCCAATTGGGCGTCGTTCAGCTCGTTGCGGCGGAAGATGTCCTCGCTGGTGCGCTCCAGCTTCCGCCGCGAAACCCACAGCGGATAACGCAGGCTGGCCGACAGGAACGGGTGGTCGCCGATGGCCTGATCGGTGGCGGCCGATCGGTACCCCACGGCCACGTCGGCCTCGGTCGTGTCGAAGAACAGTTTTTCCACGCCCAGTTCGGCCACGTGCTCGCGATCCCGGGTCACGCCCTCGTCCGCCCGCGACTCGCCCAGCACATTGCCCACGTTGAACCGCGGCGTCAGCGCGTCGCGCGAGGTGTAGAAGAAGTCGTACCGGGCCTCTTCAGACTTGAAGCGATCGAATTCCGACTTGATATCCGGCTGCAGGTTGAACGCCAACGGAATCAGCGTTCGAGGCGACAGCCGCTGGGTCTCGCCCCGGTCCTGGCGCGTCAGACGTGCCGGATCGGGCGCCTGTTTGGCCGACACCGGCACCGGCAGGGTCACCTCCTGCTGCAACCGGGCCGATGGCAGCGCGCTCTCGCACGCCGGCAACACCGCCAGCGCCAGCACGCACACCAGGCGAACGAACTGGAGTAGGGATTCCCCTCGCTGGCTCTCGGCCGGCATCGGCGCGTGACCTCTGGCAATCCGGACTCACCATCCTGACGGCACGCAGACCGTAGGCCCATTGCCACGACCGGTCAACCCGGGCGCCGCCAGCCGACGATCCGTCATCCGGGCTCCTTGCCGGACACTGACCACTGCGTAGACTGAACCATCCACGGGTCCCCGGTCCGGCGCGCGGTGCCGGCCCGGGACAAGCCAAAGGAGAGTCAACAGATGAAGACATACCATGCTCTGGGCATCGTTCTGGCAGGCATCGCAGTGGCCACCGGCGGGTGCAGCGTCCGCAACGTCGGTGGGAACCCCTCCACCCGCTCGCTCCTGGCGCGATCCAGCGTGACCATCCCACCGGGCGAGGAGTGGCTCCCCTTCGTCTTCGAGGCCTTCCCCGGATCGCTGGTCAACGTCACCGTCACCGCCAACGTCAACCTGGCCGACCCGGACTTCTGGGTCGTCCAGGGCAACGTCAACGTGGACGAATTCGAGGACGTCCCCATCGGTCAGGTCGAGATCGTCGCCGAAGACAAGAACTCGGCCCAGGAGTTCGGCTCGTTCACCCCCGAGGAGTACGGAGAGTTCACACTGTTTATCAGAGATGCCAACGACTTCCCGGACGCGACATTCTCGATAGCCGTCAACCAGGAGAACTGACCCGGCCCGCACCCCGTAGTCCGCTCGGCAAGCGTGCCCGCGCGACCGGCGTCTACCGCGCCCCCGCCAGCAGAACCATCAGCCCATTCTGCGCGTGCAGGCGGTTCTCGGCCTGATCGAAGATCGCCGAGTTCGGCAGGCGCGAGGTCGCGTAGTCGATCTCCTCGCCGTAATGGGCCGGCAGGCAATGCAGAATCACCGCGTCCGGCTTAGCCCGCTTCATGACCTCGGCGTTGATCTGATAGCCCGCAAACGCACCCTTGCGCCCCTCGGCCTCCGACTCCTGCCCCATCGAAGCCCACACGTCGGTGTAGAGCACGTCGGCCCCGGTGGTCGCGGCGGCAACGTCGCCGGTGACGCCGATCTCGGCCCCGGTCGCCTGGCCGATCCGCGTCGCCTCGGCCGTCACCTCGGCATTCGGCTCGTAACCCGCCGGGGTGCAGACGGTAACGTGCATGCCCGTAAGCGCTCCCCCGTACATCAGCGAGTGGGCCACATTGTTCCCGTCGCCCAGGTACACCAGCCGCAGACCTTCCAGCCGCCGCTTCTTCTCGTACACCGTCAGCAGGTCGGCCAGAATCTGACAGGGATGCTCGTGGTCGCTCAGACCGTTGATCACCGGACAGGTCGCGTGCCGGGCCAGGTCCTCCACGATGTCGTGCCCGAACGTCCGGGCCATGATCAGGTCGGCCATCCGCGACACGACGATGGCGATGTCCTCCGTCGTCTCGCGCTGCCCGAGCTTGATGTCGCCCGGGGCCAGATAGATCGCGTGGCCGCCCAGCCGGGTCATCCCCGCCTCGAACGACACCCGCGTCCGCAACGAGGGCTTCTGGAAGATCATCACCAGCGTCTTGCCGGCCAGCAGCGCCCGGTCCTCGCCGCGATAGCGAGCCAGCTTGAGCTGCTCGGCCGTCTGGAGCGTCTGCCGGATCTCCTCGGTCGAGAAGTCCTTCACCGAAACGAAGTTGCGACCTTTCAGGGTGACCGCCATTGTGCGATTCCTTTTTTCAGCGAGCCGCGAACTTCAGTTCGCGCGGAGTTTCCACCTTCGTAGAGGCGGAGGCGAGTCCTACCGCCGGGTGCCACTGGCGGCTTGCCCGAGGCTGTCCGACAATTACAGGGCATCCAGAATCCACTGAACGTTCCCGTTCCTGCCGCCCCGCTGGTGGTGGTAGCGGAGCAGTAGCTGGTACACGAAGATCGCGGCGGTG
>DATKXO010000194.1:0-6701 GCA_035528995.1 Phycisphaerae bacterium | reverse complement strand
GGGCGGCGTCGCTGCAGTGGATCGAGCCGAGGACCTGGTGGCCGGTCTCGGCGGACTGGATGGCGGCCATCATGGTGTCGCGGTCGCGCATCTCGCCGATGAAGATGACGTCGGGGTCCTGCCGGACGACGTAGCGCAGGGCCTCGGAGTAGGTGGGGATGTCGATGCCGATCTCGCGCTGCGAGACGATGGCCTTCTTGTTCTTGAAGACGAACTCGACGGGGTCCTCGATGGTGATGATGTGTACAGCGCGGTTGGCGTTGACGTGCTCGAGCATGGAGGCGAGGGTGCTGCTCTTGCCCGATCCGGTGATTCCGCTGACCAGAATGAGGCCGTCGGCGTGCTGCTGGATGACCTTCTGGTAGATGGGCGGGAGGTTGAGGGACTCGAAGCTGGGGATTTCGCTCTGGACTCGGCGGATGGCGGCGTTCATCTCGCCGCTGGCGCGGAAGACGTTGACGCGGAAACGGTCGCCGGCGCTGCCGCGGTAGGAGAAGTCGAGATCGCCTCGATCGTCGTACTCCTTTCGCCGCTGGGGCGGTACGAGGAAGGACAACATCTGCTGGAGGAACTCGGAGTCCTGAAAAGCGGGCATGTCGATCTTGCGGAGGTGGCCGGCCACGCGGTAGTAGGGCGAGTAGCCTATCTTGAGGTGCAGGTCCGAGGCTCCGAACTTGCCCATGCCGTTCAGCAGGTTGAGGATCGTTTCGTTCGCGTCCATGGTGTTTTCCATCACAACTTCGGGGTGCAGTCCTAATGCATCAGGGCCAGGATGCCCATGGTGATGGCGGCTACGGCCATAACGAGGGTAATGACGAAGAACCAGGTGAAGCGGCGGCTGTGCTCGGTCATGAGCGTGGCGAGGTTCTCGTCGCGGCGGGTGGCGGCCTCCTGGAGACCCTGGAGAGTGGCGGTGGAGGCGGTCGAGGTCTCCTGCCAAGAGTCGAGGGCGTCGCCCAGGCTGTGGAGGGTCTGGAGCATGCGCTCTTCGGTCTGCTTGGCGTTTTCGAGCTTGCAGCCGATGACGTCGAGAGCCTGGCGCTGGGCCTCGGCCAGTCGGGGCAGGTCGAGATCGCTGATGGCGGCCTCCCAACGGCGGGCGCGGTCGTTACCGGCCTCGAGCTGTGCGGCGATGGTGCCCAACTGTCTGGATTGCTCCTGGGCGGCCTCGGGCAGTCGGGCGGTGGTGTCGGCCAACTGGGTGAGGGCCTCGACGATCTGCTCGCTACGACGGTCCTGGCGGCCGAGGTGCTGGTAGATCTCGTCGATCAGGGCGACGAGCTTGGCGAAGCCTTCCTGGAGGGTTTCCAGGGTCTGTTCGCGCCGTCTGCGTCGGGAGAGGGGCTGGAGGAGCTTCGCGCCGTTGTCGCTGTCGGGCCGTTCGGCGGTGGGATCGTGGTCCGCGGGGCCGGCTACGTCGTCCGGCGGCAGGCGGAGTGCCTGTTGGCCCCAGTCTCCCTGCCCGGCGTTGCGAACCCAGTGGCCGATCCGTGTCCATAAACCGGCCTGCTTCATCTGTGCGTTCTCCTTGTGCGCCGGTGTGTGGCCGGCCTCCCTGCCCGCTATGATGTTATCGGCGCGTAGTGGGCGGGTCAAACACGTTGACCGTGAAACGGGTGTGACCTAGAGTCCGGGCGTCGGGGAAGGCCGGGAGGCAGGCGGTCGGGGGTTGCGGGAATGCCCAGTCGGGAACAGCTGGAGAAGCTACTGGCGGCGGATCCGGAGGACGTGTTCCTCAACTTCGGCCTGGCGATGGAACTGGCCAAGGAGGAGCCGATCGAGCCGGCGCTGCGGCAGTTCGAGAAGGTGATCGGTCTGGACGCGGACTACGCGGCGGCGTACTACCAGAAGGGGCGCCTGCTTCTGGGGCAGCATCGGAAAGAGGAGGCCCGGGAGGTGCTGACGGCCGGTGTCGCGGCGGCTCAGCGAGCGGGCGACCACCATGCCGAGACCGAGATGGGCGAGCTGCTGAAGCTGGCCTGCTGAAGAGCTTTTCGCCCGATCACGTGCGTCCGAAATGGGCGAGGCCGTCTCCCGCGGGCAGGGGTCGGCCGTGCGATGTAAGCCGGGCGCACCGCCTCAACCTCTGCCGGCTTATACGACGCAAACTGGCCGCGGGTGCGGTCAAAAACGCGAGTGCCGGGGCATGGTACTTCCTTGCGGGGGCGGTGTCCACTCCACACGCAATACAAACGCGATTCGAACAGGGGTGATACAATGCCCCGGCGGGGGAGTGCCACAGCATGGCGGCGGCGTGGATGCGGGACCGTCCGATCGAGCAGCCGGCATCAGGGAATGTGACGCATGCGGTGTGAAACAGCGGGTTCGGACAAGACGACTCGGGGGCGGCGCGGGTGGCGGCGGGTCGTTTACCGGCTGGTGGGGGTGGTGGTGGTCGCCTATGTGGCGGCGTGCGTGTTCCTGTACGTCGGGCAGGCGAGGTTCGTGTATTTCCCTTCGCGAGAGTACGGTCTGGCGCCGGGCGACATCGGGCTGGCGTACGAAGACCTCACGCTGCCGACGAGTGACGGGCTGTCAATCGCGGGCTGGTACGTGCCGCATACCGAGGCGGCCGGCTCGATCCTGTTCTGCCACGGCAACGCGGGGAACATGTCCGACCGCATGGTGACGATTCAGACACTGCATGCGCTGGGCTACAACGTGTTGATGTTCGACTACCGCGGATACGGGCGCAGCGAGGGCAGTCCCGACGAGGCGGGGACCTATGTCGACGCCGAGGCGGCCTGGCGATACCTGACGCAGACGCGAGGCGAATCGCCGCGGCGCGTCGTTCTGATGGGTCGGTCGTTGGGCGGGGCGGTGGCGATCGAGCTGGCGTCGCGACACGAGGCCGCGGCGCTGGTGGTGGAATCGACGTTCACGCGGCTGGCGGACGTGGGCCGGGTGCATTACCGCTGGGTGCCGGTGGGTGTACTGACGCGGTACCGCTATGACTCGGCCGCCAGGGTGGCGACGATCTCGTGCCCGAAGCTGTTTCTGCACGGCAGGGATGACCGGTTGGTGCCGATTGCGCTGGGGCGGCGGTTGTACGAGGCGGCGGCGGCGCCCAAACGATTCATCGAGACGCCCGGGGGGCACAACAGCGGGGGGTTCACGTACTCGGAAGAGTACACGGCGGAGCTGGGGGCGTTCCTGCACGACGCTCTGGAGACGGGACGGAGCGAAGCGCCAACGTCGGAGTAGCGGGCGAAGGCCACTCTCGCAGCAGGTGTGGAAGACCGCGTGGATTGAAGTCCGGGGCTGGCGCCGGCGAGGATGTCGGGGCGACCGGCGCCGTGCCGCACTTGCCGGGCTGTCTATCCCGGAGGAATGAGCTGGCGGGGCGCGCTGTAATCGTCGGCCCCTGGCGCACTGCCGGGGGGACAGCGCTCGAACGGGAAGTAGGTCGGCATGAGCGGGAGTGTGTCGAGTTGCCAGTTCGGACCTCGAGCCATAACGCGGCGCCAGAAACTCCAGTCCGCCAACGGATAGTGACCGATGTCGGGGGCGAACCTGCCGCGGATCTCGACAGGCTCGGCATGGCCATCAACGAAGGAAACGTTGAAGAGCCAGTCTTGGCCGTGCCATCCGCCCACCACCCCCACCTCCTCGGGACACCCTGGTGGCACCGGTTCATACCAGTAGGCCCACCGACCGCAGTACTCCTGGTAGGAGATGGTACGCGCCGGGCTGGGGATGTCGCTCAGACGGTGTGCGTAGGGGCTGTTGCTGTCGCAGCAGCCGCCGCAACAGGCGCCGATCCACATGATGTTGGCACTGTAACTGGTGCCGTAATGATCGAACGAGCTCAGCTTGCTGTCGATCCAGTATTGATTATGCATTCCTCCGGTCCACCCGCCGTCGGAGGGGCAGCGAAACACGTCGAGGTCAAGCCGCTCATCGCTGAGCCAGTTGGCCCGTCCCGAGCCGGGGTTGGAGGTGTAATCGGGGAAGGCATCGCGGTAGAGGATCTGGTTCAACGGTCTGGTGGCAGGCCCCTTGCCGTTTTTCGTGCCCCACCACATCGCGTCGCCCTCGGCGCGCCCCCGGCCGCTCTTGCCGCCGTAGAGGACGGGCCCGACCCGCAGGTAGTAGGGATACGGAACCATGAATTGCTGCACGTGGATGGGGATGGCCTGGCCATCCGGATCCAGTGTGCTGTAGACGATGGAGGCCTGGGCGATGCGGGCCAGGTTCTGCAGGCAGACCGCGTCCTTGCCGCGGCGACCCACCTCGGCAAGAGCGGGAGCGATGATGGCGGTGAGCAGGGCCAGGACACACAGGGTGGCGACCGACTCAATGAACGTCAGTGCCCGGCGACCCGCCGAACCACGGTGGCACGTGGGCAAGCCGAAAGTCGGGATCATGGCTGTGCTCCCTCTGTAAAGGCGATCTGGAAGGCGGCGAAATCGTCCAGGTCGACGTCGTCGTCCGGTTCGACGTCGAGCGCCGAACACATATCGGGCAGCGGCCCGCCCGCGGGACCGGTGAGGCAGTCCACGAAGGGCGCGAAGTCGCTGAGGTTCACACGGCCATCCGCGTCTGTGTCTGCAAAAATGGCGAAGGACCGCCCGCCGATTGCACCGAGCGGCGAGGACGACGGGAACGCGCCGGTGAAGTTGCCGTCATGGTCGTAGACCTTGATCGAGTCCTCCAGCCAATCGTGGACGTACAGGCGATCGAGCCCACTGGCGCCGAGCCCGGTCGCTCTGAGCGTGGCACTGGGAAGGCCGCTCGAACAGCAGTCGGGATTGGGCGGCACGTCCGGGCCGGCCTGCTGGCAGAGGAGAATCGCCTCGTCGTCGCCGTCGTGGTCGCCGTCACAATCGAGGTCGGTCTGCCCGCAGCCGAAGCGCAGGGTGTTGTCGTTCACGTAACAACCGTCAAAGAAGGCGACGTCGTCAGCATCCACATCGTCGTCCGCGTCGAAGTCGGCGTTGCAGGGACACGGAAAGGCGGCGGCCATCGACGCAGTGAGCCCGCCGGTTGCGGGATTGACCGTGTGGATTGCGCCTCCCGGTGATGCGTCCGCTACGTAGAGACGGTGCGGACCCGCCAGGGCGGCCAGCGGGCCGGCCAGGGTGACCCCGCCGGCCGAGGGCACGTCAATGGTGCGGAGGACCTGGAGGGTACGCACGTCGAGTTCGTGGAGGGCGTTGTCCACGAGGTCACTGATGAACGCGCGGCCCCGCAGGACCGCAACGTCGCCGTAGATGCCGGAGCCGGACCACAGGTAGACACTGTCGAGCACATCGCCCGTGTCGGGGTCGAGCCAATACAGTCTGGGAAACGCCCCGGCACCCAGGTAGAGCAAGCGGTCATGGAACGGGGCGAGGCCCTCGGCGCCGGTGACGAGAGCCTCGGGGCCCTGGAAGGTGCCGAGCACCGTGCCGTCCATTGGGTCCAGCTCGACGATGCTGTTGGAAGGGAAGGCCAGCTCGGTGGCGAAGACTCGAGGCAACCGGGGCGGAGCCGACAGAGGAGAAGCGGGAGCGGGGGAGCTATACCCGAATTTCGTTGATGGCGGGATAAAAAAAGGCGGCGTACTCTCGGGATGTTGAACCGTTCCGAGCCGCCCACGATGGGCAGAGGAGTACGCCGATGCACGAGAGTACCGAAGCGAGCGCGACAATTCCAGCCCCTCCCCGCGACGTGTTGACCGAGATTCTGCGAGACGGCGCGCAAAGACTGCTGGCACAAGCGGTTGACGCCGAAGTGGCCGACTGGATCGAGCGCCACCGCGAAGTGGTGGACGACCGCGGCCGCCATCAAGTGGTCCGCAACGGCCACCATCCGAGCCGCACGATCCTCACCGGCGTTGGCCCGGTCGCGGTTACCCAGCCGCGGGTGCACGACCGCCGGATCAGCGGCAGCGACGAGGACGGCCAGGCGATCGACGCAGCGGGCCGGCCGGTGGAGCGGTTCCGCAGCTCGATCCTGCCACCCTACCTGCGGAAGACCAAGGCGATCGAAGAGCTGATCCCCTGGCTGTACCTCAAGGGCGTCAGCACCGGCGGCTTCACCGAGGCCTTGCAGGCCCTGGTCGGCCCACAGGCGGGTGGGCTCAGCGCCACCACGATCACGCGGCTGGTCGGCACTTGGCAGAAGGACTACGACGCCTGGAGCCGACGGTCACTGCAAGACCAGCAGTACGTGTATGTGTGGGCCGACGGGGTGCACTTCAACATCCGGCTGGAGGAGGACCGCCACTGCATCCTGGTGCTGATGGGAGCCACGCCGAAGGGCAGGAAGGAGCTGATCGCGGTGGCCGACGGCTACCGCGAGAGCGAGCAGTCCTGGCTGCAACTGCTGCTGGACTGCAAGCAGCGAGGCTTGGTGATCGAGCCGAAGCTGGCGACGGGTGACGGTGCCCTGGGCTTCTGGAAGGCACTGCGGCAGGTGTACCCGACGACTCGGGAGCAGCGCTGCTGGGTGCACAAGACGGCCAACGTGCTGGACAAGATGCACAAGCGGGTGCAGGGCAAGGCCAAGGAGATGCTGCACGCCATCTGGATGGCGCCGACGCGGGCGGCGGGCGAGCAGGCGTTCGATGCGTTCATGGCGATGTTTGCGGCGAAGTACCCCGCAGCGGTCGATTGCCTGAAGAAGGACCGCGAGGTGCTGTTGACCTTCTACGACTTCCCGGCCGAGCACTGGATCCACCTGCGAACGACGAACCCGATCGAGAGCACGTTCGCGAC
>DATKXO010000193.1:0-26168 GCA_035528995.1 Phycisphaerae bacterium | reverse complement strand
CGGAGAGGGGACACAAGGGCACACCTGAAACGGAACGCCGACCGGGGAAGGTTCTTCATTGGCCTTCGTTACGTCCCGTCTCAGACTGTGACATAGAAAAGCCTATATCGGCCGAGGACGGCTGTCGGAGCCGGTCATGGGCCGACATGGAAAGCGACGCCCGATGCGAATTCTCTATTCACCTGTCTTAGGTCCCCACCTGGCACGGCGAAGGTGTCATGGCGGAAGCCCCCGCCGTTGACAAGGCGGTCCGCCGGAGAAACGTCGGAAACGAACGACAACCCCGGCACCCGACTGGATCCACCACCAACGTCCTGCATGGTCCGCAGGCCCGGAGGGCCGGAAGGATTTGGCCGGGGGCGCCAGCCCCCGGAAGCCAAGCCCCACCCAGCCGAAGCCCCGACGGGGCGGAAGGAACGCCGGATTCATCCCCTGCGGCCGCACGAGCGCCCCGTCCCCGCAGGCCATCGCAGGCGCATCCCACGGAGGGAGCCGCCGGTTCCCCACACGACGTCTCTGGGGGGGGATATGACCCGCTTCCGCTGGACCGCGGTGCGGGGCCCCCGCGCGGGCTCGGCATCGCGCTGACTGGCCGTTTCGAGGACAGACAGTGGATCACCTGCGGCCGGAGAGGAGAACTCGCTTGCACTGGTCCGCCTGTGGGCTTACAAGGCATAGCCGCAATGGGCTTGCCCATCGGCCGCGCCAGGGAAGGGACTCGACGGATGAACAGGACAATGAAGGCTCTCGTCAAGGCCGAACCCGCGGCAGGCCTGTGGCTCCGGGATGTGCCGGTCCCCGAGGTCGGCGCGAACGATGTGCTGATCCGCATCCTCAAGACCAGCATCTGTGGGACGGACGTGCACATCTGGAACTGGGACGCCTGGGCGCAGAAGACCATCCCCGTCGGCATGCACGTGGGGCATGAGTTCGTCGGCGTCGTCGAGGCTTTCGGGGACAACGTGCACGACTACTCGCCCGGCGATCTGGTCAGCGGCGAAGGCCACCTGGTCTGCGGGCGCTGCCGCAACTGCCTCGCCGGACGCCGGCACCTCTGCCCCAACACCAACAGCGTCGGCGTGAACCGCCCGGGCGCGTTCGCCGAGTACCTCTGCATCCCGGTCACGAACGTATGGGCGGCCGATCCGAGCATCCCGCTGGAGATGATCAGTTGTTTCGATCCGCTGGGCAACGCGACGCACACGGCCCTGAGCTTCGACGTGCTCGGCGAGGACGTGCTGATCACCGGCGCGGGTCCCATTGGGCTCATGGCGACGGCCATCGCCCGCTACTGCAAGGCCCGGCACATCGTGGTCACCGACATCAACCCGTACCGCCTGGAGCTGGCGAAGAAGATGGGCGCGACGCTTGCGGTGGACGTCCGCCACGAGAAGGTGGACCAGGAGTTCCAGAAGCGCCTCGGCATGAAGGAAGGCTTCGACGTGGGCATGGAGATGTCCGGCAGCCCTGAGGCCTTCCGCACGATGCTCGCGAACATGTGTCACGGCGGGAAGATCGCCATGTTGGGCATCCTGCCCAGGACGGAGATCGACTGGGACTTCTTCGTCTGGAACAGCCTCACCATCAAGGGCATCTACGGGCGCGAGATGTACGAGACGTGGTACAAGATGACCATGATGATCCAGTGTGGGCTGGACATCACCCCGGTCATCACGCACAGGTACCACTACACGGAATTCGAGGAGGCCTTCGAAGTCATGCGGTCGGGTGAGTCCGGAAAGGTCGTGATGACCTGGGCCGAGCGATAGAGGAACGCCATGTTCGGATCGATGAGAGAACGCCTGACGGCGACGCTGGAGGACATCCGTGCCTCGGGCCTGTACAAGCACGAGCGTCTCATCACCACGCCGCAGCGCGTGCGGATCGGCACTTCGGACGGCTGGGAAGTGCTGAACTTCTGCGCGAACAACTACCTGGGCCTGGCCGACGACCCGCGGGTGATCGAGGCCGCCAAGCAGAGCTACGACACGTGGGGCTACGGCCTCAGCAGCGTGCGGTTCATCTGCGGCACGCAGACGCTCCACAAGCAACTCGAAGCCAGGCTCACGGAGTTTCTCCATGCGGAGGACACGATCCTGTACAGTTCGTGCTTCGACGCCAACGGCGGGCTGTTCGAGGCGCTGCTGGGGCCCGAGGACGCCGTCATCAGCGACGAGCTGAACCACGCGAGCATCATCGACGGCATCCGTCTGTGCAAGGCCCGGCGCCTGCGTTTCAGGAACTGCGACATGGCCGACCTCGAAGCGAGGCTGAAGGAAGCCGCCGACGCGAGGATGCGCCTGATTGCCACCGACGGGGTGTTCTCGATGGACGGGACCGTCGCGGACCTGGCCGGGATCTGCGACCTGGCGGACCGCTACGACGCGGCCGTTATGGTTGACGACTCGCACGCGACGGGCTTCTTCGGCCCGACGGGTCGGGGCACGCACGAGTATTGCGGCGTCATGGGGCGAATCGACATCATCACCAGCACGCTGGGCAAGGCGCTCGGCGGCGCCTCGGGCGGGTTCACCGCCGGGCGCAGGGAAATCGTCGAGCTGCTCCGCCAGCGCAGCCGACCGTACCTGTTCTCCAACACGCTCTCGCCGGCGATTGCGGCCACGTCGCTCGTGGTGCTTGACATCCTCTCGGAGTCCACGGAGCTGCGCGACAAGCTGGCCGCCAACACGAGGTACTTTCGCGCGGGCATGGCCGAGAGGGGCTTCGACATTCCCGAGGGCGACCATCCCATCGTGCCGATCATGCTGGGCGACGCGATGCTGGCGACGAAGATGGCTGACATGATGCTCGAAGAAGGCGTCTACGTGATCGGCTTCAGCTACCCGGTCGTGCCGAAGGGCCAGGCCCGCATCCGCGTGCAGATCTCCGCCGCCCACAGCAGGAGCGACCTCGACTTCGCTATGGACGCCTTCGCCAAGGTCCGCGAGGCGTGCATGCAGTGAGCCGAGTGCAGGAGAAGGAAACGGGACAGGCTACTTTTCTGGGTCCTTGGAGGGGCGGTGCGTCATTGGGGGGACGGGGTGGGGCGCCGAGCGATGCCGGGCGCCTTTCCTCTCGGGGGGCGGGCATTCGCCCCGACCTCACGGTCCGGCGGGAGTGGCGGGATGATTTCGCGGGTGCACAGCTCGATCTTGCAGGGGATAGACGCCGTGGGGTGCGAGGTGGAGGCGGACGTCGTCACCACGGCGAACAAGCCGGACATCAAGCTCGTGGGGCTGGCGGACAAGGCGGTGCAGGAATCCGTCTCGCGGATTCAGGCGGCCCTTCGCAACAGCCCCGACGCCTATCGGGACTGGCCGGGGCCGAAGGGGACGATCAACCTCGCGCCGGCGGACGTGAAGAAGGACTTGTCGGCCTACGACCCAGGATCCTGCCGTCTTGCCGGCACGTCGAGCGCGGGTAGGCTCATCGGGATGGTCACGGGGAAGACCGTGTGCAAAGGCCGCTTTGCGTTCCGACGAGGCCACCGACCGGCCCGGCCGGGCAATTGCGGCCGGGCAATTGTGCTTGACACCCCGGGACCGACAGGATATCAGGAGAAGCTAACCTCCACGCACTCCGGGTGTCTATCGGGCGGAACGTCCGGCGTCAGGAACCGCGACCGATCACCCTTGGGAAGGGAGCGAACGATGAGAACAACGACGAAGTTCCGTGCCGCAGCGGTGGCGATGGCGGTGGCGATGGGCAGTTTGCTGAGCCCCTCCGGGGCCCAGATCTACACGACGACCACAACCCCCTACCCGGCCCCGCCGGTGGCGGCGACGATGCCCGAGGTCACGCCGCTGCTGCTCGATGAGCAGCTCGACGACCTGCTGGCTCCCGTCGCGCTGCATCCCGACTCGCTGCTGGCGCAGATCCTGCCGGCCTCGACGTACCCGCTGGAGGTCGTCCTGGCGTCGCAGTGGCTTCGGGCCAACCCGCAGGCCAGCGAGGCCGCCATCGACCAGCAGAACTGGGAGCAGTCCATCAAGGCCCTGGCGCACTACCCGACGGTGCTGACGTTGATGGGCGACCACGCCGAATGGACGCAGGCGCTGGGGGCCGCCTTCGTCAACCAGCAGAGCGACGTCCTGATATCGATCCAGCGGCTCCGCCAGCGGGCCCTGGAGGCCGGGACGTTGCAGACGACGGCCGAGCAGCAGGTCATCCTGGCCGACGGCGCCATCCAGATCCTGCCCGCCAACCCCCAAGTCCTGTACGTGCCCGAATACGACCCGCAGATCGTCTACGTCCGGCACGCCGTGCGCCGGCCGATCGTCTTCCGCGCCAAGTTCGCGATCGGGCGCTGGCTGGACAACTACTTCGACTGGTCCCATCGCCGGGTCGCGGTCGGCGTGGGATGGCACCACGGGTGGCGTTACGCCAACAAGCGGTGGTGGCCGGTGGATCGCCGCGTCGTCATCACCCGCGGCAACACGTTCACCCGCGTCGTCCGGACGGTGGCCGTCGTCATGCCGCTGACCCGCGCGTGGGCGCACAACGCGGCCAAGCCCCGCCCGATACTGCCGCTGATGCGGGTCCTCCGCCGTCCCGGGCCGCCGAACGTCCGCGTCACGCCCATAGTGATCCGGCGGCCTAGCCCGCGGATCATCGGGACGCGAACGCCCGCTCGCACGCCGCAGACCACCTTCGGCCACATCACGACGCGCAGCGAGGTCGAACGGGGCCGCCGCCGGGCCGAGCAGAGCCGCTCGTCGTGGCGCCGGCCGGCGCCCGTCGTGCGTCCGGCCCCCGTGCCGATCCGTGTGACGCCGACGGTGGCCCCCAAGACGCGGGCGGCCGGGCCCACGCGCGCCCCGAAGCCCGCCCCCGCGCGGACGCGGACGGTGGCTCCCAAGCGGGCGCCGCAGACGCCGTCGGCCTCCTCGGCGACGGCCAGGCGGGGAGCTTTCTCCGACGAGACTTCCCGCAAGGAGGCCGACGACCAGAGCCGCCGGGGCCGGAAGTCCCTCAGACGCTGACGAAGACGACAAGGCAATTCCCCTTCCGACCGCTGGTCCGCTCACTGACGGACCAGCGGTCTTCGCAAGATGGAAAGGAGCAGGCTATGCGGAACACACGTTTGGATTGCTCGCACTCGGTTTTGGCAGGCATGTGGACGGTGGCGGCGACGGTTGCCGCCGTGGCGCTGGCAGGCTGCCAGCAGAAAGCGGCGATGAGCGCGGCGCCCGCCGAGGTGCCGGGCCAGCCCGCCGCCAACCAGAGGCTCTTCGCCAGCGACACCGACGCCGTGCAGGGCATGCTGGAGGCCCTGAAGACCGAGGACAGGGACAAGCGGAGGGAGGCCATGCGGGGCATCTTCGGCCCGGCGATGAAGGGCCTCGCCAGCGGGGACCGCGTCGCCGACGCCGCCAACTTCAAGGCGTTCGTCACCCGCACCGCCGAGAAGACACGTCTGGAGAAGAAGACCGATACCACCAGCGTGCTGCTGATCGGCAACAAGGAGTGGCCCTTCCCCATTCCGATCGTCAAGACCGACGACGGCAAGTGGTTCTTTGACGCTGTCACCGGCAAGGAGGAAATCCTCGCCCGGCGGATCGGCGCCAATGAGCTGGCGGCCATCGAGGTCTGCCGCGCCTACGTGCAGGCCCAGCGCCAGTACGCCAGCAAGGACCGCGACGGCAGCGAGGTCCTCAAGTACGCCCGGCACTTCCGCAGCAGGCCGGGCCGGAAGGACGGCCTGTACTGGGAAGCGCCCCCCGGCGAGGAGCAGAGCCCCTTCGGGCCCCTGGTCGCAGAGGCCAGCCTCAAGGGGTACTTCGCCAAGAAGAAGCCTGGCGACCCCCGCGGGCGGCGCCCCTTCCAAGGCTACTACTTCCACATCCTCACCCGCCAGGGGTCGGCCGTCCCGGGCGGACGATACGACTACGTCATCAACGGCAACATGATCGCCGGTTTCGCGCTGATCGCCTGGCCGGCAAAGTACGGCTCGTCCGGCGTGATGACGTTCCTCATCAGTCACCAGGGCAAGGTCTACCAGAAGGACCTCGGCCCCAACACGGAGCAACTCGCCCGCCGGATCACCGAGTACAACCCCGACGCGACCTGGAAGCTGGTCACCGACTGACGTGCCGGCCGGCGGCACGGCGCGGGGAAATCGGTAGAGTCGAGACGTGGCGCGGTGGCGGAAGGGTCGGGGAGTGGCCGGCGGCCGGCGGCCTTCGCCTGACGGCCGGTGCGTCAATCCGATCCATGGTTGCGTCTCCGCGTCCCGCTGATCGAACCGGACGTGCGGATTTCCCGCATCCGGCTCTCGGACAAACCCTCGCGCTTGCGCCCACGGCAAACTACGCGCCCGCGGCACCAGCCGCACCAGACCCAACGTCTCGTTGAGGTAGGTATCGGGCCAGCGGGTGATGGCCCGGCTCGGCTGTTGATGCTTGCGACGCAGCCACCGGCGCAGCCGAAAACGCGCGTAGCGATCGATCGCCCGATACGCCGGTCCGACCGGGCCCAGGCAGAAGTAATTGGCCCAGCCCACCAGCATCGGGTTCAGCACTCGCACGCGGTCCTCGGCGGTCTTGAGCAGCCAGCGCGGTGCAGTTGTCTCGCGGATGGCTGCGCACAGCCGGCGAATCCGCTTGGGCGACGGACGCGTACCGATGTAGGCACGCCCCGTCTTCGGCGACCAGCATCGCCCCAGCGTGTAACCCAGGAAGTCGAAACTCTCCGCCGGCACGCGGCATACCCGCGTCTTGGACTCGTTCACCGCCAGTTTCAGCCTGGTCATCAGGGCCCGCATCACCGCGGCGGCCTGCTCGGCCGTGCCGCGACAGCAGATCACCAAGCCATCGGCGTAATTGACGATGTGTGCCCTCTGACGCTGTTCGTGGCCCAGAACCTTCCAGCCCAAGACGAACCGACGCATGTAGAGGTTGCTGAGCAGCGGCGAGATCGGAGCGCCTTGCGGCGTACCCCGATGCTCCTTGCGGGCACGGCGTGTTCGAACCTTCCGCCCATGCTCGTCTTCTTCCTCCACCGGCATCTCCAGCCGCATCTTGAGCAGATGCAGCACATGCCGATCGCTGATCCGACGAGCCACCGACTCGATCAGCTCGGTGTGCGGAATGCTGTCGAAGTAGCCGCTCAGGTCCGCGTCCACCACCTCCGTGTGCCCCGTGTTCAGCAGCCGGTGTACGCGGCGAACCGCGTCCAACGCACTGCGCCCGGGCCGATAGGCGTACTGTTCGTCCGGCAGGCCAGCCTCGAAAACCGGTGCGAGCACCAGCACCGCCGCCGTCTGAACCACGCGGTCGCGGATCGTCGGAATCCCCAACGGACGCTGTTGGCCGCCCGGCTTGGGAATCCACACCCGTCGCACCGCCTGGGGCTGATACGTCTTGCTCCTGAGTTCCTGCGCCAGTGCACCCAGCCAGCCCTCCACACCGTACGCTTCGATGTCCGCGAAGCGCTGTCCGTCCACGCCGGGCCCACCACGGTTCGCGCGGCAGACCTGGTACGCGTACGCCAGGATGTCTTCGCGATACAGCTTGTCGTACAGCAGGTAGAACCGGTACCTGGGCGCCGCCTTCGCTTTGGCGTGCAACGCCGTCTGCAACTTCCGGACCCTCTCTGGAGGCTCCAGGCTCATGGCCAATCTCCCGGTCCTTGTCACCTTCGACGTTTGGCTTGAACCAGCGTCCCTTCCTTCCACCGGCGTTACCCGGCTCCTGCGGTACTACGGACGCTTCCGCCACCTCGCCCGGCCCGGCCTGTCCCTCACGGGCGTCCGGTTGCAGGTGCCCAGCCCGCACCAGGCGAGGCTTCCCGTGTTGCGCCATGTTCCCTGTGCCGACATGCCGTCGCCCATACCCCGGCGGAACCGGAACGCTCTTCGCTCTTCCCTTATTCTGGCCCAGGTTCGGGGCTTGGCGTTCACGGCGGCGGCCTTCCCGGTGTTGAAGCCCGGTCGGCTCCCGCATCGCCTGTTTCGGGGCCTGCTCGACGTTCACTGCACGTTACGGCGTGCCGACTCGCGGAGTCGCCATTCGCGACCCTCTCCATCAGAGGCTTCGACGGTTTTGTCACCTCCACCGCCGCTCCCATTGCTACCGGCTGGAGCGAAAGTTACCGGGTGGGTCTGTCTCCCACTGAGAACACACGCCTTTTCACGGCGCACTTCAACGGACTGCTATGGCTCGGCGGGTTCTCGCTGCGCGAATCACACAGTCCGGGCAAGGTTGTTTAGGCCCCCAACGTCAATTTAGGCAGGTTGGCAGGGTTGCTTCGGCTGTCATGCGGCAGGTCACCTCATCGCCCGGTAGGGCTTGATGATGATCGCCGGTTGTCGGCCCCTTCAGCCCTAATGGAACCGTCCCCGCTATCCGACGCTGACATCTCCTCCGCGATCCCACCGTCGGACTTTTTTAACCATGGTACCTCTTCATTTTCTTGCGTCCAACGAGAAGACGTGGTATAGTATTTCGAGCCGGGGCGTCCGCACCCAACCACGGTTCGGAGCACAGTGCGGGCCGATCCCAAGAACAACGGTCGTTACGAGGCAAACTGAGGCCGGTTCTCAAGACCTGGCGTCGGGGAGCTCGCCCTTCCCGCGCAACCAGGCTACGGCGGGCTTCTACTCTATCCGCGCGCGGCGCCCCGCGCATGAACGGGCATGTCGCCGATACCGCTCATTCGCGCAAACCTGCCGATTCCGGCCCCGCCATCAGGCAGGCCGCCGCAGCCGCGAACCTGCCCTGGTTCGAGCCCCGGCGCCCCCAAGCCCGGCTACCTCCCCTCGCGGGAGCCTGCCTTCTGTTCGCGGTCCCTTTCCACTCATGCCCCGCTGCCGGCTGCCTGCACGGCCCAACGGAGCGAAGGAGAAGACCGATGAAATACACCCTCCTTCTCACCCAGGCCTGCAATCTAAGGTGCGAGTACTGCTATATCCCAAAGCGCGACTGCACCATGTCCCGCTCCGTCGCCGGCAAAGCCGTGGACTTCGCCTTCGCCAACACTCCTCAGGAGGAGCGGATCGCCATCGGCTTCTTCGGCGGTGAGCCTTTGCTGGAATTCGAACTCCTCGAGGCCGTCACCGACCTCATAGAGAACAACCCCGGCTATGAGCAGGCCCGGGTCGAGCTGAGCCTTGTCACAAACGGCACGATCTTCAGTGACGAAATCGCTGAGTTTCTTCGGGCTCGTAACATAGGCTTCGGCATAAGCTGCGACGGGCCCCCTTTCGTCCAGGACCTACACAGGCGCTTCCCGGACGGAAGCCCGACGTCTGCCGTCGTCCAGGACACCATCCGTAGAGCTCTTCAAGCTTTCTCGTATCCCACGGTGAATGCCGTATACGATCCGCGCACACTTCCTCACTTGCCTGAGACCGTGGACTACTTCACGTCCCTCGGCCTCAGACATATCTACCTGAGCCCGGACCTGTCCGCACCCTGGACGGCCCAGGACGCCGCCCGCCTGCCCGATCTGTACCGCCAGGTTGCCGACCGGTACGTGAGCCATTACCTACAGCGGGACCCTCGATTCATCAGCTTGATCGATAGCAAGATAACCGTCATTCTGCGCGGTGGTTACCAGCCCCTCGAACGGTGCCGCATGGGCACCGGGGAGTTCGCCTTCGCGCCCGATGGCTGGGTCTACCCTTGTGAACGGCTTATTGCTTCCGGCCGCAACGGGCACTGCATTGGAAACATCGAAGAAGGCCTGCAAACCGATCTGCGGCGCTGCCATCTCGCCCCCGGAGGCGAACTCAACCCCGAGTGCCGGTCCTGCGGTCTCAGCGGCTATTGTATGAACTGGTGCGGCTGCTCGAACTTCTTCTCCACCGGCTACTACAACCGCGTCGGCCCGTTCATGTGCGCATCTGAGAAAGCCGCTATCCACGCCGCCTTCGACGTGCTACAGCGCCTGGGGGAGAGTTGCGGGTCCGCCTTCGCTGACCACGTGGCGGGTTTCCCTGCCATCAACAGCACGGGAGCCTGACCAGGAGATTAACATGAAACCCATCCGGTCTCCACCGTCACAGCCCACTTTCATGTCCAGCGCCCGGCGACACAATGTTAGGGAGTACTCGGCGGGCCCACGCGGCCCGTCGGGGGCCTTGCCCAGGTTGTTCACATGACGAAAGGCCTCTATCATGATATCCATGTCTGAGTTAGCTAGGATTGATTGGCGCTTTGGCCAGCCCCTGCCCTTCTGGGTCCTGCACAACCAGCATGTGGCCCAGTTCGCAGAGAAACATAAGCTCGTGGCTGTCCCTAGTGACCGCCTGCCGGGAGGCGCTCCGGTTCACTTCGGCTCCGCGGGCGAGAGTGAAGGCTCGCCGGCTGCCCATCTCCTGCCGGTTCCCTGGCCCAACCCCTGCGGCGGACTGAAGGCTCCCCACCTGCACCTCGGACGCGACCTTTTCATTCTTACGCACAAGCAATGGGAGGAATTCACGGCGCCGATCTTTGAACAGTACGCCCACAAGCTGGGCGCAGCCAAGACCGTGCCGTTCGAGCAAGTGATGGAGATGGACGAGGCCTTTTCAGGCCTTCCAGACCCGCCTCGGCGGTAGAGCGGCGACCGAGCCGCTGGCTGCCGGGAATGGTAGGCCCAGTTCGGCGAGGACCGGCTAGGCAACCCAGGACGACGTCCGCTGTTCGGGCGCCTCCGGTGAACGGCCCTCGCCGAGCTTGGGCCGCCCTCACGCCGCTTCACGGCGGCTGGCAACCGAAGCCAGGGCGATCAATCCCGGAGGCGCGTGCGCAGCAGGTTCAGAGCCGTGCTGCAGGCCCGGTCACGTATCGACGGTCTCGGAAGGTACTCGCCGAACGTGAACCGGCGCACCCGACACCCCGCCGAATCGGCCAGGGCGATATAGACCAACCCTACCGGCTTCTCCGCCGAGCCGCCCGATGGCCCGGCGATGCCCGTCGTGGACAGGGCGAAGTCGGTTCCGGCCTGTTCGCGGCAGCCGACGGCCATGGCCTCGGCCACCTCCGCGCTCACCGCACCGTGCTCCTCGATCAGCCCGGCGTCGACGCCGAGAACCTCTGTCTTGGACGCATTGGAATAGGTCACCGCTCCGCGAACGAAAAACGCGCTGCTACCCGGCACGTCCGTCAGCCGCTTGGCCAACAGCCCGCCGGTACACGACTCGGCCGTCGAAAGCGTCAGACCCCGGTCGACCAACAACGCGCCCACGACGGATTCCAGCGTCTGATCATCGGCCCCGAACACCAGCACCCCTAGGCGCCGGCGCGCTTCGTTCATGTCCGCCTCGATCAGCGCATCCGCCTCAGCCCTGGACGCCGCCCGGGCCGTGAACCGCACGCCGATCATCCCCTCCTGCGCCGTGGTCCCGACCGACACCGCCCGTCCGGGCTGCATCAGATCGGCGATCTGCTCACCGATGTTCGACTCGCCGGCTCCGAAGCACCGTAGCGTTCTGGTCAGGATGACCCCCCCGCTCCCCAGACCGTGACCGCCCCCATCGCCTCCCCCGACAACCCGCCGTTCGATCTCCGGCAGCACGGCCGCGGCGAACATCTCGGCCATCTCACGCGGCACGCCCGGCAGGCAATAGACAATCGACGCCCCCACCACCGCCCGGATGCCCGGCGCCGTGCCCCATCGGTTCTCGATCGGCGTGGTCCCCTCGGGGAACTCGGCCTGTCGGGCATTCGACTCGTGCCACTTGCGCCCTGCACGAAGGAAGTACGCCCGAACCTGTTCCAGGGCCGTTGAGCTGGTCCGCAGCCCCACGCCGAGAGCGTCCGCCAGGGCCGGCCGAGTCAGGTCGTCCTCCGTCGGCCCCAGTCCACCGGTGACCACCACGAGTTCGGCCCCGCCCGCCGCCCGCCGCAGTTCGGCCGCCACCTCCGCCCGATCATCGGCCACGGTGACATGCCGCACGGCCGGTATTCCGACCTCCGCCAGCCGCCCGGCCAGCCAGGCCGCATTCGTGTCCACGGTGATTCCCGCGGCCAACTCGGTGCCGATACTGATCAGTTCCGCTCGCATGGCGGACGCAGACTACCGCGCCGACCTTCTCACTTACAGGAAACTGCCCGCTCAAAAGCGTGGTGTTCGGACGAGGATACCGATATAGTCGCAGGTCAACCGGGCCTTGGCGTGGCTCGGCCGGCAACGCGAGGATGGGTTGCTCAGGAGCAGGTCCCATAAAATCGAGAGCCACCAACCCGAGCCAACGGCGCAAGGATCACATGCGGATCCTCTTCACCTGTGTAGGGCGTCGGATCGAGCTGGTCGATGCCTTCCGGCGGGCGGCCGACGCACTTCGTATTCGGCTCACCATCCACGGGGCCGACATCAACTGGCTCGCCCCGGCCATGTACGTGGTGGACAAGCCACACATCGTCCCGCGAATCAAGACCCGCCAGCACATCCCGGCCCTGCTGAAGTTGGCCCGCGACGAGAAGATCGACGTCATCATTCCTTTGATCGATTCCGACCTCCTGGCCCTTTCTCGGGCCGCCAAACGGTTCGAGGCCCTCGGCACCCGAGTCCTGATCTCCCCGGAGCCCCTGATCCGCACCTGCCAGGACAAGATCCTGACCTTCCGGGCCCTCAAGGAAGCCGGGGTCGACACGCCCGCCACCTGGACCTGGGCCGAAGCGCTCGCCAGGAAGCGCCACCGCTTCCCCTACTTCATGAAACCGCGCGAGGGCAGTGCCGGCCTGGGCAACTACCGCATCAACACGCTGGAGGAACTGCGTACCATCGGCGAGCGAGTCCTCGACCCCCTCGTCCAGGAATTCGTCAAGGGCAAGGAACACACGCTGGATGTTTACACGGGGCTGGACGGCCAACCCACCTGTGTCGTGCCGCGGAGGCGTATCGAGGTCCGGACCGGCGAGGTGAGCAAGGGCCTGGTCGTCAAGGACCCCAGGATCATCGCGGCCGGGCAGCGCGTCGCCCTGGCCTTCGGACAGTTCCGCGGTGTGGTCACCGTGCAGTGCATCGTGACGCCGACCGGGCGGGTCCGCTTCATCGAGATCAACCCGCGCTTCGGCGGCGGAGTGCCGCTGGCCATTCACGCCGGTGCGAACTTCCCGAAGTGGCTGCTGGCCGACCTGCTGGGCCGCAAGCTCCGCTACGACCCCATGGGCTACCGCGACGGCGTCACCATGCTCCGCTACGACCAGTCCGTCTTCGTCCTCGACGTGGAGAAGGCCTCCACCCGGCGACGGGCCAAACGCAGTTGATTGCCCGAACACCGAGGCACGCGATCGCCGACACCGCAAGGCCACGCGGGGGCCGCCCCGAAGACTGCGCTCCGGTGACCGACCACTGACGGCCGAAAGACCTGATCCCATGCCCGCCATCGTGTTCGATCTGGACGACACGCTGTATCCCGAACGGGATTTCGTCTTCAGCGCCTACCGGGCGGTGGCCGACGCGTTCGCCCGCCCGCTCCACGTCCCATTCGATCTGCTGCAACGCATGCAGGAGCTGTTCGACACCCCGGACCGCGGGCGCGTCTTCAACGTCATCCTGGCCCAGGCCGGCGTCACCGGCCCCCGGGCCGACGCCCTGCTGGCCGACATGATCGCCACCTACCGCACCCACGAGCCGCGCATCCGGCTCCATCCTGACGCCGACCACGCCCTCACCCGCTTCCGCGCGGGCCATCGTCTCGGCCTGATCTCCGACGGCCCGCTCGAGATGCAAAAGAACAAGGTCGGTGCCCTCGGCCTGCCCGACCGTCTTGACGAGATCATCCTCACCGATCAGTGGGGACGCGAGTTCTGGAAGCCCCACCCCCGCGCCTTCGAGGAGATGTCGCAACGACTGGGCCTGCCGCCGGACCAATGCGCCTATGTCGCCGACAACCCGGCCAAGGACTTCGTCGCCCCCGCTTCCCTCGGCTGGCGGACCGTCTGCATCCGACGCCCCGGCGGCATCTACGCCGACCAGAAACCCGCCCGAGGCACCAGGATCGACCAGGTCATCGAGTCCCTCAACGTCCTGGTCTCCCGGTAACCTTCTCGCTCGCTGCGCCCTGCGCAAACAAGCCCGCCCGGCGAAGGTCCGCTCGGGCGGGCTCGGATGATGTTGATCTGACTCGAAGTCGGTTCTCTTACGGGCAGTTCGGCGCGACGTTCCCGAGCCGCTGCTTGACCGACGATCCGTCGGCCGTCGACATGTTGCCGTCCAGGTTCACGTCGTACCAGAAGTCCGAGCCATCCACGATGGTCCCGATCCGCTGCTTGATCGACGATCCGTCGGCCGTGCTGACGCTCCCGTCGCCGTTCACGTCACCGGCCAGGACCTGGACGGTCAGGCTTCCTTCGATGCCGCCGGCGAACTCGATCGTACAGCAGTCCTGGTCCGGCAGCGGGTCCATGTCCACCAGAACCGTCGTGCTGCCATCCGAGGTCACCGTCACCGTGCCCCCGTAGACGTTGTTGACGCACGTGGCGGTGGCCGTCGTCGTTCCCACCTCGACCGCGTCGGCCGTCTGCAGAGCCAGTGCGGCAATGCCGCCTTGCCGCGGTTCGCAGGTCGCGGGCCCGGCAACCGCCATCGACAGGCAGAACTCCGTCCCACCCTGGTCCTTGCAGCAGGCCGCGCTCTCGATGGTCGTCGAGATCACGCTGCACGTGTCGGCCCCCTCGTCGCACACCTCCGGGGCAACGCAAGGATCGCCCGTGCTGTCACAGATGTCGGCCCCCTCGTCGCAGAACTCGGTCCCGTCGCAGAACAGGCCGTTGTCCGCACACGGATCACCCGTGCTGGCGCAGGCGTCGGCCCCCTCGTCGCAGAACTCGGTCCCGTTACAGAACAGACCGTCGTCGGAGCAATCGACCGCCGTGCCGGCCTGGCACTCGCCGTAGGCATCGCAGGTCTCGGCCCCGTCGCAGTAGATCCCGTTGCCGCACGTGGCGTCGGCCGTGCAGGTGCACGGCGAGCAACTCGGCCCGCCGCAGTCGATACGCTCCTCGCCCTGGTTCTGGATGCCATCGCTGCAAGTCGCCTGCTGCAGAGCGATGCCCCAGACCTGCACGTCGTCGATGTTCCAGCCCGGGAAGCTCGACGAGCCGTCCGTCGGGCCCATGCCCCAGCGGACGTACACCGTCTCTTCGCCCGCCGCCAGCGACGAGATGTCGAACACCATCTCGCTCCACGCGCTGTCCGACACACTGGCCCCGCTGTGCTCCCAGATCGTCGTCCACGACGTCCCGTTGTTCGACACCTGCACGTTGGCGTGGTCGAAGAAGGACGTCTCCACCCCCAGCCATTTCCAGAACTCCAGCTCCACCACCACGTAGCCCCTGCAATCCAACGCCGGCGTGGTCAGGTAGTACACCGGAATACTCGGGCCGTAGTCGCCCGACAGGTTGTAGCCGTACACGTTGTCGCCGGTGTGCCCGCCGGTCGGGTCTCCGTTGTACGACCCACCGCCCGTCGGCTGCCCGAACTGCCAGCTCCCCTCGGTGCTCCAGCCGGGGTTCGTGTCCATCGGGAAGTTGTGCAACAACTGCGGAACGCCGACCTGAAGGTCTACGCTCCGGGCCGAGTCGCCCCGGTGGTCCGTCGTGTTGATGAAGCTCACCGTGTCCCTGTACTCTCCGATGCCCAGCGTGCTCGCCGCGGCATTGATCGAGACCGTCACGTCGGCCGTTGCACCGGGAATCAGTGAGCCGGAGCCGTTGGTGATCGTCAACCAGGGCTCCGTCTTGGCCACACTGTAGTCCAGGGTGGTGTCGCCCTCATTCTCCAGCGTGTACACGATGCTGTCGGGCGTGAAGGGTCCGCCCACCTCGCCCGAGGCCGCCAGCGTATCGCCCGGCGTCACCGCCAGACCGCGAGAGTTCGGGAACGGCAGCGACGGATCACCCAGAAGGTTGTACATCTCGAAGTACCGCCGCGTGGTCGACCCCGAGCCCATCTGGGCCAGGTAGCGCATCCGCGCGTCGTTCCACACCGGGCCCACTTCGGCCGGCACGTCGTCGCCCTCGTCGTAGATCGAATCGAACAGCCGCTTCTCCAGGACGTCGTCCTCCGTCCAGTAGCTGTTCACCGACGAACCGTAGATCGCCAGGGCGCCCTTGCCGGCCGCCCGAATCCACGTCTCGCAGAAGCACTCGTCCACCGTGTACGTCCCGGTGATGCACGCGAAGCTGCACACGAACGGGTACATGTCGCCGTTGGTCAGGTTGTTGACGTCGCTCTGCGAGAACACCGGGCCGTCCGCCCACGAGTACGTTCCCCCGTGCCCGCTGTAGATCCCGAAGAACCGCCCGTCGTTGAACGCGTCGCGAACCTGCTGCGTCGTCGCGTTGTACGTGTGGCAGTACAGCTTGTTGCACACGATATCGTTGGGCGTCATGTAGTTGTTGATCACCCAGTTGTGCGTGCCCTCGCTGACCGTGTAGTTGTCCTGCGAGGCCATGAACACCGCCCGGTTCAGGTAGTCCGGGTCGGACAGCCCACCGTTCTCGTAATACAGCGTCTTGTCCACGATGGCCTGGACGTGAGCCGCCGAACGCACCGGAAAACGCCCCAGAGGTATGTCCGGGTACCAGTCGGTCGTGCCGTCCATGCAACTGTACGGCAGATCCGTGGCCGGTGTACCGACGCCACCGCCGACCCAGTTCGGTATCGTGTCCGTGTCACCCACCAGCAGAATGTAGTCAGGAGGATCGGCCCCGTCGTACAGACCCTGGATGTAGGCCTTGATCGCCGTCGTCGTGGCCGTGGTCGGCACCCAGGTCGTGACGCTGAACCCCTGCCCCGCCTTGGCCGTCGCGAACGAGGCGATGTCCGTCTCGTACGCCGAGGCCACAATGATCACGTAGTGACCCGTCCCGCGCCCCGCCGCGCTGGGAATCAGGTCCGGGTTCAGCACCATCTGCTGCAAGCCGGGCAGCGCCGACAGGTCGGCTCGGGGTGCAAACCCGCCGGCGAAAGCGACGTCGACCGAAAGCTGCGGCCACCAGATGACTTCCCCGGCCGCCGGGTTGTAGGCCACCGGCCGAATCTCCAGCAGAAACACGCGCTGCCCGCGGACGATACCCAACTCGGTCAGCACCGCTCGCTCGACCGGGCCGGCCGCGTCTATGGCATACGCAGCCTCGTCATACCGAAGCTCCGCGTTCTCCAGCGCGCCGGGAATCTTGGGCACCGGCGGCTGCACCGGCGCCAAGCCCGCGGGCAGACCGGCAGCGGCCAGATTGACCACCGTCGGAGCCCCCTGGTTCACGGTGAAGCTAACCCGAGCCCCGAGTGGAGCCACCAGGAGCCGCCGCACCACCGGGATCGCCGGCCCGCCGACGTCGCCGTAGATCGAAGCGTCCGGCCAACTGGCCCGAACGAACCGCCCGGCAGCAGTCTCGACGGGCTCGACCCCAAATCCCGCGACCTGAACCGCCACGGAAAGGCCGGCCTCGCCAAACGAGCGGGCGGCCACCTCCGGCGCGACGACTGCCGCCGCCTCGTCAACGGCCGCCGCACCGTCCGGCCCCACCGACAACCAGGCCGCTTCGGCCTGGGCAGTGGATGCGGCGATGCCCAGAAATACGACGACACTGAAGATCATTAAGCTGACACAGATACCGAAACGTTGCATGGGCTGATAATCCTCACAATAAGAGCAGAATAAGGGAACAGAAGCTGTATACACGCGCGGAGTCGGGGCGCAGCGCGTACTCCGCAACCGATCCTGCCTGAGACCCAATCGAATAGGAGTGCTTCGTGGTAGTGATCGTCGCCTCCCACTCCTCATAGTCCATCCAGAACATCCAGTTTAGCGGCTCCCACGCCCACGTGCAACTGATTTGTAGACCTGTTGGTCCGCGCAAACTGGGCTATATTAGTCGTGTTTTTGGCCCATCCTCGCTCCAACGACCCGCCCGTTGCGTCGATGCCGCGGTGGGCCATAAACTGTCCCGCCATGGCCGCTTTGATCCTTCTGAGTATTGTGGTGCCCTGCATCATCGGCCTGCTGGCAACGGTAGCCGTGCGAGCCTGGGCCCGACGCCGCGGGTTCGTCGATCAGCCCGGGGGCCACAAGCAGCACGACTACCCCGTCGCCCTCGGCGGTGGGATCGCCGTGATGTTCGCGGTCTGGCTGCCACTGCTGGCCGCAACCCTCTTTGCGGCAGCCTGTGCCGACCGCTCCCTGCCCGACTGGATGCCGCAGCTCATGCAAACCCACGCCGAAGGAATCGCAGCCAGACTGCCCCGGCTGCTGATCATCCTCGGCGGTGCGTTGGTCCTGCACATCCTCGGCCTGATCGACGACTCGCGACCACTGGCCGCCGCGCCCAAGTTCGCCGTCCAGTTCATTGTCGCCCTGGCGGTCGCCGTCCTGGCTCACGTTCGCCTGCTCGAGGCCCTGCCGGCCCCGGTGTCCGTGGCCCTGACCGTCCTGTGGATCGTCCTCATCACCAACGCGTTCAACTTCCTGGACAACATGGACGGTCTGTCGGCCGGCGTCGCAGTGATCGCGTCCGGAATCTTCGCCGCCTCGGCCTTGCTGGCCGGACAGCTCTTCGTGCCGGTGATGGCTTTGGTGTTGGCCGGCGCGTTACTGGGGTTCCTGCCGTTCAACTTCGCGCCGGCCCGCATCTACCTGGGTGACGCGGGCAGCATGGTCATCGGATACATGCTGGCCCTTCTGCCCGTGCTGACCACGTTCTACGACCCGGACCAGGGGTTGCGCCCGTTCGGCGTGCTGGTGCCGCTGGTGGTCCTGGCCGTCCCGCTCTACGACGTCTTCAGCGTCTGCTGGCACCGCCGCCGCGCCGGCGCCAGCATCTTCCGCGGCGACCGGCGGCACTTCTCCCATCGACTGGTCCAGCGAGGAATGTCCGTGCGGGCCGCCGTGCTCACCATCTACCTGGCCACCGCCACGACGGCCATGTCCGCCCTGACTTTGCCGCACGCAACCTGGCCCTACGCGTGCGTCATCTTCGCCCAATGCCTCTGCGTGGTCCTGATCATCGCCCTGCTGGAACACGCGAAAGCATAGCGCCCGCCGCGCGGACAATCAGAACATCAATCCAACAACGATCGCAGGTACTCGATGCTCTCGTCCAGCCCGCCCGGATCGCCGCGCCCGGCCGTGCGCTCGACGATCAATGGCCCGTCGTACCCGCTCGCGCGGAGCTTGCTGACCACGCGGGCGATCGAGGCTTCGCCCGTACCCAGCGTGACCTCCGTCCCGAACGTGACGCCCGGTTGATCCGACGCCACGGCGTCCTTGAGATGCACGTGCCGGATTCGCCCGCGAAGAGTCCTCACCGCCCGCACCGGGTCATCGGCTCCATACAGCACCAGGTTGCCCGGATCGAGGTTGACGCCCACGTTCTCCCGCCCCACCGCGTCAATGAAGCCGTTCAACGTCTGCGCGGACTCCCGCCCGGTCTCCAGCAACAACACCAACGCCCGATCCATGAGCAGGTCGGCCGCCTGACCCGTCCGATCCACCAGAATCTTGTGCGCATCGCACGCGCGGTCGTCAGGCACGGTGCCCGCGTGGATGGCAACCGAGGCAACGCCCAACTCGGCCGCCAGATCCGCCACCCGGCGCGTCATGTCCAGTCGAGCGTCGAAGTGCTCATCCGGCAGGTAGCCGCCGGTCGCCGCCACCGTCGCGATACTCTTGTAGGTCTCACCAGGAAAGGCCGCAAACGTCGAGCTGATCTCGACACCGGCGTCGCCCGCGGCCTTCCGAACCGCCTGGGCCGACGTTCCCGCCAGCGTCTGCTCATCGAAGAATCCCAGATGAACCACGCGAACGCCGAACCGATCCGCCGCGACCCGAATCGACTCGATCGGCCGGCTCCGATTGATCGACCAACTGCACACCCCGACGGCCGGCGGGCCCATGACGCGCACTCCAGTCCACACTTCAAGCCGCCGCCGGACTCGACACACCTCCCCGGCGACTCCAACGCGCCCGGTTATACCCGCGAAGAACAGCCAAGCGAATCACTCGCCCGTCGGCCGAACGTGCCTGACCTGAGTCGGATCGGGCAGCAGGGGCAGGTTCAACGCCTGCCGAAGCTCGTTCTGCACGGCCAGCTTCGCCGCCAACTTCTCTGTCGGAATCTTCAGGACACTCTGGTCGGCCAAGCCCACGTAGATCAGCCCGTCGTCCGAGGGAACGTCGTTCAGCTCCGGGTCGAAGGCCATCACCACCACCCACAGCCGCGAATCGCACTCGTCCAGATCGACCCCGTGGTACGTGAACACGAAATCGCCCAGCCGATGAGCGGCCGTCCCCGACGGCAGCGCATCGATCGCCGCCTTGACCACGGTCCACCGGTCCGGAGGCGCAAGCTTCTCGAACTGATCCAGCGTCATGTCTCCGACGGGCACGTCGTCCTCGAGCGTGAGCGACTCGGTCGCCAACAGCCCATCCGCGCTCAAGTCGCCGTAAAACACCAGCAGGATCGAGTGATCCGGCCCTTTGCCGTCGTGCAGCCGGCCATAGGTCAGAACGCTGTCCAGGACCATTTGCGTCTGTTCCCTCGAATCGGCGGGAACGTCGGGCAACGAGCCCGGCAGCGTGGAAAGTACGACGGTGATAAAGTAGATGTAGAGCACCACGACCGACACGAAGGCCAGCACCGGCAGCAACAGCACCGAGACGGCCGCCCGCCATCCGGAGACCTTCTGCCCGGCTTTCACCATGATCACCGCGCTGACCAACCACCAGATCCACCCGAAGTAGATGCCTAGGCACGGAAATGCCATCACCACGTTGGCACCCGCGCTGTAGCACAGCGCCTGGTACGTCCGCCGCAGACCGGCCGCCGGCTCGGCAAGCAACCACAGCAGTCCGTGCACCACGGCGCCCCAGATCAGGATCGCCAATGCCGGCGCGAACGTTCCAAACAGGACAATAACCACATAAGGAGCGCCCAGACTTGGCCCGCCCCTCCCTATCCACCTGGGCAGAATCAGCAACGGTATCGCGGCCACCAGGAACACCGGCAAGTGCACCATGATGGTGAACCACCACGCCGCCGGCAGCGAACTCTCCACGGGGACCGACTCAATCAACCGCCCCGGGCGGACCATCGCCCGCCCCACCGACAGAATCCACCCCCGGCCCACGCCATGCTTGCGCCGGTCCAGCCACGGCATCGGCTCCGGTCCGGTCTGCTCCTCCTGCACACCGGCCGTCGGCAGGACGATCATCTCGTCCATGTGCACGTGGCGACCACAGTGCACGCAAGCGAACTCCACCGGCACCAGGTGACCGTCGGCCGACGTCCCGTAGTAACTCTGGTCGCAATGGGGGCAGACGAACTGGACGCTGTTGGGTGTGAACTCGTAATCGCTGGGCACGAACCCCGTGCCGCACTCCGGGCAGGTGCGAGAGCGCAGGTTCCACAGTCGGTAATCGCAGCTCTTGCAGCGCACCGGACCGTTCCGTTCATGCCCACGCCGCCGGGTCGTTGATCCGCTCGCTGTCCTCGCGACCCACGACGCACACTCAAGCCCAAGCCGACGTCTCAGCCTTGATCTTCCCCCGACCCAGCCAGATCAGCAGGAACACCGGCAACGCCCAACCCCACGCGACTCCGATGATCAGACCGACAACCACCATAGCGTCCACGAACTCTGGCGACATCTGTGCTGCGGTTGGGGTACGCTCCGAGATCGCGCTCAACGAGGCCTGCTGCACGTAGTACCCCACAACCGTGTTCGCCAGGACCCAGACCATCTTGAGGACGGCCCACGCTCGGCAGGTGCCCACCGCCCATCGGCGCCGCTTCACCAGCCCGACGCCCACCGCCAGCAACAACGCCGCAACGCCGGTAGTGATGATCGACGCGCCGACCAGCCAGGGGGCCGACTCCCGGACTGCATCCAGCATGTCCTCTGTTCCACTCGGCATGATCGACGCGATCTCTTCGACGATCCACGGGGCCAGGATGCCGTACAGCCCGCCAACCGCCCCCAACGCGCCCAACACGATCGCGATGACCCCGATGACCCCGGGCCACGCCGAGAAGCGCTGCGGCGCCCCCAGTTCACCCGGCCGCACGGGTGGCGCAGCTGGCGCCGCCTCGAAACGAGAGTAGAGATCACCGCTCGGAGAGAACTGGTCACTACTCACCGCTCTAACCTCATCTCAAGACTCGAAGCTCGCCCGACCCACACATCGTCTGAACTGAATGCTCAGACCCTGCCAACGCGACAGGAAAGGTACTCCCGCAAACCGCGTCTGCAAACCCGTACCCAGCCCTGACCATCCCGCAACCACGTGGCGCCCACCCCACCTCTTCCTGAGTTCTACTTCTCACCTTTAACTTCAACCGTCTGCCTTCGCCGTCGTAACTGCCCACAAGCCGCGTCCACCTCCAGTCCCCGGCTGTGACGCAAATGCGCATTAATGCCTTGGGCACGAAGACCGTGCAGGAAAGCCTGCTGACTCTCCTCACTCGGCCGGACGTACGGCAGCGACGGCACCGGGTTGTACGGAATCAGGTTGACGTTGCATCGCATCTGTTTGGCCAGGCCTGCCAGCTCACGGGCGTGACTCGGCTCATCGTTCACCCCGCCCAGCAGGATGTACTCCAGCGTCACCTCGCGCCCCGTCGAGTCGAAGTAGAACCGTGCGGCCGAGACAAGCTCGTCCAGTGTGATCCTCTCGGCCCACGGGATCAGCCGCTGGCGCAGTTCCTCCGTCGGAGCATGCAGCGACAGGGCCAGTGTGATCTGCAGGCCCTCCCCCGCCAGCCGTCTCATCTGCTTGGGAAGCCCGACCGTGCTGACCGTGATCTTTCGCGCCGCCACGTGCGGCCCCCACTCGGCGTTGATCGTGCGCACCGCGCCCACCGTGGACGCGTAGTTCGCGAGCGGTTCGCCCAGACCCATGAACACCACGTTGGTCAACCGCTCCGGCCGGCAGAGCCGGCTGATCCGCACGGCCTGCTCGACGATCTCCGCCGTGGTCAGGTTGCGTTGCAGCCCGTCGAGCCCGCTGGCGCAGAAGACACAGCCCACCGGACAACCCACCTGCGTCGAGATGCAGGCCGTCCGTCGTGCTCCGTCGGGGATCAACACGCATTCGGTCGTCGTCGCGTCGCCCCAGCGGAGCAGCAGCTTGATCGTCCCGTCCCGCGCTTCCGACCGGGCGACGACCTGTGACTCGAACAGGTCGAGCCAATCAGCCAGTTCCGCCCGCGTGCGCTTGGGCAGATTGGTCATGTCCTCGAACGACTCCGCCCCGTGCCGGTAGATCCACTCCAGAATCTGCCCGGCCCGAAACCGCTTGTGACCTCGCGCCTGGAGCCAGCCGGTCAGAGAGTCGAGCGTCTCTCCGAAAACCGCGATGCGTCGCGGCGCATCGGCCGCCTCGCGCCTCGAATCGCCCTGTGAAAGTGGAGTGTCGGACATACGCGGCAACTGTAATGGAGCGAACGGCGCTCGCACCGCCGACCGCATGTGGAACCATCCACGCCGCGCCGAGCGGCTCTGGACATGCCATGTATGCAAGCCGATGCCGGCGCCGGCGGCGCGTCACCCGGTAATCCGGATCACCTTCGGCGGGTCTTCGTCCGTTTGCCCTGCTTGCCCTGCTTGGCCTGCTTGGCCTGCTCGTCCAGGGCGGCTTTGAGGACCTGGTCGATCGTTCGGACCGGGACGAACTCGATCTCCTCCCGGACGTCCTCCGGAACGTCGTCCAGGTCGCGGACGTTGCGCTCCGGCATGATGACCCGGGTCAATCCCGCCCGGTGCGCCGCAAGGACCTTCTCCTTGATCCCGCCCACCGGAAGCACCCGACCACGCAGCGTGATCTCGCCGGTCATCGCCGTGCCCGGATTCACCGCCCGATCCGTCAGCAGCGAGACCAGGGAGGTGAGCATGGCCACGCCGGCCGACGGACCGTCCTTCGGTATCGCACCGGCCGGCACGTGGATGTGGTAGTCGTTCTGCAGAATCTGGCCCGGGTCGATGTCCAGATCCGCGGCCCGGCTGCGGACGATCGAAAACGCCGCCTGCGAACTCTCCCGCATCACCGAGCCGAGTTGACCGGTCAGGTTCAGGTTCCCGTTGCCCGGCATGCGCGTCGCTTCGATGAACAGGATCTCGCCGCCGGTCGGCGTGAAGGCCAGCCCCGTGACCACGCCGGGTATGGAGATACGGGCCGCCACCTCCGACTCGTACTTCACCGCCCCCAGATCCCTGGCCAGACTCCGCGCCGTGACCCGACCCGACCGACGCTCCTTCCGAACGATCGCCACCGCCCGGGCCCGGCAGACCGCCCCGATCGTGCGCTCCAGGTTGCGAACGCCCGCCTCACGCGTGTAGCCGCTGACGATCTTCCTCAGCGCCGCCTCGTCGAACCTCACCTGCTTGGCTTTCAGACCGTTCTCGTCGAGCTGCCGCGGCACCAGATAGCGCTTGGCGATCTGTATCTTCTCCTGCAGCGTGTAGCCCGGAAGTTCCATGACCTCCATCCGATCCAGCAGCGCCACCGGGATCGGATCCATGTAGTTCGCCGTCGTGATGAACAACACCTTGCTCAGGTCGAAGGGCACGTCCAGATAGTGGTCCGTGAACGTCGAGTTCTGAGCCGGGTCCAGAACCTCCAGCAGCGCCGACGCCGGGTCCCCCCGGAAGTCCTGCCCCAGCTTGTCCACCTCGTCCAGCATGAACAGCGGGTTGTTCGATCCGGCCTTGGCGATCTCCCGCATGATCCGCCCGGGAAGCGCCCCGATGTACGTGCGCCGGTGACCCCGGATGTCCGCCTCGTCGTGGGCCCCCCCGAGCGACATGCGGATGAACTTCCGCCCCAGCGCCCGGGCAATGCTGCGCCCCAGCGACGTCTTGCCCACGCCCGGCGGGCCCGCGAAGCACAGGATCGGACCGTGGGTCTCCGGCTGCAACTGACGCACCGCCAGAAACTCCAGTATGCGACGCTTCACCTTCCCCAGACCGTAATGATCCTCGTCCAGTATCTTGCCCGCTTTTCTGATGTCCGCCCGATCCTCCGTGCCGACCGACCAGGGTAGCGTGCACAGCCATTCCACGTAGTCCTGGGCCACCGAGTACTCCGGCGACGCCTGAGGGATGACCCCCAGCCGCTCCAGCTCGCGCCGCGCCTCCGCCTCCACCTCTTCCGGCATCTTGGCCGAGACGATCTTCTCCTCCAGCTTGGACACCGTGGCCGACCGGGCGTCCGCTTGCCCCAGCTCGCTCTGGATCGCCTTGAGCTGCTCGCGAAGGAAGTACTCTCGCTGCGACTTCTCCATCCGGCCGCGCACTTCCGACTGGATCTTCCGGGAAAGCTCCAGCACCTCCACCTGGCCCGCTATCGTGTAGTGAACCTTGCGCAGCCGTTCCTTGACGTCGAACGTCTCCAGCAGCTCCTGCTTGTGCACCAGACCCAGCGACAGATTCGCCGCCACGAAGTCGGCCAGTCCACCGGGCGTGCGGATGCTGTCCAACACCACCCGGGCCTCGTCCGGGACGTTGTCCGACATCTCGATCACCTGCTGCGCCGCGTGTCGAACGCTGTGCACCAGGGCTTCGATCTCCGTCCCCGACTCGCCCGTGTCGTAGCGCGGGTGAACCTTCGCCTCCAGATACGACGTCTGGTCCGTCATCGACTCCAGACCCACACGCGCGATGCCGTGAACGATGACCGTCTGCGTCCCGTCGTCCAGCTTGAACAGCTTCAGAACCGCGCACGCCGTCCCCACGCGGTAGAGATCGCCCAGCTGCGGGTCTTCGGTCTCCGCCGTCCGCTGAGCCACCACCGCGACCACCCGCGAACCCGCAAGCGCCAGGTCCAGCACGCGCTTGGACTTCTCCCGACTCACGGTCAGCGGCATCACCGTCCCGGGGAAGGCCACCGTGTCGCGGATGGGCAGCACCGGGAGAATCTCCGGCACCTCCATGTGCTCGGGCGATTTCCGGTCCCGCTCGTCCTCGGCCGGAGCCGCCAGGGGCACCGAGCCGTCCCCCTCCGCCGCGGCGCCCTCGTCAAGCACCACCGGCCTCTTGGCGTCGTCGGCATCCTTCTCTTTGTCGTGTTGTTCGTCGGTCATGGCTGGCGTGGCCCGTGTTCAGTTCTCGCGGTAAACCATGCGCGTCTGGCGATCGATCACTCGTCTTCGCCCGCGTCTTCAGCCGGGCGACGGGGCAGCTCGATCCAGAGGTAACCGTTGCGGTAGTGAGCCTCGATCGCGCTCTGGTCCACGTCCTCCGGG
>DATKXO010000192.1:0-6236 GCA_035528995.1 Phycisphaerae bacterium | reverse complement strand
TCTTGTTGTCTTCGCCGTCGATCGCGCAGCCCTTCTCGCAGTTCTCGGCCTGCGGGCCCTGCGCCAGGTCGGTCTGCTCTTGCTGGACGCCCTCGGCCAGTTGCTGCCCGCGCTCACGAAGCTGTTCGATGAAGTCGGGCTTGAGCATGAACTGGGCGACGCGCCCCGGGAGCCCGCGCTCGCGTTGCAGCACCGCAATTTCGCCCTGGAGCTCCTTCCTACGATCGCGCGGGGCGATGCTCTCGGCCAGCTCGGCCTTGTTGAGCTCGAAGTCGGCGTCCGACATCTTCGCCACCTGGCGCGCGGTCTCGAGCAGCAGGGCTTTGCGCTGCTGGCGCTCGGCCGGGCTGAGCTGGCCCAGGTGCTTGGCCTCCGCATCGAGAGCTCCGTCAACCAGCTTGATCAGCCGTGGGCCGCTAGCTTTCCGGGCGCGCGCGAGCCATCTCTCGTGGTGCGAGCGGTCGCTGGCCTGCCCGACGCGAACGGGATCTTTCAAGTTCTTCGGCGGGATCAGACAAGCCTTATAGTCGCCGATGACCTGTCGCTGCCCAGGGTTCATGACCTCCTCGACCGACCGCTCGAGCGACGTCAGCAGGAACCGCGGGACGCCTGTTGCCCGTTGCCCTGAGGTTTGCGTGGCGCGCCCGTTTGGGACGGCGGCGTCGTAAAGCGCCATAATCCGGTCGATCTGGTCACGGGTCAGGTGCAGTCCGTTGATCAGGTTCCAGTTGTTGATCTCGCCCCGCAGCCGCAGCACCTCGGCTTGCTGCTCGTCGCGCAGCGCGACCGGGTAGTCGGACGTGCCACATTCTGAAACGCGTGCCGCGGCCAGCAGGTTATGCGATGGGCGGACGCCGGCCAGCTTGCAGAGCGGCTCGGCCGCCGCCGGGTGCAGCAGGAAACGCCCGACCGGACCCAGTTCGGCATGCCCGTACGTCTGTCTGTGCAGTTCCGTCAATTCCTCCCGGGCGGCACGCAGGCGTTCGTCCACAGCCTCTTGGCGAGCTTTCCTGGCGGACCGGAAGCGGCTGCGCGACGTGTTCCGCGCACGCCGCGCTTTGCCGCGCAGCGGGCGTTGGCCGCCGTTGGACCAGCTCTCCAATCGCTCCCGTTGCGAAGCCGACAGGACGGCCGTGGCCTGCTTCTCCAGACCCGCTATGTCTTCCATCAGTTTGTCCCGGACCTCCTTGGCCCGGTGGTTGAGTCGGGCGGTCCGCCGTTCCACATCACGCGTGAAGCCCTGGTTGAGGCTGTCTTCGCGGTCAAAGTCGGCGAACGCTTCGATGATCTCAGGCAGGAGTTGGGCCTGCTGCTCATAGGCGTTGAGGTGCAGTTCGGCGGCCTGTTCGAGGATGGGCGTGAGGCGGCGGGCCTGGCCGCGGTTCAGCTCGAGTGCGGGGACCAGCTCGCGCGCGATCTGCGTCTGTCGCTCGCGCTTGGCTCGCTCTCGGGCAATGGCCTTATCGGCCGGCGAGTCTTCGGCCCGCACGGCAGGCGACGTCCAGGCCAGAAGCCCGATAACAGCGACGACCGCTGGAGCAAAGATGATCGATCGAATCCAGGTGTTCATGGCTTGTCTCCGCTGACACCCCGGGCCCCTCACCTACCTGACAAAACGCATTATAACACTATTTATTGCCGGGGACCATGCTGCGTCGGCGGCTTGCGCTCGCCATCGTGAGACCTTCGCCCCCGCGGTCTTCCGGCTACAGGCCGCTGCTGGGCCACGCCAACATCGGCCGACGGTCCGCGGAACTTGACGCCCCAGGCGGTCGATCCAATTGCCACCTACGGGCACACGTCACCCCAGTGCGCCAGCAGGATGCCGAGGTCGGCCTGGTCCGTGTGCCCGCTGCAATCGAGATCGCCGTAGTCGCAGCCCCAGTCAGACAACAGCATGCCCAGGTCGGAGTGGTCAACGTCTTGGTCGCCGTCGAGGTCGCCGGGACAGGGTTGCGGCCCGGTGCCGCCGTATTCGTATGCGCCCATGTCAACGACGACACCCTCCCCGCAGCAACCGTAGTTCGGCGTATCCGGGTCGTCGAAAAAGCGACCCTCGCCGTCGAGGTCGAGGGGAGTCTGCTCAGTCGTATCGTCGTCGGAGTCCAGATCAGCGGTGTCCGGCGGGACGGCCACATTACAACCGGCGTCGATACACGGCGAAGCTGGCGACAGATGGTAGTCGTTGTCTTCCCACGTATTCGGGTCGTCGTCCGGACCGTCTGGATCGACAAACAGCGGGTCTTCGTCGATGTTGCCCGTGCCCTCCCAGCCGCCCTGCACATCGCCGTAGCTCACTACGGGTTGGCTGGAGATGACGTAGATTTCCTGTGGCGTGTCGCCCCACAGGATGCAGTTGGTGATCGTCGGGCTGCCCTGCCCGCAGCAGACTCCGCCGCCGTCGAAGTGTGCCGTGTTCCCCGAGATCGTGCAGTTGGTGATGGTCGGGCTGCTCTCCCAGCAGAAGATGCCGCCGCCGAACTTGCTTGCCGTGTTCCCAGCGATCGTGCAGTTGGTGATCGTCAGCGTGCAGTCATAGCAGCAGGCGCCGCCGCCGGCGTCTGCCACGTTATCGCAGATCGTGCAGTTGGTGATGGTCGGGCTGCTCTCCCAGCAGAAGATGCCGCCGCCGTCGAAGGTCGCCGTGTTCCCGGTGACCGTGCAGTTGGTGATGGTCGGGCTGCTCCCCCGGCAGTAGACGCCGCCCCCGTCGTCTGCCGTGTTCCCCGTGATCGTGCAATTGCCGATCGTCGGGTTGCTCTCCTGGGTGCAGTAGACGCCGCCGCCGCCGCCGTAGGCCGCGTTGTTCGTGATCGTGCAGTTGGTGATCGTGGGGCTGCTGGCGTAGCAGTGGATCGCGCCGCCGTAGTCGTCGGCTGAGTTTCCGCTGATCACGCAGTTGGCAATGGTCGGGTCGGCGAACTCACAGAAGATCGCGCCGCCATCGCAGGACGTGCTGGCGGTGATAATGCAGTTTTGGATGGTGGGACTGCTGTACCAGCAGTAGATGGCGCCGCCCTCGTCTCAGGTATGTCCGGCGGTGATGGTGAAGCCGCGCACGACGGTGTCGGCTCCTTCTCCTGAGCGGAAGTAGAACGCGCAATCGAGAGTCGCGCAGTCGATGATGCAGGATTCCGGGCCGTTGGCGCTGCGGACGGTGATCGCCTTGCCGTCGACGTGAAGGCCGCGGTTACCGTTGCCGGTGTACGTCCCATCGCAGACGACGACCTCATCGCCGTCCTGGGCCACGTCGATGCCCTCTTGGATGGTCTCGTAATCCCCGCTGCCGTCCCAGCAAACGTAGATCGTGTCGGCGTTGACGGTTGGTGGGGCTAAGACGACCACGAGTACGGGAGCCGCAAAGAGCACGGAGCTGACAAGTCGGATCGGTGCAAACATTTGGCACTCCTCCTCCCCCCGAACTCTGAACGCCCCTTCCTTGACGACCATCATCAGCAGGGGCGGAAATGCAGTCTGCATGATACAGTAGGACCAGTGCGGGCTCAATACCCAGTTTCCCGTACCCGGCAGCCGGCGAACCCCGCCCGGGCCCGCTGGCCCCGCCAGCTCCTACGGGCAGGCCTCGCCCCAGTGTGACAGCAGGATGCCGAGGTCCGAATGATCGGTGACGCCGTCACAGTTCAGGTCACCATCGTCGGTGTTCTGCCAGGCCGACAGCAGGATGCCCAGGTCGGAGTGCTCCACCACACGGTCACAGTCGAGGTCTCCGGGACAGGGCTGCGGCCCGGTTTCGCCTAACTCATAGGCGCCCATGTCCACGACGGGCGGGCAGCCGCAGCCGGTGTCGCCCGTGTCGGGATCGTCAAAGAAACGGCCCTGGCCGTCGAGGTCGAGCGGGGTGATCTCGGTCGTGTCACCGTCGTGGTCGAGATCGGCGAAGTCCTGCGGCACGTCCCAGTTGCAGCCGGCGTCGATGCAGGGCGACCCGGGCAACAGGTGGTAGTCCGTCGGACCTGCGAAGAGCGGATCAGCATCGATGTTGCCCTCGCCCGGCCAGCCGCTCTGCACATTGCTGTAACTGACTGTTGTTCCCGCCCCACCGTCATCGACGATCTCGTCCGGGTTGTCATCCCACAGGATGCAGTTGGCCAGCGTCGGGTCGCCAGACCAGTTGAGCATCCCGCCGCCCTGGTCGGCCTCATTCCCGCTGAACGTGCAGTTGGTCACGGTCGGGTTGCTCAACTGGTTATACATCCCGCCGCCGTAATCGGCTGAGTTCCCGCTAAACGCGGAGTTGGTTACCGTCGGACTGGCCTCGAAGTTGCACGTCCCACCGCCGCAGACCGCCGCGTTTCCGCTGAATGTGCAGTTGGCAATGCTTGCGTTGCTGAGATCGTAGTTGCCTATCGCGCCGCCGTCCAAAGTGGCGGAGTTCCCGCTGAACGTGCAGTTTGTCACGGTCGGGTTGCTGTGGTAGTTATTGAATATCCCGCCGCCATAATTGGCTGAATTCCCGCTAAACGTGCAGTTGGTTACCGTCGGATTGCTCCCGAGACAGTAGATGCCGCCACCACCGTTGGCCCAGCCGTTCGTGATTGTGAAGCCCTTAACCGTGGCATCGGCCGTCTCGCCCGTGTAGAAATAGAATCCGCGATGTTGGTCATCTTCGCTTCCCTGGCAATCGATGATGCAATTGTCTGGGCCATTCTCTGAGCGGACCGTGATGGCTTTGCCGTGAAAGTCGAGGTCACGGTTGCCGTCGCCGATGTAGGTCCCGTCGCAGACGACCACGTCATCGCCGTCCTGGGCGGCGTCGATGCCCTCCTGGATGGTGAGATAGTCCCCGCTGCCGTCCCAGCAGACGTAGATCGTGCCGGCGTGGGCCGTTGTGGCTGCGAGCCCGAACCCGAGGACCGGTACGCCCAAGACCACGAGTGCCAAATTCTGAATCCGCGTCCACATGATACGCTCCTCCTCTATGGGCACTCCTGGCCCCAGTGGGCCAGCAGGATACCCAGGTCGGCCTGGTCCGTGTCCCCGTCGCCGTTGCAGTCCCCGGGGCAACCCCCGCCGGTGCAGCCCCAGTCGGCGAGCAGGATGCCCAGGTCGGCCTGGTCGATGTCATAGTCGCCGTCGAGATCGCCGCGGCACTGGCCGACGATCAGATCGAACGCGAACTCGTTACAGTCACCCAAAGTGTTGTAGCTTGTGGCGACGCCAGTGAGCGTCCCGAGAATAGGGGCTCCCCCACCGCCCCCCTCAGCCACAACGCTCGGGATCGTCGCACTGCCGTCGGGAACCACGATCGTGTAACGCGCGATGGTAAAGATGCCCTCGCCGGAGTGAGCGACGTCGAACCAGGTCGCGAACTTCAACTGCGGCTCGTTGGTCGGGTAGCCCACGCAGAGCGTCCAGTTGACGTCGTCACCGTTGGGGAATTCCTCGGGGCCGGTGTAGAAGCTGTCGAATTCCAGAGCGGGAAACAAGTCGAACGCCCAGGTGTATGGCGGGAGATCCCAACCGACCGGGTGGTCGAAGAAGACCGGGTCGGGGTGCGTCAGCGCGAATTCGGCCTGGGCAGCCGTCCAGTCATTATCGTCGGTCACGATGACCTGAAGGTCGAATGTGAAGTGCGTGACACCGCCGGCGAAATGGGGCGCCTCGGGGTCGTCGCCCGGCTGGACCGCGGAGTTGTCCACGGGCACGACATCGAATTGCAGTGCATCGGACGGCTCGCCGTCGCAACCAGGGTCGTCCGTCCCACACCCCCAGTCGGCCAGCAAAATCCCCAGGTCGGCTTCGTCGGTATCGCCGTCGCCGTCGAGGTCGCCGAGACAGGGCGGCGGCGGCCAATCCGGGCATCCCCAGTAGGGCACCAAGATGCCGAGGTCGCTCAGGTCGGTGTCGCCGTCACCGTCAAGGTCGGCGACGCAATCATCGCGAGTGGGTCCGTCGGCCTTGGCCGGGGAACTCAACAGCAGCAAGGCCCCGACACCAGCCAAAGCCGCAATGAGGAAAGCTCTAAGCATCATAGCTTGTTCTCCTTATCGAGCCTCTCGGACTACCCGGCCCGCCACCGCTACGGGCAGGTCATTCCCCAATGCGCCAGCAGCACGCCCAGGTCGGACTGGTCAGTGTCGCCGTCGTTATCGCAGTCGCCGGGGCAACCCCCGCCGGTGCAGCCCCAGTCGGCGAGCAGGATGCCCAGGTCGGCCTGGTCGATGTCATAGTCGCCGTCGAGATCGCCGCGGCACTGGCCGACGATCAGATCGAAC
>DATKXO010000191.1:0-47047 GCA_035528995.1 Phycisphaerae bacterium | reverse complement strand
ACCAGAGTTGGCGGCTGATGCACCAGTCTCGTTTTTCGCCGAGCCAGTCGAGGTAGGTCTTGGTGTAGCGTTCGGGGAAGATTTTTACCCGTCCGTCCCTTACCGCATCGATAGCCGCTTGAGCGAGACCGGGCGCAACCGTCCCGTTCGCGAGGAGAACGCCACGCGAGCCGCGAACTTCAGTTCGCGCGGACGCCTCCTGTCCGGCGGCGCGCGCCTGCTCGACAATCTGCACCGCATCCCCCGATTCGGTGTCGAACGACCAGACCAGGAACGGGTGCTCTTGCTGCTGCAGGTACTCGATCGCTGCCGTGAGATCGGCGCGCTTCTTGATGAAACGGGACGAGCCGCGCCGCGTGAACCAGCGCGGCGAACCCGACAATTCGAAACGTTGGCTCAAGAGGCGTGACGCGGCACCCTTGAACAGCTTCTGCAGCTCTTGACCGGATCGATCCGTCTGACAGAGCACATGAACGTGGTCCCGCATGATGGCGATCGCCAGCAGCTCGATTCCGTGACGTTCGGCGCTCTCCGCGATCGACGCGAGCAGGATGCGGGCCTGGTCGGCGTTCAGGTGGACGGGGGCGCCCTCCATCCGCTCGATCGCCTCGTTGCGAATCTGCGCGTCGTCGGCGTCATACGGCTCGCCCGGGATGTCATGGAGGACGTGTCCGCCGTCGGCGCCGGGAACGCGGGAGACGAAACCACGCTCGTCGCCGGGCAACCACGTGCCGTACGTCGTCCACGTCAGCAGGACGGCGCCCGCAGACAGGTCGGGGGTTGGTCGGCGCGCGGGGCGTTCTTTTCCGGGGCGGTCCGCGCGAACTGAAGTTCGCGGCTCAAGGTGGTCCGCGCGAACTGAAGTTCGCGGCTCGGGGCGGTCCGCGCGAACTGAAGTTCGCGGCTCGTATTCGGTGACGTCGCCCATTCGCACGAACCACTGATCGGAGAGGTACGGCTCGATGGGGGTTTTGCTGCGGTCGCTGTGGCCGACGTCGTGGGTGTAGGGCTCGATCTTCTCGATGAGGCCCAGGGCCTGGAGGTCCTCGGTGCACTTCTTGCGGGCTTCGTCACGACCCAGGCCGGCGTAGGGGCCGCCGTTCTCGTTGACGTGGCCGTCGGGCGTGAGGATGTTGATCATCTCCAGCCCGTTGCGCAGGCCGCACTCGTAGTCGTTGGGGTCGTGGGCCGGGGTGACCTTGACGCAGCCGGTGCCGAAGGCGATGTCCACCAGCAGCGGGTCGCCGATGATGGGGATCTGGCGGTTCATGAGCGGCAGCGTGCAGGTCCGGCCGATCAGGTGCCTGTAGCGCGGGTCGTCGGGGTGCACTGCCACGGCCGTGTCACCCAGCATGGTCTCAACGCGCGTCGTTGCCACGGTGAGGTACTCGTCCTCTGTACCGGTCACCCGATAGCGAATGTGCGTCAGCGTGGCCTGGACGGTCTTATGGAAGACCTCGTCGTCGGCGACGGCGGTCTGGAGCTGGGTGTCCCAGTTGACCAATCGCTTGCCGCGGAAGATGAGTCCGTCCTTGAAGAGCTTGAAGAAGGTGTGGCGGACGGCCTTGGCGCAGACGTCGTCGAGTGTGAAGCGGACGCGGTCCCAGTCGCAGCTACAGCCCATGAGCTTGAGCTGGCCGAGGATGCGGGCCTCGTACTGGTCCTTCCAGGTCCAGATTCGGCGGACGAGCTCGTCGCGGCCGATGTCGTGGCGGGACTTGCCCTCGGTCTCGAAGATGCGTCGCTCGACGACGGCCTGGGTGGCGATGCCGGCGTGGTCGGTGCCGGGCTGCCAGAGGGTGTTGTCGCCCATCATGCGGTGGTAGCGGATCTGGATGTCCTGGAGCGTGTTGTTGATGGCGTGGCCCAGGTGGAGGGCCCCGGTGACGTTGGGCAGAGGGATCATGATGACGAATCGCCGGTCGGGCGGGCGGTCGTCGGGCGTGGCCTTGAAGCAGGCGTGCTTCTCCCAGGTGGCGTAGATTTCGGACTCGACCTGGGAGGGGTCGTAGGTTTTGGCCAGTTCCACCGGTTGGGGCATTTTGCTGTTCCCGTTGCGCATCGGCGTCAAAACGGCAAAACGAGCAGGATAGGGTGGGAGGCGGGAAAAGGCAACCGGGGCGGTTGCCTGGGGTCAGCCTGTGCGCCCGCAATGAGCGCAAGAAGACGCCCGCTGCCTATCCCCGAAGGGCACGCCACCATACGGTGACAGTTCGGCTCGCGGGCAATTCCATGCGTATCATCGCCTGTCCGGGCGGCCTTGACAAGAGAATTCCCTGAGTGGTGCCGTGACAGCGGGTCATGCACCCCGCCTCGGTCGATGTCTGGCCCGCCACGTGGGACCAGACGCGCCGCTGCTTGCGGGTGGGCTTGATCGTGCAGGCCGTCGAGTCGTTGATGGTCGCGCCGGCGCTGGCCCGGGCTGCGCCCCAACTGCCATCGGCGATCTTGTGCAGGGCGATCTTGCCCGCGCTGCTGGCCAGCGTAGCAGCTCAGAAAGACTCCCGACCCCTTATCCTGTCTTATCCTGTCCTGGATGGAACGCGTGTGAAGGCCAACAGCAGCCGGTATACGACGGCGTCAGCCAAGACCCTGGCGGAACGGCTGGCCGTGTTGGACGAGCAGATGGAGAAGATGTTGGCCCAGGCAGACCAGGTGGATGGAGAGGAGAGGGACCTGTTTGGAGACAGCGTGTCGCCCACGACGTTGCCGGCGAACCTGGCCAACTTGGAGCGGCGCCAGGAAAGACTGCACCAAGCGCTGAAGGCGGCGCAGAAGGCGGATGCCAGGCGTCAGGGTTCCTCCAAGCGTCCGGCGAGGGTGCCGGTAGCCGATCCGGAATCGGCGATTCTGCCCAACAAGGAAGGGGGCTACCATCCGAACTTCAACCCGATCGCCGCCGTGGATGGTGAATGCGGGATGATCGTGGACGCGGATGTTGTGAACCACATCGGCGAAGCGGAGACCGTACTGCCGGTGGCGGAGCGTATCGAGTCCAACTTTGGCCGGAAACCCGCCCAGATGTTGGCGGATTCGGCATTCGCCACGGGTGCGAATCTTTCCAAGCTGGAGGCGGATGGGGTGGAAGCGTTGATGCCGGTCGAGCAAACTCAGCTTCCGGATGGCAATCCTGCGGCTCGAGCGGATCCCCGTGAGCCGGTAGCCGAGGAGGACTGGCCTCGCCTTCCTCGCCGGGCTCGAACGCAGAAGCTGGACCGAGCGGCGTTTGTGTACGACGTGGAGAGGGACTGCTATTGGTGTCCGATGGGCCGGAAGTTGAGCTTTGCGGACGTGCGAACCAAGAGTCGCGAGACCGGTGAGGCCTCGATTTACCAGGTCTACAGGAGTGAATCATGTGCGGGCTGCCGACTGGCCGGGGAGTGTCTGGCCGGCAAGGGTAATCGGCGGACCGTGATGCACGATCAGCATGAAGCAGCCCGCCGGAAAGTCGCCGCTCGTCTAAAGACGGAGTCCGGCAGGGCGGCGTATGCCAGACGGGCCCATTTGGCGGAGACCCCGAACGCGGTGATCAAGGAAGTGATGGGACTTCGGAGGTTTCTACTGCGGGGGCTGGAGAAGGTTCGAACGGAATGGCTGTGGGCCTGCACAGCCTTCAACATCAGGAAGTTGATCAGGTTAACGGAGATTCTGGGCGCAGAGGGTGTCAACAAACCGGCCTGACGAGCCATGGGAACGGTGCGTGCCCCAGGGATGGACAGTTCCCACTCCCAGGCAAGGGATCAGCCGGGCAGGTCGCGGCCAAACGACCGGGAGGCGAGTACTCCACCGGGCCGCACATCGGCCGAACGCTGCAAGTATATCACCCCCAGATGCCCAGCACTAAATCGACAGCCCCTGAACGCCGGGCCTAGCGCTCCGGTTGTCAGGATCGGGGCCGCATGAATGCCGGGCCTAGCCCAGGTGGCGATGCTTCGCTTTTCAATGTGCGGGGGGCGATCTATAATCGGGTTGCAGGTCGTCCGGAGGCGGGAAAGGGCTCGCCGAGGGCGGTTTCCGATCGGTTGCGGCTGATGCCATCAAGAGACTACTACGAGGTTCTGGGAGTCAAACGGACCGCCACGGCGGACGAGATGAAGCGGGCCTACCGCAGGCTGGCCAAGCAGTACCACCCCGACCGCAACCCGGGCGACAAGAGCGCGGAGGGCAAGTTCAAAGAGGTCCAGGCGGCCTACGAGGTGCTGAAGGACCCGCAGAAGCGGGCCCAGTACGACCGGTTCGGCCCGGCGGCCGTCGGTGACTGGCAGACCTCCCCCAACGGACAGCAGGTGTACGCCTGGTCGAACGACGGGCCGCAGATCAACATCGACGATCTTCAGGACCTGTTCAGCGCGTTCGGCGGCGGTGGCGGCGGGTCCGCCAGCCCGTTCGAGGAGATGTTCGGCGGAGGGCGCGGCGGCCGGGGACGGCAGCGCCAGGCGCCAGCGCGGCGCGGTCAGGACCTGGAGCGGCCGGTGAACCTGTCGTTCGAGCAGGCGGTGCGCGGAGCGAAGCTGGAGATCGACATCATCCAGCACGACGGCAAGCGTCAGACGCTGACCGTGAAGATCCCGGCCGGCGTGACCGACGGGCAGCGCATCCGCGTCAGGGGCAAGGGTCACCCGGGCGCCGGCGGCGGGCCGGCGGGCGATCTGTACCTGGCGATCTCGGTCCGAGCGCACCGCTACTTCCGGCGGCAGGGCAAGGACCTGTACATCGACGTACCGCTGACGATCGCGGAGGCGTCGCTGGGTGCCAAGGTGGACGTGCCGACGCTGGACGGCTTCGTGACGGTGACGGTTCCGGCGGGCACGAGCAGCGGGTCGAAGCTTCGATTGACCGGACGGGGCATCAAGCCGGCGCGGGGGGAGGCGGGTGATCTGTACGTGGTGGTGCGGATTGCGGCGGTGAAGACGGCCGACGAGCGGCAGGCCCGTTTGTTGGAAGAGTTGGCGGCGACGTTGCACGGGAACCCGCGCGACGATCTGGACTGGTAGTGAGGCGGGAGCGCACGATGAGACTGCGCGGGCGCACGTATGAAGATGCCGGCAAGCGGGTTCGCACGGCGTTGGTGGTGTTGATCGCGGGGGTGGTGCTGTTGCTGGCGGGGCTGGGCATGGCCTGGTTGCGCGGTCCGGTGCCGGCCGACCCGCGGATCGTGCGGTCGGAGAAGCCCGAACCCGCGCCGGCGCCGGCGGACGAGGCGGAGGCCGTTCGAACCGGGGTGGTGCTGCTGGTCATCTCGGCCGTGCTGGCGGTGACGCTGTTGGTGGCCTGCTACGCGCTGTTCCGGGTGACGCGGCGGTACGCCGCCCTCGAGCAGCGGAAAGCGTTCCAGCCCACGGCCGCTGAAGACGTCTGGGAGATGCACAAGCTGCCGGAGGAGCCGCTGGAAGAGCCACCGGAGGGAGCCGATAGCGAGCCGTAGGCGCCGGCCGTCGCCGAACGAGACTGCGCCGCCGATCCATGCCCGACTTCTGCTTTGGATGATCCGTGGACTTGACCGGGAAAAGAGCGCTGGTGACTGGTGCGGCCAAGCGCGTGGGTCGAGCGATCGCCCTGGAGTTGGCCGGCGCGGGCTGCGACGTCGCGGTTCACTACTGGTCGAGCGAGGATGAGGCGGTCGGCTTGCGCGAGCAGATCACGGCGGTCGGTCGGCGGTGCTGTCTGGTGCGGGGCGATCTGGGCGACCCGGACACGCCCGGTCGGCTGGTGGACGAGACGGTCGCTGCCCTTGGCGGGTTGGACATCCTGGTGAACAACGCGTCGGTGTTCGGTCGGATGGCGCTCGAGGATTTCGACCCAGGCGAGTGGGAGCGGGACCTGCGGGTGAACCTGACGGCGGTGGCGGGCATGTGTCATCACGCCCGGGCGCACCTGCTGGAAGGCGCCGGCGGGAAGATCGTCAATCTGTGCGACATTGCGGCGGAGCGGCCGTGGAAAGGGCATCTGGCCTACTGCGTGTCCAAGGCCGGTATCGTGTGCCTGACCAAGGCGCTGGCCCGGGAGCTGGCTCCGAAGGTGCAGGTCAACGGGGTGGCACCCGGGATCGCCGTGTTTCCGGAGTATTATGACGAGGCGACTCGCCAGGCCCTGATCGGCCGGGTGCCCCTGAAGCGAGCGGGCAGTCCGGTGGACGTGGCGGCGACGGTGCGGTTCCTGGTCGAGCGCGGCGATTACATTACCGGGCAGATCATTCCGGTGGACGGCGGGCGGAGCATCGTGTGAGGCGGATTTTCCGCATGGGGTTGCACGGCCTCTTGCGGCCTGTAGGGGTGGTTTCGGCTTGACAGAGGCGGGTTTCCCTGGTTAGCTACGCCCCTTCCAAGCGGAGCAGGGGGAATGGGTCGGCTGGGGCGAAGATGCTGGAGGTGGATCGCGGCGAACCCTGTGGTGAGCCTGTGGGCCGACCGGTCGCGGAGGTCAACTCGGTTTGTGCCAGGAAACGAAGGAGGACATGGATGTTGATCTGGAGTCGTCGTCTTGTGGTTGTGGCAGTACTGTCCGGCATGACGCTGTGCGCGGTCGGGTGTGGTGGGGGTGCCAAGGCTGTGGTGCCCATCAGCTACGTGGTTCAGCCGACGAAGGAGTTTCCTCCGGGTCTGACGTCGGTGGCGATCCTTCCGGCGGAACGGGGCCCGGCCACGGACGAGATATGGTCGGACATGACGGTGAGCATTCTGCAGAACCTGATCCAGGAATCGAGTGCCCGGTCGGGGAAGGGCCTGCGCGTCGCGGACCGCAGCGAGACGAGGAAGGTCTTCGCCGAGTCCGACATGGCCGCGGCGGGCATGATCGATTCGCCCGGCCAACTCGGCGCTCCGGCGAAAGTCCTGGGGGTGGACGCTTTCGTGCTGAGCAAGGTGAACGTGAAGGTGGAGAGCCATTCGGGCAAGAAGCGGACCATCGACGCGATGAGCCTTATGGGCGGGGGGGGTCGGCACTGGGGCCACGGGGGCGGCAGCGTGGACTCGACGGAGGTGGAGACGGTCACGCGGAACATGACCGTCCAGACGGAATTCAAGCTCACCGACGCCAAGACGGGCGAGGTATGGGCCCACTGGATGCCCAAGACCTACCGGGCGACGGAGAAGACCGAGGCCAGCCCGTTCTTCGGCTCGTCGCAGACGGAGGCGGAATTGACGCCGCGGGACCAGATCATCGGCACGCTGGTGGAGCGCGGGGCCCGCGACTTCGTGAGTCTGTTCCTGCCGTGTACGGTGGAGCACGAGGTCGAGGTCAAGTCGAGCGGGAACGAGTCCTGCGAGCAGGGCGTGAAGCTGCTGAACGGCGACATGTACGAGGAGGCCATCGAGCAGTTCAAGATGGCCCTGGTCGAGGAGCCGGAGGACGACCGGGCCGCGTTTGGGGCGGGCGTGGCCTGCGAGGCGCTGGGACGGCACACCGAGGCGCTGGACTACTACAAGAGGGCCTGCGTGATCAAGGCCAGGCCGGAGTATCTCGAAGCCAAGCAGCGTCTGAGCGGGAACCTGGGGCGCCTGAGCGCCGGGTAGTTGGCTCGCGCACCTGGACGTTGGCGCGGGGCCGCGCTGGGCCTGTGGGAAGGCGGATCGGAGGAGACCTGCCCCGGTCATTTTCGGCCGGGGCTTGTGGTAATGCGGAAACGCCTAACCCATCCGTCGGCGGGTGTGTCTAACCGAATCGGACACACCCCAGAGGTGCGTGGGGGAACGTACAGCGTATCCGCATGCAACCGGCATCAGGAAAGTTGAGGAAAGGACAGGAGAGTTATCATGCTTCGCTATGGGTTGACCGGAGTGATCGTGTGTGGGTTGCTGTGTGCGGTGCTGGTGGTACCGGCGTCGGCACAGACGGCGGCCACCGACGCGCAGAACAAGCTGCTGGCCAAGCGGGCGGCCGAGGCGGATTGCTACCGCAAGATCGCCGAGACAGTCAAGGGGCTGCGTTTGACGTCGGAGACTTACGTTCGCGACTTCGTCACGGAGTCGGACGTGATCGAGTCCGAGGTGGACACCTGGGTCAAGGGCGTCCGTCTGGGCGATCCGCGGTGGTACGAGGACGGGACCTGCGAGGTCAAGGGCGAGGTCACGGTGGCCAAGCTGATCACGCACCTCAAGGAGATCCACACGCGGCACTATCACGGCGACCGGATCAAGGGGACGGACTTCGAGAACATCACGCAGTACGTCAAGAAGGACATCATCGAGGTGATCGGCATGGGCGCTCCGCGTCCGGAGCTGCCGCTGGACCTGCCCGAGGGCGTGGTCGAGATGCTGGGCCCGCCGCCGGCGGACCTGCCGCTGACCATCCCGGACATCTGGAAGTCGGTTCCGCCCAACCAGCGACTGATGGCTACCCGGGCGGCCGAGTTGGACGCCAAGCGCAAGTTGCTGGAGCGGATCAAGGGGCTGCGGCTGACGTCGAACACGCTGGTGCGGGACTTCATCACCGAGTACGACGAGATCCAGGCCAACGCCAGCGGCATCGTCGTCGGCGCCCAACCGAAGGGCCGGCCGTATTACCACACCGACGAGCTGATCGTGGACGTGACCATGGAGGTTCCGGTCGAGTCGGTGATCACGACGATCAAGGAGCTGCACACGCGTCACTACAAGGGTGACCGGGTGACCGGGACGGACATCGTCAACCTCAGGAAGACCATCAATAGGCAGGCGTTCGAGGCCACGGGCTCGGGCGTGCCCAAGCTGGAGTACGTGCAGCAGGCGGCGGCCAGCACCGGGGAGGTCATGCCCGACTGGATCACGCAGAGGATCACGGCCATGGGCAACGGGACGGACCCGGCCATCGGCACGCCGCAGGGCAAGCTCAAGGCGGCCCGGGCGGCGGAGCTGGACGCCAAGCGCAAGCTGGCCGAGCAGGTCATGGGCCTGCGGATCGACTCCGACACGCTGGTCCGCGACTTCGTGACCGAGTACGACAACATTTCGTCGCAGGTGGACGCGGTGCTGATCGGCGCGATCATCGAGGACACGAACTGGAATGCCGACATGGCCACGGTGCGGGTAAGCCTGCCGGCGTCCGACGTTTGGCGGGTGGTGCACAGTCAGTGGGTGATCGTGAGACATCGGTAGGCGCGGTGTTTGGACGAATGGCGTGACCCGGCGGGCGCGGCGCGGAGGAACGCGTCGGGTTCCGCCAGTAAAGTGGAGGAAACACGATGAGAAAGCTGATTTCCAGCGTCCTGGTGATCGCGGCGGCCGTGGTGTTCTGCGGCGGCGTCTCTGGCTGCAGTGACGACGTCAAGAAGGTCGAGACGATCGAGCAGACGCACGAGTCCGAGCCGGAGATGGTATCTCCCGGCGAGATGGTCGTGGAGTAGGCCGGGCGCCGGCGCGTTTGCCTGCACCGCGGGCATGCGACCGGCAGCCGCTTGATTGACCGAGAGGCCGACGCCCCGCCACCGATCCGCATCTGCCGGATCGGGGGCGGGGCGTCTTGTGCGCGCCTGTGAGCGCGGTAAGTGCGCGGTGGGTTGCGATTCGTTCTATGGACCCGACAGGCCGTATTCGGTCCAGCGGCGGTTGACTCGCTGTTTGATTTCGTCGGTCATGATGAGTTCGTCGGGCCACTCGCGGACCCGGCCCTCGCCGGCGATCTTGCGGGTGGCGTCGATACCCATCTTGGAGCCGGTGCCCAGGTAGGGGGCGGCGTGGTCGAGGATGTCGATGGGGCCGTCGACGATGACCGTGTCGCGGCGGGGGTCCCAGTTGGCGCCGAGGTGGAAGAGGACCTCCTGCTCGTCGTGGACGTTGACGTGCTCGTCCACCACGACGATCAGCTTGCAGAACATCATCTGGCCCGCGCCCCAGATGGCACTCATGACCTTGCGGGCCTGCATGGGGTATTCCTTGCGGATCTTGACGAACACGCAGTTGTGGAAGGCGCCGAACATGGGCAGGCTGTAGTCGATGACGTCGGGCACCAGGAGCCGGAGCAGCGGCAGGAAGATGCGCTCGGTGGCCTTGCCCAGGTAGTAGTCCTCCTGCGGCGGCTTGCCCACGATGGTGGTCGGATAGATCGGGTCGCGCCGGTGGGTGATGGCCGTGATGTCGTAGCGCGGATATTGGTCGCCGAGCGAGTAGTACCCGGTGTGATCGCCGAAGGGCCCCTCGAAGACCGTTTCGGTGGGATGGACCAGGCCCTCGATGACGATCTCGGCGTTGACCGGCACTTCCAGGTCGATCGTCTTGCAGCGGACCAGTTCGATGCCCCGGCCGTTGAGGAAGCCGGCGAAGAGCAACTCGCTGACGTCGGGCGGCAGCGGGGCGGTGGCCGCATAGGGCAGGACGGACTCGCCGCCGAAGACGATGGCCAGCGGCATGGGTTCGCCGCGGGCGGCGTACTTGCGGTGGTAGCGGGCGCCGTCGTGGTGCATGTGCCAGTGCATGGCCGTCTGCCGGGGGCCGAACAACTGGGCCCGGTACATGCCGACGTTGCGGACGCCGGTGTCGGGGCAGCGGGTGTACATGCCGCCGAGGGTGATGTATCGCCCGGCGTCGTCGGGCCAGCACTGGATGACCGGCAGCTCGGTGACGTCGGCGTCGTCTGTGCGGACGACCTGCTGGCAGATGCCGCTCTTGACGGCCTTGGGGCCGAAGCCGGCCATCCGGGCGAGTTGCGGCAGCTTCTTGACCTTGTCCATCAGCGTGGTGGGGATCTCGGGTTTGACCATCTGGGCGACGCGGCCGGCGAGTTCCTCGAAGTTGTCGCAGCCCAGGGCCAGGCGCATCCGCTCGTAGCTGCCGTAGAGGTTGATGGCGCAGGGCAGGCTCGATCCCTTGACGTTCTCGAAGAGCAGGGCGTGCCCGCCGAGCCGGCCGTGGACCGGGTCGGTCGCCGGTGGCGGTGCGTTGTCGGCGGCGGGCGACTTGCAGACGCGGTCGGCGATCTCGCTGAGCTCCAGGATGGGGTCCACCTGGGCGGCGACGCGTTTCAGTTGGCGGCGCGTTTCCAGGTCGGCGATGAAGGATTGCAGGTCGGGATAGGGCATGCTTTTTTGCCTCGGTCTCGATCGGCTGAGTTTATACACGGCCCGCGTGCGTATGGCGAGCGTCGCAAGGGGCCGGCGGACGGCAATTGCAGAGGCCGGTTGTATTGATCCGATAACCATTGCAGGCGGCCCGCGTTTTGGGGCATGCTTACCCGCGACTTCGTCGCGTGAAAGCATGCCATCCCGCCTGGAGGCTATCGGCAGAGCAGGCACAAGGGAGGTTTGGGCATGACCACGACGGCCAACTGCACGAATGCGACCCGAGTCGGTGAGGTGGCGCCCGGCGTTGCCAGTGCGCACGGCCGGACGCCGGCGTGTGAACTCGGCGACGTGCCGGTCTACCTGGTCGGGCCTGCCCGGCACAAGTTCGAGGTCTGTCCGGAAGGTGATTCGATTCGTGTGACGCCCAGGCAATCGCTGGATTGCCGTCACACCATCCGCCCGGTGGCCTTGTTTGACAACGCCCGTGGCTATGCCGACCTGAACGCGATCATGGGCCGGCTGGTGTTCCCGAACGGGAGCGCGGCCGGGCAGGTGTACAGGCCGTTCACGCTCGATCCCCAGCGGCGGTTGCGTCAATTGTACTTGCCCATCGAGGTCATGCCGGACGACGACTGGCACACGGCGCCGGTGCGCTGGCGGAACGCCTGCACGCTGCTGGAGCCGTTGCTGTCCACGGCGGGCGTGCCCTGGCGGGGCCTGTCGGGCGACGAGATCGACACGCTGGTCACCTACGTTGACTGGCCCGACCCGCTGGAGGGCTGTCTGCTGCACGCCCTGACGCAGTGGACCCATCATCTGGGGCGGGCGGTGATCGAGATCGGCTCGTTCCGGGGGCGATCCCTGTCGATGCTGGCCATGGGCCTGGAGGGCGCGGGCTGCGAATCGGCGGTGATCAGCGTCGATCCACACATCGAACAGCCGTTCAACCGTCAGCACGTGCAGGTGCGGATGAGGGAGATCGGCCAGGAGGATCGTCTGATTCAGGTGTTGCGCCGGTCCGGCGATGCCGCCCGGCTGCTGCGCCCGGAAACGGCCTCGCTGGTGTTCGTGGACGGCGATCACTCCTACGACCAAGTGGTGGCCGACTTTGCGAACTATCGCCACCTGTTGGCGGTGGGCGGCTGCATGCTCTTTCACGACTACGGGTACGGCGCGCACCAGGGGCAGGAGGACGTTTGTCCCGGCGTCGGGCCGGCCGTCGACGAGCACGTCCTGACGGACCCGGCGTTCAAGCCGCTTGTGCTGGTCGATACCACGTTCGCGTTCGTCAAAACGACCACATCGGCGCCAGCGACTGCGGCCGCCGGCCAAGCCCGGCGTTTGCCCGAACCGAATCCCTCCGCCGGGCGGCGCCCTTGCTGCGGGATCAGCCCCGGGGCGTGAGGCCTGGTTTGACGGCGTCGATGATGATCGAGGTGTAGTGGTTGTGGCCGTCGCAGTTACGCTCGTCGAAGCGGCGCGAGCGCACGATCAAGCCGTCGTCGGGGTCCCAATCGACGTAATGAAACGTCCCGCTGGCGTCGAAGTATTCGAGCAACGACACCGTGAAGCCCGCGGACTCGAAGACCTCGCTTAGCAATCCATGGGTGTAGAGGACTTTGTGGTCGTCGGCCCCGGCGCCGCTGCCGCCGGGCCTGACGCATTCGCGATAGGCCGGGTCCGGATGCAGGCCGTCGGGGACGGCTACGCGGGCATAGCCGCCCGGGCGCAGGTAGTCGAAGCACACGCGGGCCGCCTGGCGGCCCTCCTCCAAGGTCAAGTGCTCCCAGACATGTTCAGCCAGGATGGCGTCCACGCAAGGCTTGTCGAAGAAGGTCTGCCAAGTGGTTGGGTCAAGCAGGTTTAGGAAGTCCTGCTCGGTGACGAGCCAACCTTGGGGTGCTTCGCCCGACGCACCAACCACGATGCGCAGCGGGCGGATGCCCCGGGCCTGCAACAGACGTTCTCGGGCCAGCAGGTGTCTCATCTGTTCTCTCCACCCGTCAGGGGAGGTGCGAGCGCAGCCGGTCCGCCAGCTCTGCCATGCGCCGGGCGAAACTGTGTTCGCGGAGCGTGCGCTGCTGTCCGGCAGCAGCGATTGCCTGTCGGGCAGGCTCGTCCTCCAGAAAACGTCGTACCTGTTCGATGCAATCGTCCGGGTCGCGATAGGTGACCACCTCGCAGCCGGGGGCGAACAGCTCGGGCAGGTTGTCCTTTTGATCGGTGATCAGCAGCGTGCCGACGCCTGTGGCTTCGTACAGCCGGCAATTGTTGGCCACGTGGTGGTCGCGTCGCCCGCCGACTTCGTGAACCAGATGATGATTGATGGTGATCCGCGAGCCGGCCAGGATGCGGTACATCTGGAGCCCCCACGCCTCCCCGTGATGGCGAGCCTGAATCACCTCGGGCAGCGGATCGCTGCCGCTGAGGTAGCCCCAGAGGTCGAGGTCCACGTTGCTGCACAGACGCTCGATCAGCCGGGTCCGCTGGGGGTGGACCGCGCCCAGCCCGCCGACGAAGGTGACGTCGCGTTGTGGCGTGACATGACCCAGCCTGTCGAGCACGCGAGGATCAAAGCACAAAGGCAAGTGCTCAGCGGATCGGCCGTGTTGCCGGAAATGATCGACCAGGGGCGGCCAGGAGGAGACGACCAGGTCGTAGGCCGCGAAGCTGCGGCGTTTCGGGATGGTGCAGGCCACCTGCCCGACGAGCAGTCGGACCAGGGGCTTGACGCCGGCCCAGAACTCGTCCGGGACGGGGCCCAGCTCCTGCACGTAGAGCACGTCCGGGTGGATGGTGCGAATCTGCTCGGTCAGGATGGGGGGCTGCCAGTGGGGGGCGTGCGGGTCGGGCTGTACTCCGTGCTCCCGGGCCCAAGCTCGCTGCATGGGGAAGGCATTGACCACGATCTCCTGGGCCTGGTGGCCCAGACGGTTGAGGTGGTGCGACATCGCGTCTGCGGTGCCGAAGCCCTCGTCCATGTAGCGGAGCCGGTGCTGCTCAAAATCCAGCGCCTCGACCTCCGGATGGCGATTGTATAAGTCGGCCAGGAACCCGGGGTAGGCACAGTCAACGATCAGAACGCGCATCGTCCCACCGCTCGCTTCCCAGGTTTTGTCGCTGAATCAGCGCCGGCGGTCAACCGCAGCCGCCTGGTCGGGTTGGAGAGGGGGTTGGGCTCGATCCGATAAGCAATCAAGGCGGCAGCCCAGAGGACGAACGAGGCGGCCGCGGCTGATCGGGCCTGGAATCTCGGAGATGGTCAGTCCTGCGCTGTGCAAGGAACCCCGGCATGACCAATTTTTGGGCGTACTACATCCGCGAGGTCTGGGCGAATCGGTTGGGCGATTGCGCCCGGGTAGCTCTGTTCGGTGCCGGCGAGCATTCGGGCTGGCTGCTCGACGCCGTGGACTCGGCAGGCGGGGCGGAGGTCGTCGTCCTCATCGACGATCGGGCGGAGCAGATCCGTGAGTTCAAGGGGCGGCCCGTTGTCACCCCGGACAAGGCGGACCCGTCGGGCTTCGACGCCGTGGTCATCTCGTCGGATGCCAACGAAGCCAAGCTGTTCGAGCGGGCCCGGCAGTGCCTCCCCAACACGAGGGTCGTCCGCCTTTACGACGGCCTGCCGTCCGGTCCGTACGAAAAGCACGGCGACCTGCCGGCGGGCATCGACACCGTGGCCTCCCCGGCCGAGGCGATCAACCTGGACACGGTGGTGGCCGTGGCCCGCGAGGTCGAGACGAAGGAAGGCCTGATGGAGATCTTCTCCAAGTTGGATCCCGACCTGTTCTTCGATCGCCTGGTACAGGGCTACCGCAGAGCCATCGAGCGCTACGGCCGGCGATGGCGGTACGTCGATCTGTGGTCGCTGCTGTACGCCTACGCCTCAGTGACCCGCCCGCAGCGCTACCTGGAAATCGGCACCCGACGCGGGCACAGCCTGGCCGTGGTGTGTGGGGCCGTGGGCGTGGAGGCGGCTGCCACCGAGCTCGAAGTGGTCGCTTGCGACCTTTGGGTCGAGAACTACGCCGGGAGCGACAACCCGGGACCGCAATTCGTCACCGAACAACTCGCCCGGATAGGGTACACGCGATCGGTTCGCTTTCTGAGTGGCTCGAGTCACGAGTTGCTGCCCGAGTTCCTGCGCGGCGGAGCCGAGAAGTTCGACCTGATCACGGTGGATGGTGACCATTCGCGGGACGGCGCCCTGGCCGATCTGAACACCGTTGCTGGTGCCCTGCGGCTGGGGGGCTTGCTGGCCTTCGACGACATCAACCACCCGCAGCATCCCTACCTCTACGAGGTCTGGAACACGGCGATGGCCAACCGCCGGGAGCTGGAGACCTTGGTCAACCGGCGGGACGGGACGGGTATCGCTGCGGGCATCCGCTTCCGGTAGTTGGCTGCGCTGCCCGCGCGTGTGCCGTCGCCGCGAGGGCGGCAAGCGGTACTGACTGGCCACAGTGGAGCCGCGCTCAGATCACCACTTGACCACTTGCGTCCAAGAGGGGCATCAGGAACAGGAAGCGTCACTTGCGGCCGACCCAGCGGGCGCAGGTGGGCGTTCGGCGTCAGGTCGGCGCGGCCCGGAGCGTATTGATCGGCCGGACGTGGACCCCGGCCTCGCGGAGGGGCCCGGCCCCTTCCCACATCTGCGCGGTATACCGGTCCGTAGCGAGGACGACCGCATCAATCCGGCGGTCCAGCGCTTCGCGGCAGGAGACGATGGGCAATTCCGCAATGCAAGTCCCCTGCAAAGCCGGATTATCGTCGATCACTACAACGACCGGGAACGCGTGCAGGTCGAACTCCGGTGAAACGACGGCACTTCGAGTGAAGGCACCGGCGCCGTAAAGCCCCATGCGGCGGTATCCTTCCTGGACGAGTTCGGTCAATGTCCGTTCCAGCGCCGCGTGCGCCGCCAGAGGGGCGTGTTGCCGAAGCACATCCCACGGGTTGAGTCCGACCTCGAAATGCCTGAACGCAGGTTGACGAATGAAGGCTTCGCCGTCGTCATAATAGGTGCAGTTCCTGCAGATGTCGGGCAAGGAGTCGGTGCCGAACGACGCCCGGAGTTCCTTTCGCTTCGGATTCTGCCATATGTCGCGAAGGTGCTGCCGGGAGGTATCGCCCAGAATCAACGCGTCTGCCTCGGCATTCATGCAGGCGCACGCACTAACCAACCCAGAGACGCTAACCTCCGGATGAGAGTAGTAGACGAAACAGGGGTTCCTCTTGAGGCGACGGACTTGGCCGGGCGACTCATCCATCTGCACCAAATGCGCGCCTGGGGGCAGGTCGTCACGGCCGACGAGGCCGCCCCAGTTGGCAAAGTTGTTGATCGCGGAGATCGAGGTCACTTCGGGCCGGCGGAATTGATCCATTTTCGGATCGGTGAGCAGTTCGTCGATGGCCCGGTTGACGCGGAAACCCATATGAATGTCGACTGCGATACTGTATTGAGCCTTGAGGTCGCACATGCGATGGACCGCGGCGCGCACATTTTCGTACCGGTCGACCGCGAACATCCCTTTGTAGGAGGGAGCGTCAAGTCCCCCGATGCTGATGCTGATGCTATCGATGTTCTGCATGATGAAACGCTGATCGTCCGCGGAGAACCGGTGCCAAGCGATCCCGTTAGTGACGAAACTGACATGGGTGATGGACGGCTGGGCGCGAAGCAAACGCAGCCGATCCAGGAAGAGTGGGTCAACCAGCACGTCACCCACAATGGGGGTCAGACCGACGGCGCCACCACCCATGTTCACGTAGTCGCTGATGATCTTCTCGAACAGCTCGGCGGTCATGACCGCCTTGTGGCGCTGCATCTTGGGATAAGCGCAGAACACGCAACGGGCGTTGCAGATGTTGGTCGTCTCGATGGACAGGTATAACGGGCGCTGCTCCAGGAGCGTTTTGAGCCGCGTCACGTGGTCCTGAACCACTGGAAGATGCAAGACTTGCTCTGTCATGCAGGATGCTCCGGTTGCCTCGGTCCTCCGTATTCGTAATCGAGTTGACCGAACGCCAATCTATCGCCCAGAGAGCAAGCCATACTCCATTGGGCTGACTGCCCGCGAGCGGGCTGCTCTGCCGCGCGGTTACCGTTCATCCAACAGCTCCCGCTTGTGCGCGGCCTTTGAGGTAGTCGGCGTGAAACTGCAGGAAGCGTTGCATCTGACGGTCGTAGGAGAAGTGCTTCACGACGGCCTGGTGCATTCCGCCGGTCAGCTCCGCTCTCAGGTCGGCGTCGTCAACGAACCGATCGGCCAGGGCGACGAACGACGCTTGGTCGTCGAAGACGATGTCCTTGAACCGTGGAAAGACGTCGACGGCCGTGAAGTGCTCCGCCTGCATCCGCAGGTCGGGCAGCAGGGTGGGGTCATCCGGGTCCATAGGATCGGCGGACCATTCCCGGTAGGCGCGGAGGGCGGCCTGCAGCTCGGGGTCCGGCGATTCGAGCAGTTGTCGGGTGCTATTGATGCCGAGGTCGTCGCAGCGCCGGCACAGTCGGCGGACGACGGGACCGTCCATGTCGGCCATGGTCCGGCGGGTGAGGAAGAACCCGCCGGAGGCCAACCCGTCGATGGCCCGCTGGTGGATGAACCCTCCGGGGAACACCTGGAGGTTGATGGCCGACGCCTGGTGGATGCAGCGTAGTTCGTGGCCGTTCCGTGCGAACCCACGGGCGAAGGGGCCCAGGGTGGGGTGGTTGTCCCAACCGTGGCCGTAGAGGTGCAGGGTGCGTCCTCTTTGGGTTGCCCACTGAGCCACCCAGTCGAGTGTCTGGTGACGGAAGATTCGGTCCACCAGGCGCCACAGATACCATTGCGACAGCCAGTTCCGAAATTCGTCCGCGAGTTGCAGGCCCGTCTCCCCCTCGATGAGATGGATCAGCTCGTTGCCGCGGTGGCCGTTGATCTGTGGGCCGCCGGCCGCCCGGCGGATCATCTGGTAGAGCTGATCGAGCACGTCGCGTCCCGCGTCGTCCTCCAATTGGCCGCGTTGTTCGTCGTGGAACTCTTCAGGCGTCTGCGACGCGTTGCTGACGTAGGACACGTCGCAGGCGTATGGGGCCAGCTCATGGTCGGGCAGCCGCTGGGGGTTGAAGGTCTCGAGGCTGGTCGGCACGTGGGCGAGGAGGCACTTGTCCCGGGGAACGCCCAGGGCGCGGACCGCGTGACGCTTGCCCAGACCCGCGATCACGTCGAGCGGCCCGATCGTCGCGCACACCCGACGGTTGAACGTCTGGGGCAGGCTGTCCTGATCCCAGGTGAACATGGGCAGGTTGGCGGGCAGGAGTCGTTCGTGGCCTCCGCGAAGGTGGTCGATGAGGAAGAACAGGTCGGGGTCGAACTCCTCGATGGCCCGGTGGTAGGCGGTCTCGCTGATGACATGGTGGTTGCTCTGCTCGGTGAGCAATCGCGTCCGGCAGCCGAGCTGCTCGAAGGCGTGGTGTGCGTCACGCATGGAGTACTGCAGGAAGGTCGTATGGATGCTGACGGCGCTGAGGATGCGAAGCGGCGGGCCCTGGCCGCCGAGGGCCTCGGCGAAACGCTTGGCCCAATAGCGGGTGTCACGTCCGGCGTACTGAGCCTCGATGCGGGCGAGGGCCTCGTCGCCGCTGTGGCGGCGCTGGGCCGTGATTCGGGAAACCGTGTCGATCGGCTTGGGGTCCAGCTCGGGCGACCACCTTGGCAACTGCACGCACGAGAGCGGCAAGGGGAGGTCGGGGTCGGCCTCGAGCACCGTTGCCAGGCGGTCCAGGCAGTCGTGGCCGACGAAGACCATGACCCGCGGGTCGGCGAAAACCTGTCGCCAGTCGTGAAGGTTCAGGGCGATGGCGAAGGCGACCGGATCGCGCTCGAGCACGTAGAGGGCGCAGCTGAAGCCCAGGAAGGTGTCCTGAGTCGTGTCGTAGACTCGGCGGAAGTAGTGCCCGTGGCCGAGCCCTTCCAGCAGGTAGGGGTTGGGCATCGAGATGCGCTGGTCGTGTTGGAGCGGTTGCCGCCCGGCCCATTGCTTGTGGTCGGCCAGGCCGCCGAGCCAGCAGCGACGGTTTTGCGAATCGCGGCGGCAGAGCTGATAGTTGCCGTCGGTGGTGCGATATAGCTCGTATGCGTCGCGGGCGGCGTTCCAGGCTTCGGCGATCGCGGCGAAGCGTTCATCGCGCCGAACAAGCACGTCGAGGTTGCGGCCGAGTCGGCCGGCGCAGGTGTTCCAGCTCAGTTGCCCGGTGTGCTGGCCGGTCAGGGTTTGGCGGAGGGCGGCCAGGTCGGGGGATTGCAGGGCGACCGGGTCGAGACGATCGAGCAGTTCGCGGGCCGGCCCGTAAAGACCCAGTTGTACATAGCCCCGGATGGCCGCCGGCAGGAGGGCATCGCCTTCGCCTCGGTCGATCCGGGCCAGGATCGACGGCAGGTAGTCGTACGGGGTGCTGGGGGCAGCGGCCCGGATCATTGGCTGGGGATCAACCTGGATTTGAGACACGCCGAGTAGTTCCTCCGTGCGGGGTGGAAGCGCGCGGAGCTTCAGGCCTGCCGCCGCGAATCCGAGAAGTACATGGAAGGATATCGGCCGTTGGGGGGTGCCACCGTGCGGCGATGCGTCCTGCGGTGCGGCGGGGCAGGGGGCGCGGGCAGCATTAACCTTATGGCGTGGTTTAGGTTGCGGCTTTCGACGGCGCCGAAATCACAGCGAGGAGGTGGGGCGAATGGGTATCGCCAGGACGAGGCTGGGCGGTTAGAATACCCAGCCGGGGTGCGCAGGACCTGTCACCTGCGGCGCATCACCGAACCGTGACCATCGAGGAACGCTCACGATGCCGGCTCAAGAACCAGCGTGTCCGAAGGCGACGTGTCCCGAGCTGTCGGGCACGATCGACGAGGTGCAGTCGCGCGAATGGCTGTTGGCCGACGGGCTGGGCGGATTCGCGTCGGGCAGCGTGATGGGTTGTCCGACCCGGCGGTACCACGGGCTGCTGGTGGCCTCGAAACGCCCGCCGCTGGAGCGTTACCTGTTGCTGGCCGGGACGCTGGACACGGTGGTGGTGGGGCCAGCCCGGGTGGAGCTGTCCACGTACGAGTTCGAGGACGTGCTGCACCCGGCGGGCTACAAACTGCTGATCGGCTTTGCGATGGACATCTCCGCCCCCGATCCGTGGGTGGAGTTCACGTTTTCGCACGAGCTGTTCGAGGCCCGCAAGCGGATCACGTTGTGCACGGGTCGGCGGGCGGTTCGGCTGGGCTACGAGATCCGCCCCAACCGCCCCGAGCCGGTCAGTCTGGAGGTCGCTCCACTGCTGGCCATGCGCGACTTTCACGGCGTGCGCAAGGAAGAGGCGGATCCGTGGGAGCTGCACTCGGAGGACGACGCCGTCTGGGTGCATCCGCGAATGGAGCACGAGGTGACGCTGGCCATGTTCGCGTCGGCCGGCGAGTTCGTCTGGCGGGCCGACCCGGTGTGGTGGCGGCGCTTCCGCCATCGCGTCGAGGACGAGCGCGGTTTCGGCGATCGCGAGGATCTTCAGCACGCCGGCACGTTCGAGGCGACCGGCCGAGAGACGCTGACCTGCGAACTGTCGTGCGTCGGGTTCATCGGTGGTGTGGGCGATGCCCGGGAGCGGATGACGTCCGACGTGGTGAGCCCGGCGTGGAGTCTGCCCGAAAGTCTGGGCGGCGATCCGACGGCCCGTCGTCTGGTCGCGGCGGCGGATCAGTTCGTCGTCCGGCGAGAGTCGGGCGGGGCGCACGAGGGACAGGCGACGATCATCGCCGGGTATCCGTGGTTCGGCGACTGGGGACGGGACAGCTTCATCGCCCTGGAGGGGCTGCTGCTGATCCCGGGACGATACGAGGAAGCCCGCCAGGTACTGGCCACCTTTGCGGGGGCCCAGCGGAACGGGCTGATCCCCAACCGGTTCGACGACTACGGCGGCGAGTGCGCCTACAACAGCGTGGACGCTTCGCTGTGGTTCATACACGCGGCCGACGCGTATCTGCGATATTCCAACGATTCCGAGAGCTGGGACGCGTTTCTGCTCGATGCGTGCCGCAAAGTGATCGACGCGTTCTGCGAGGGGACGGACTTCGACATTCACCTGGACGACGGAGGCCTGGTCTGCTGCGGCAACGAGCACACCCAGATCACCTGGATGGACGCGGCCTGTGAGGGGACGGTGTTCACGCCGCGGCACGGTCGGCCGGTGGAGGTCAACGCCCTGTGGTATCACGTTCTGCACCTGGTGGCGGACCGGGCCCGCGACCACGCCCTGGCGGACCGGTGCCGGTCGCTGATTCGCAAGGTGGGACCCGGTTTCGCAGAGACGTTCTGGAACCGCGACGCCCAGTGCCTGTACGACTGCGTGCGGGACGACGGGCCGGACGGCTCGATCCGCCCGAATCAGATTTTCGCGGTGTCGCTGCTCCATTCGCCGCTGCCGTGCGAGCAGCGCAAGGCGGTCCTGGGTGTGGTGACGGACGAGCTGCTGACACCCTGCGGTCTGCGGAGCCTTTCTCCGGACGACTACCGTTATCACCCGCGGTTCGGCGAGACGCCGTTCGAGCGCGACCGGTCTTACCACAACGGCACGGTGTGGGGCTGGCTGATCGGTCCGTACGTGGAGGCCCATCTTCGGGTGCAGGAGTTCAGCGCACAGGCCAGGCAGCATGGTCGGCGTCTGTTGCAGCCGCTGATCGATCACCTGTCCGACGCCGGCCTGGGGAGCGTCAGCGAGATCTTCGATGCCCAGGCGCCGCACACGCCGCGCGGCTGCCCGGCCCAGGCCTGGAGCGTGGCCGAGGTGCTGCGGGCCTGGAAGCTGACCGAGCCGAAGCCGCCCGCGGTCGAGGCGCCCGTCGCCCGGTCCACACGGGTCGAGTTGCAGAAGGCGACTCCATCAGCAGATTCCACGTAGAGGTAGCGGCGTGGAAACGTGGCGTCGGCCCGCCGGCATGGGCCGGGGTCGATTCGCAAAGTGCCCCGCAGGTAACCTGTCTGCAAAATCCGTTTGACGGATATTCCGGGGAATCGGTTTGACGGCGGGTGGATCGTGGGGTATATTTGCATGGTGACGCAAATGAGCAAACGACGCCCAGGCAGCCCCGCCCAAAGCACCCGTCAGAGTGCAAGCCAAAGTGGCCGTCAGGGTGCCGGTCAAGGCGCTCGTCAAGGTGCTCGCCGGGGGGGCGGGCGGGGGCGGCTCGGGGAGTTGCTGGACGCGCGGTTCTTCAAGGCCCTGTGCGACCCGAACCGGATTGCGCTGCTGCGGCGGCTGGCAGAGTGCGGGAGGCCGTGCACGGTGACCGAGATGTCGGAATGCTGCCCGGCCTGTGTGTCGGTGGTGTCGCGGCATCTGGCCATGTTGAAAGAGGCGGGGATTCTGACCGCGGAGAAGCGCGGCAAGGAAGTGTATTACTCGGTGCGCTCTCCGGATCTGGCGACCAGGCTGCGGGACATGGCCGACGCCATCGAGGGGTGCTGTCGAGACGGCGCTGCGAAAAGACAGGAGTAACCCATGAGTGAACAAGAGAACATCCGTGCGAACGTGACGCGGGCCTACGCCAAAGCGGTGACCAGCCCGACGGAGTCGTGCTGTTGCTCGTCGCCCGCGCAGAAGGGCGTGGTGAGCAAGCTGGCCGGCTACACGCGTGAGGAGCTGGAGGCCCTGCCGCCCGAGGCCGTGGTCAACTCGTTCGGCTGCGGGAACCCGCTGGCCTTCAGCGAGGTGGCCGAGGGGCAGGTCGTGCTCGACCTGGGGTCCGGGGCGGGCATCGACGTGCTCCTGGCGGGCAAGAAGGTCGGTCCGACGGGTCGGGCCATCGGGATCGACATGACGGACGAGATGATCGCCAAGGCGCGGGAGAACATTGCGGCCTCGGGTCTGGACAACGTCGAGGTGCGCAAGGGGATCATCGAGGAGCTGCCGGTGGAGTCGGGGTCGGTGGACTGGGTGGTCTCGAATTGCGTGATCAACCTGTCGCCGGACAAGCCGCGGGTGTTCGGCGAGATCGCCCGGGTGCTGCGGCCGGGCGGGCGGATGTCGGTGTCGGACATCGTGGTGCAGGAGCTGCCGGATTGGGTGCGGGCGAACGAGCAGTTGTACAGCTCGTGCGTGGCCGGCGCGATCAGCGAGGAGGCGTATCTCGACGGTCTGCGACGGGCCGGGCTGGTCAACGTCGAGGTGCGGGAGCGCATCGTCTACGACGCCGATCAGATGGCGGAGTTCATCCGGTCCGAGTTGCCGGACTCGGATCAGGCGCTGAGCAGCCAGTGTTGCGGGGGCGGGCCGGTGGATGAGAAGACGATTCGAGAGATCATCGCGCCGATGGTGGGCAAGGTGTGGAGCGCGAAGATCTACGCGGAGAAGCCCAAGGGACAGGAGTGAGGATTGGGGATTGGGGATTCAGGGGTGGGCGCTGTGTGCTGTGTGCTGTGTGCTGTGTGCTGTGTGCTGTGTGTGTCGTACGGAGCGCGGGGTCCGGGTCGGAGTAGAGGAGACGTGCCGCATGGTGACCTGCGGCGCGCCCGTGCGGGCGGATGAGCGATGCTGATGACCAGCCTGCGAGTGCGGATCGTCGTGGCTTCTGGCGCCTGAGTTGGCCGACGTGGGCCCAGCGCAGGCGCATGCTCCGGCGTGAGGCGTGGGTCTTTGTCATAGCGTCCTACATCGTGGTCGGGTTTGCCTATCTCTGGCCGGCCGGTTTTCGGAACGAATCTCTCGCATATGTGGCCGTGGCGTGGGCGGCGTTCATGCTGCGCACGTTTATGTACCACTTCGGTCTGGTGCTGGTCCTGGTGGCGATCGTGGCGGGCTGGACCCGGAACGTGCGGCTGCTGCTGGCCACGCTGCCTTTGGCGCTGTTCACCGTCGGGCCGACGTGGTGGCAGTACCTTCCCCAAACATCTCCGGAGATCAGCGGGCGGGCCGTGACGGTGATGAGTGTCAACCTGCTCATGGTCAACGAGAGGACGGGGCCGCTCGTCGAGGAGATTCGCTCCGTTGATGCGGATATTCTGTTGCTTCAGGAATACACCGACCATTGGCACGAGGCCCTTCAACGAGGCGTCGGTGGCGCCTACCCGCACATCGTCTATGTGCCGCGTGACGACTCGTTCGGGGCGGCGATATACTCGAAGTGGCCGTTTGTCGGTCAGGTGAACCGCTACATTCCGCTGGGCTCGGGCACGGAACCGCAGATGCGAGCGGTGGTGCAGACTCCCGAGCGCCGGATCGCGGTCTACAATGTGCATCTGCTGCCGCCGTGGGGCATGGAGTACGTGATCGAGACGCGGACGCAGTTTGCGGACCTGATCGACGTGCTGGGTGACGAGCGGCTGCCATTGGTACTGGGCGGCGATTTCAACTTCACCGAGAACAGTCTGCAGGCCACGTCGTTGCGTCGGGCCGGGCTGACGGACGCCTACGGCCAGGGAGGTTGGGGGCGTGGACCGACTTGGCCGGTGCACGGGTTTTTCCGCTGGGCTCCGGGCGTGCGGCTGGACCACATCTACCTCGGCCGCGGGCTCGCCTGCGTCGAATGCCGAACGGGAATCGGCGCCGGTTCCGATCACAGGCCTGTGATCGCGAGAGTTGGCTTTCGCGTCGAAGGGGATTGAGATTCACTGCCGCCAGCGGAGGATTGCGGTGAGGCCGAGGTGGTCGGAGACGCGATCGGGCCAGAGGCGGTGCTCCACGAACTCCAGTTGCGGTGAGATCATGATCCAGTCGATTCGGTCGGCCGGTTCGGTTGAGGGGAAGGTCGGCCACTGCGATGAATCCGGCTCGTAGGCGCGGAGGTGCAAGTGCTGGGCCAGCAGTCTGGTTGCGCCGTCGTCATTCCACGTGGAGTTCAGATCGCCCAGGAGGACGATGGGCAGGCCGGCCATGGGCAGGCGGTCGATCAGGTGTTGGGCCTGCTGACGGCGTCTCTTTGCGGTTCTGGCGTCGAGGTGGACCGAGACGACCAGCAGGGGGCGGCCGTCGAGCTTGACGCGCGCGGTTACGAATCCCTTGGTGTCGAGCGCGTCCAGGTGGAATGCGTGGCTGGTCGGCGAGTCGAGCGGTTGGCGGGCCAGCAGGGCGGTGCCGTACTGGAGGCGCATGCCCATCTTTTCGGCATCGACGTGCAGGCCGAGGTGCCGATGCGTGAAACCGGCGGCCTGCTGCAGGTAGTGGGTGTGATCGAAGCCGCCGCTCCAGAACGATCCGGCGTCGATCTCCTGGAGGGCGACGACGTCGGGCCGTTCGCGAAGCAGGACCTGGGCGATGCGGTCGAGGTTGTTCCTGAAGCTGGCGTCCGACAGGTTGACGGGGTTGAACCCGGGCCCTCGGCCGTGGGCGATATTCAGGGTGGCCACGTGCAGGGTTGGAGGTTGGGGCGCGCATCCGCCGCCGGCCGCGAACAGCGCCAGGATGCAGCCGCATGCGAGCAGCATGGTGGTCGCGTTGCGTATAAGCATGGGCGCAGTCTACCTCCTTCGGCGTGCGTGTGGCCAGTGTCGTCTGCGCTGACTCGTCGGGGTCTGGTGGGCGCTGTTGCGGGCGCCGGGTAGACTGACGATATCATGACGGCGGGCGATGATCGATTCGTTGTGTCCGAGTTTGTGCCGGCGTATGCCGATCCGGCGGTTCGGGCGTCGCTGAATGAGCGGGTGGTGTCGGCGCATAAGGAGCTGGAGCGTTGTTGCGCGTGTCCGCGGAACTGCAAGGTCAACCGGCTGGCCGGCGAGGAGAAGGTCTGCCGGACCGGGCGATACGCCAAGGTCAGTTCGGCGTTTCCGCACATGGGTGAGGAGGACTGCCTGCGGGGCACGCGGGGGTCGGGGACGATCTTCTTCTCCATGTGCAATCTGCACTGCGTGTTCTGCCAGAACTGGGACATCTCGCAGGTGCCCAACGGGCAGGAGATGAGCGCCACGCAGATCGCCGACCTGATGATGGCGCTGCAGGAGGAGGGGTGCCACAACATCAACTTCGTCACGCCGGAGCACGTGGTGCCGCAAGTGGTCGAGGCGGTGGCCGTCGCTATCGAGCGCGGGCTTGCCCTCCCGATCGTCTACAACACCAGCGCGTACGACGCGTTGCCGTCGCTGAAGCTGATGGACGGGCTGGTGGACATCTACATGCCGGATTTCAAGTTCTGGTCGGGCGAGTCGGCCAGGCGGTTTTCCAAGGCCAAGGACTATCCCGAGCGGGCCCGCGAGGCGATTGCAGAAATGCACCGGCAGGTGGGCGATCTGCGATTCAATCCGGATGGGACGGCCTGTCGCGGCGTGCTGGTGCGGCACCTGGTGATGCCGGGTCTGCTGGAGGAGAGCCGGGCGATCTTCCGGTGGCTGGCGGAGGTGTCGCGGGACACGTGGGTGAACATCATGGGGCAGTATCGGCCGGCGTATCAGGTGGGTCGGATCGCCGCCGAGGGTCCGGGGGCCGGTGTGGTGCGCTACGAGGAGATCAACCGCTGTCCGACGACGGCCGAGATGCGCGAGGCGTACGCGGCCGCCCGCGATGCGGGGTTGTGGCGGTTTGACGAGCGGCGGTCGTGGGTGTGAGGTCGGCGGAGATGGGATTGTATGGTCCCTCCGGGGGCAACGGGGTGCAATAACGGGGCGCGTTGGGCGAAGACAAATAGAGAGGGCCTGCGTTGCGGGCGTCGGGGCCAACGGGTAGGTTGGCCGGTCGGCGCGGTCGAGCGATGTTTGTGCGGGCGCCCTTGGTGGACCGCGGAGACCGTGGGCAGCGGGGGAGCGCGGGCGCGGGTGCCAGGATTGTGACGCCCAGGTCCGGAGGACCTGGGGCACCCATGCGAGCTGTCTTTGAAGCGAGCGGCGATGGTTTCTGAAGCCCAGTCCCTTCCGATCATCACGTGCGACAAGCTGGTCAAGCGGTACGGGCGCATCAGGGCGCTGGACGGGGTGTCGCTGTCGATCGAACCGGGGGTGGTGGGGCTGTTGGGGCCGAACGGGGCCGGCAAGAGCACTTTGATCAGCGTGCTGCTGGGTCAGACGCCGGGGACGTCGGGCGGGGCGTCGGTGCTGGGGTTGGACATCGTCCGGCAGCAGCGACAGATTCGGCGGCGGGTCGGCTTCGTGCCGGAGAACGACTGCCTGATCCCGGGGATGACCGGGACGGGCTACGTGTGCTACGCGGGGCGGCTGTCCGGGATGACGTTCACGGACGCGATGCAGCGTGCGCACGAGGTGCTGGATTACGTCGATCTGGAAGAGGCCCGGTACCGCCCGGCGGAGCAGTACTCGGCCGGCATGAGGCAGCGGCTCAAGCTGGCCCAGGCGCTGGTGCACGATCCGGACCTGCTGTTCCTGGACGAGCCGACGAACGGGATGGACCCGCAGGGTCGGCAGGTGATGCTTTCGCTGATCACCGATCTGGGTCGGGCGGGCATCAGCGTGCTTCTTTCGAGTCATCTGCTGCCGGACGTCGAGCGGGTCTGCGACCGGGTGCTGATCATGGGCGGCGGTCAGATGCTGGCGTCGGGTCGGATCGAGGAGATGAAAGAGCCGCACCCGACGCTGTACGAGGTCAACTACGAAGGGGAGAGCGAGGTTTTTCGCCGGTGCCTGACCGAGCGGCAGGTGGCCGTCCGCGACTGTTCGGACGGTTCGATGGGGATCGAGCTGCCCGCGGCCGGGAGCCAGAACCTGGTCCTTCAGGCGGCGGTGGACTGCGGCGTGAAGATTCGAGGTTTGCAGCCCAAGCGGAGTTCGCTGGAGGACCGGTTCATGGCGGCGATCCGGCGGCAGGAGCACCGATGAGCGGCACGACGCAGACCAGTCTGCACCGTTATCAGCGTTGGTCGGGGCGTGGCGGTCGGCCGGCGGCGACGGGCGGCTGGTTGAACATCGCGTCCACGGGGGTGCGGTGGGAATACAAGCGGCCGGCGACGCGGAACATGGTGCTGGTGGGGCTGGTATTCGTCTGCGGGGCGTGCCCGCTGTTCTACGTGCTGTCGCTGGCCGAGGCCCTGGCGGGCACGCCGCAGGCGCAGGGGATCTACGATGTCTTGAGCACGTTTCTGGGGGTGGACCTGCGGGGCGTGGCCCGGATCGGGGAGTTTCGCGAGGTTCTGTGGCGCAGCGTGTTCATCGTCATGATCAAGTGGCAGCTCTTGTGGGCCCTGATCGTGGTGGCCCGGGTAGGCCCGGGGTTGATCGCCAACGACCTGAAGGCCCGGGCGCTGCCGATCTACTTTGCGCGGCCGGTGACGCCGCTGACGTACGTTCTGGGCAAGTGGATGGTCGCGGCGGCGTTCATCGGGTTCGTCGTTCTGGTGCCGAACCTGCTGTCATTGCTGCTGGGCGTGCTGATTACCGGCGGCCTGCATACGTGGGGCCAGACGCTGGGACTGGGGCTGGACCTGGTGATCTGCGGGTTGGGTGTGATGGTGCTGGGCGGGATAGTGGTGCTGGCGCTGTCGAGCCTGACGTCGGACTCGCGTTACGTCACGGTGGGATGGCTGGCCGTTTGCCTGCTGCCGGTGATGGCTCAGTCGATCATTCACGAATCCGTGGATTCGGTTCACACGACCGGCCTGCTGGGGAGCATGTCCCTGCAGGACGACATCGTCATCCTGACGGAGTGGCTGTTCGACATGCGGGGCGCCTGGGCGGCGACGCCGCTGCCGGCCGAGGCGTTCGAGCGGGCGCTGTCCAGGCCGGTGGAGCCGATGTATCCGGCGTTGGTGTTGTGCGCGGTGACGGTAGTGGCGGCGCTGGTTTGCTACCGGCGTGTGGTGCGGTTCTCGCGTGCGGCAGCGAACGTGTGAGAAGCGCAGAAACCTGATCGCTGGTCGATCTTATGGCTGTTATTGAGCTTCAGTCTTTGTCGAAGTGGTACGGCGAGGTGATCGGTCTGAATAACGTGACCACCTCGATCGGGAAGGGGATCATCGGTCTGGTGGGGCCGAACGGGGCGGGCAAGAGCACGCTGATGGGGCTGGCCATGGGTCAGCTCCGGCCCAGCAAGGGGTCGATCCGGGTGCTGGGTCAGCGTCCGTGGGACAACCCTTCGGTGCTGTCGCAGATCGGCTACTGCCCGGAGGGCGATCCGTTCTGGGCGGAGTTGACGGGACGGCGGTTCGTGCGGTTCCTGGCACGGGTGTCGGGACTGCCGCGCGGGGAAGCCGACTCGGCCGCGTTGCGGGCCATCGAGCTGACCGGCATGACGGAGCACATGGGGCGGGCGATCCGGGGCTACTCGAAGGGCATGCGACAGCGGATCAAGATCGCACAGGCGCTGGTTCACGAGCCGTGCCTGTTGATTCTGGACGAGCCTTTCACCGGCACAGACCCGGTGGTGCGGCACGAGCTGAGCGCGTTGCTGCGGCGCCTGGCGGCTGACGGGGTGGACATTCTGATCTCCAGTCACGTGCTGCACGAGGTGGAAGCTCTGACGCAGCAGATTCTGATGATCGACCACGGGCGAATTGTTGCCGAGGGTGATCTGCGGACGGTGCGGCGCGGGATGCACGATCGGCCACACGCCATTCGTGTCCGCGTGGACGAGCCGCGGCGGCTGGCGGCGGCGCTTTCGATGATGGAGGCCGTCACGGGGTTGAAGGTTGCCGCCGCCGACACGCTGGTCATCGAGACCACGTCGCCCGAGCAGGTGTACGACCGGCTGCCGGGGTTGCTCCTCGAGCAAGAGATGACGGCGCGTGAGATCGCGGCGGCGGACGAGAGCCTGGAGGCGGTGTTCGGTTACGCGACGGACAGGCGGTAATGGGGAATAGCGAATTGCGAATGGCGAATGGCGAAGTGAGAAGTGAGAAGGCGGAATTGGAAATTGAGAATTGAGAATTGAGAAGTTAGAAGTTAGATATCAGGGGTACTGTGTGAGGGGGTTTGGAGCGGTCGGGTGAGATGGTAGCGCTCTTCTGGTTCACGGTACGGCAGACGTTGCTGCAGCGAAAGATCTGGGTGACGCTGCTGTTGTTGTTGGGGCCGTGCGCGCTGACTCTGCTGATCCGGCATTTCAAGTCGGAGGACGATCTGCAGGACGTGTGGGAGCGTTTTCACGCGTCGATGCAGTTCGTGCTGTTCCTGGTGGTGCTGCCGCTGATCTGCATGCTCTTCGGTACGTCGCTGATCGGGGCGGAGGTGGAGAGTCGGACGCTGGTGTATCTGCTGACGCGGAAGATGCGCCGGGCGACGGTGCTGGTGGTGCGATTCGCCGCGGTCGCTCTGGTGCTGTCGGTGCTGATGGAGCTGACGTTGTTGGCCCAGTATGGCTGTGCCGTGGGTGGCGTGGACGTGGCGGGCCTGGAGAGTCCCGGTGGGGATGGAGCGTGGCAGCCGTTGGACGAACTGCTGTGCTACCTGCGGGCCGGGCCGGCGGGCGTGGTGGCGTTCCTGGCGGCCTTTGTGCTGATCGGCCTGCTGGTCTCGAGGCCGCTGTCGATATCCATCGTTTATGTGATCGTGGTGGAGCTGATCATCAGCAACCTGCCGGTCGGCGTCCGGGTGTACACGGTCAGCCACCAGTTGCGGAAGGGGATGTTCCACTCGATCCCGGGTTTGGCGTCGATGTACGAACTGTCGCCGGATCAGGTGGCCGAGTTCTTCCCGCCCGGATCGACGGGGACTTGGGCGGTTTGCGGGCTGGTGCTGGCGGCGCTTCTGGTCGGCGGCGTTCTGATGACGACCCGGGAACTGGTGCCGGCCAAGATTGGCCGGGAATAAGGGCGGGCGATCAGGCGCGATGGTTGCGCCTTGGTGTGGCGTGCTTGGGTTTGTGCGGCGTCGCGGCGTGGGCCGGGCGGTCGTCGATGAGTCCGAAGGCGACGACGGGGACTCCGGGGTAGGCGACCGAGGAGTCGCAGTGGCCCAGGACGATGCCTCGATGCCTGGCGGTGAGGGTTTCGAGCAGCTTGCCGAAGGCGTTGTAGATTCTGGCGACGGGACAGGCGGGTGCGACGACGTCGCCGGGCTTGACCAGGAATCGGATGATTCCGCTGGTGGAGCTGATCAGCGGGTCGGCGTAGGCGAGGAATCGGCGGCGCGATTCGGGTGGCAGGGGATACTCGAAGGGCTCGGGGGCGGGGGCGACCATGTTCAGATCGGCGAGCACGTTCCAGACCGCTCTGGCCCCGAGGATGACGTTGCGTTCGTTGACGACGAAGGCTTCGCCGAGTTCGAGCGTCACGGCGGGCAGGCCGCGATTGAGCAGGCTGCCCGAGAGGGTCATGGGCGAGAAGAGGGCGTCCGGGGAGTGAGGTGACTCCTGAATGAGCAGCAGACCGGTCCGGCGGGCGAAGGCCCTGGCCCGGGTGTGGGCGTGCCGGTTGGCCGGCCCGGGCGGAGGATCGAGGACGGCATAGGGGATCGAGCTGCGCCAGTCGTTGTGCAGGTCGAGGACCAGGGCGGGTTGTCTGGCGACGATCTCGGTGAAGATGGTGTGGGCGATGCGTTGGGCGAGTGAGCCGTGGGGGTTTCCGGGGAAACAGCGGTTGAGGTCCTCGCCGCCGACGGCGACGTGTCGTAAGGAGAGTTCGAAGCCCAGCGGGTTCATCAGGGGGAAGGCATGGAGCTGCCCGCTTTGCAGGGGGATCTTGCGGAGTCGCTTGAACACCTCCTGGATGACGACCATGCCGCCGACCTCGTCGCCATGGACGCATCCGGTCAGCCAGACGACGGGGCCGGGGCGGGCGGCGCGGGCGCTCATGAGGGCCAGGCGTCGGCGCGAGAGATCGGACCCGGTGAGGATGTTGAGGAAAGAGTAGCTGATGCTCTTACCTCGGCGCGTGCCTGCCGGCGTTTTCATGGGCGTTGCTCGACCGGGCCGGGTCCGCCCCGTCATCGGGCGGTGGAGGGGTGCATGGGTCGGTCAATCATTGGGCTCGGGCGCGACCTCCACCCGGCGAGCAGAGGGAACCCGGGGCCTTCGGCACTGAGCGGACCGATCCGGGCCCGGGCTTGCGGCCGGTGCGACGTTCTTGCTTTGCTCCATTCGGACTCGCTCCTGCCCGGTCCGCAGAACCAGGGCCAGGAAGTCGGCGTAGCGCATTTTGCCGAACCCGGCCATGAGGTTTACCTTGCCGTCCCAGCACCAGCCGGGGTTGGGGTTGACCTCGAGGAGCTTGATCTCGTCGTCGGCGTCGGCCCGGAAATCGAATCGGGCGTAGTCTCGGCAGTCGAGGCGCTCGAAGAGCTGGAGGGAGTAGTCGTAGAGCCTCCGCTTGGTCGCTCCGTCGGTCTTGGCCTCGTGGTATCGGACGGCGGTCCAGTAGGGCGAATCGGGCAGCCACTTGGACTCGTACCCCAGGATGGGGGGGAGATCGGGGTCCAGCCCGCTGTAGTCGACCTCGAGGATGGGCAAGGGGTCATAGCCGAGGCCGGGGTTGCCGATGATGGTGACGCTGTACTCCGGCCCGGTGAGGAACTCCTGAGCGAGGACGGGTCGCCCGGGGAGCGTCTCCCGGATTTTGCGGAGATAGGCGAGCAGTTCCTGGGGGTTGTAAACGACGGCGTCCTGGGTGATGCCGACGCTGCTGTCGCCGTAGTTGGGTTTGACCAGAGCGGGGAAGGCGGAGGGGATGGTGGCGGCCAAGTCGTCGGGGTTGCAGTAGGTTTCGGCGGGCACGGGGATTTCGAGGGACTGGGCGACGGCGCGGACCAGGGCCTTGTTGTAGCAGATGGCCAGACAGGCGGGCCCGGCTCCGGTGTAGGGGATGCCGAGCATCTCCAGCAGAGCGGGCACGTGCAGCTCCATGAAGGCGTCGTTGCTGTAGCCCTCGTCGCAGAGGTTGAAGACGAAGGCGGGCGGGTCGGCCCGCAGGTCCTGGACCAGCGAGGTGTGGTTCTCCAGGTAGGTGATGTGGAAGTCGTCGAGTTCGGCCAGGGCGTCCTTGAGCTTCTCGGTGGTCTCGAAGTCCTCGGGGTTGAATCGCCCGCCCCTCTTGATCGAGTCGGGCAGCAGGGGATCGCCGAGGATGACGGTGACGTCTCGGAAGAGCCCGCCGCGCCGGGGGGCGAGTTTGGCCTTGTGCGGGCTTCGGGCGGTGATGAACATCCGCCGGGCCATCATGCCGAGGTCCTGATTTCGCTCGGATTCGGGCAGCAGGAGGCCGTGGTCGCGGACCGAGTCGAAGCCCAGCTCCTCGAGCAGTGCGATGATCCGGTCTCGCGAGTAGAGGCGTTCGGCGTAGAACTGGTCGGCGATGACGCCCATTTCGGCGTGGGTGACCACCTCGCGGGAGACGAGGCGCTGACCGTCGGCGGCCAGGGAGCGCTCTCGGCAGACGAAGTGGTTCTCGTCGACCCACTCCCAGGAGCGGCGGTCGAAATGCTCGCGAATCCAGTCGCCGTCGACCAGGTCCAGAGCGAGGGTGCCTCGCGAGCGGAGGACGCGCTTGATGGACTCCAGAACGGCGGCGTCGTCGGCCTCCTGCTCGAAGTATCCGAAGGAGTTGCCCAGCACGGCGACGCAGTCGAAGGAGCTTTCGGGCAGGCGGAACCTGCGGGCGTCGCCCTCATGGAAGGTGGCGTTGAGTCCCGCCCGTCTGGCGCGTTTGCGGGCCAGGCGGATCAGGTAGCGCGAGCGGTCCAGACCGGCCACGGTGCCGAACCCTCGGCGGGCGAGTTCCATGCAGTGCCGCCCCTGGCCGCAGCACAGGTCCAGGACGCGGTCATTGGGTTGGAGCCCGACGGCCTGGATGAGCAGATCGACTTCGTGAGCGGTGTTCTGCTCGTTCTCGACGACGTCGCCGTCGGTCTTGAGATAGATGGAGTTGAAGAGGCTTCGCCACCAGTCGGACGGCAGATGCCGTTCGAGGTCGGAGACCGGCCCCAGAGTGCGTGGCGAACTGGGGGCCACCGTTTTCCTTGCCATTGAGGCGCTCCATGTCAGGCGGGACCGCGCAGCGCGGCCGACTCGAGTGCATTGTACTGTCGTCGGGTGGTGTGAACAGCATCGCAACGAGATTTTGGGGCCGGGGCGTGGGCCGCCGCTCCGGGTGGTGGCCCGTCGCCAGGCGGCAGGGCGCCGACGGTCGCCGGGGAAGGGGAGGTCGGGGCGCAGACCAACGGGCGCCGGGTAGTCGCCGGCGCCCGCTGGTGTGCCTCGGTGCGATTCTGTACGTTGCCCGGTGCGAGGGCAGGGCCGTGCGTCTCAGCCCTTGAGGAACTTCTCGGCCAGCTCGACCAGCTCCTTCACGTGGTTGGCGCTGGAGGTGAGCATGTCGCGTTCGGCGGGATCGAGCTGGACCTCGATGACCTTCTCGACGCCGTTGGTACCGAGCATGCAGGGCACGCCGACGAAGTACCCGCCGATGCCGTATTCCTTATCGCAGTAGGCGGCGCAGGGGAAGATTCGTCGCTTGTCGCGGATGATGGACTCGGCCATGTCGATGGTTCCGGCGGAGGGTGCGTAGTAGGCGCTGGTGCCCATGAGCTTGACGAGCTCACCGCCGCCCATCTTGGCGCGTTGGACGATCTCGCCGAGTCGTTTCTCGGGGATGAGCTGAGTGACGGGGATGCCGGCCACGGAGGTGTAGCGTGGCAGGGGCACCATGTCGTCCCCGTGCCCGCCCATGAGCAGGGCGTTGATGTCCTCGACGCTGCAATCGAGTTCCATGGCGATGAAGGCGCGGAACCTGGCGATGTCCAGGCAGCCGGCCTGGCCGACCACGCGATGGGTGGGGAAGCCGGTCTTCTTCCAGGCGGTGTAGACCATGGCGTCGAGCGGGTTGGAGACGACGATGAGCATGGCGTTGGGGCTGACCTTGGCGATCTTCTCGCTGCAACTGCCGACGATCTTGACGTTGGTCTCGACGAGGTCGTCGCGGCTCATGCCGGGCTTTCGGGGCAGGCCGGCGGTGAGAATGACCAGGTCGCTGTCGGCGGCGGCGGCGTAATCCGACGTGCCGGTGATGCGGGCATCAAAGCGATCCACTGGTCCGCATTGAGCCAGGTCCAGGGCCCGGCCCTTGGTGCGATCCTCCATCTCCGGGATCTCGATCAGCACGATGTCTCCCAGCTCCCGCTGGGCGGCCCAGACGGCACAGTTGGCTCCGACGTTTCCGGCTCCGATGACAGTGATTTTCGCGCGCTTCATCTTTTGCTCCTAGATATGGTGGGTCTTGGCCCTGTTGACTTAGGACGACTGCTCGCAAACCAGTGGGGATCATACCACGCCGGGGGAGTGTCGCTCAACCTGTCGAGGCCCACAGTCGGGTACGGCCATCGACCACGCCCGGGAGCCCGGGGGGGCACCGGGCCCGGGTGTGGCGGCGTGACGAGTCGGAATCGGGGTGCGGGCGGCCTGGGGCGTCTGGTCAACCGCCGGCGGGGAACCGATCGACGGGGACGGTGGTCCGGCTCTCGATGCGTCGGGCGACGGCCTCGAGCTCGTCGTCCTGCAGGGGGGTTACGGACGGCTCTGCGGGCGGTCTGGCGACGGTGTAGACCTGTATCTGTCGGAGGGAACCGCCGGCGGCGGCGATCTCGTCGAGGCGGTCGCAGAAGGCATCGACCTCCGAATCCGGCGGCTGCTGCCCGTGAATCCGCATCCAGAGGGATTGGATGCAGATCGGCCGAACGCGGGCGGCGGCGGTGATGTTGTCCAGGACGTGCTGCAGGGGATAGTTGGGCCGATTAACCTGTTGGTAATACTCCTGGGTGCCGGCGTCGAGCTTGGCCCAGATCTCGCCGTCGTGGGCGTCCATGATCTCGAGGCCGGCGACGACCTGCGGGCGGGTCAGGTAGCAGGCGTCGGTGATGAGCACGATCCTGGTCCGGTCGAGCTGGTGGGCCCGCTTGACGTCGGCCACGACGCGGACGCATTCGGCGAATTGCGGACAGGTGGTGGGCTCGCCGTCACCGCTGAAGGCGAGGTCGTTGATGCGGCGCAGCTCGGGCGGCGTGTCGACGAACCGGGGTTCGGCGAAGAGGGAGCCGTCCAGGGCGGTCCGGATCATCCGGTCGAGTTCGTCGGCCAGGACCCGGGGATCGACCGTGCGAACGCGCGGCGTGACCGTGCGGTCCACCTGGCAGTAGATGCAGTCGAAGTTGCAGGCCAGGTCGGGGTTGAGGTTGACGCCGATGCTCAGGCCGCGGCTGCGACGGGAGATGACCGGGTAGACGTAGAGGTTCTGTTGCCAGTCACGGGGGTGGCGGGCGAAGAGTCGCTTGGGTGTGCCGTGTTCGGGTTCGATGGCCCGTTCCTCCGTTGGCGTGTCCCGGTCTGATTATCGCACCGAAGGGCCGGGGGAAAAAGCCCCGCGGGGGCGTGGAAGGGGCGGCGGGCGGTTGCGCAGGTGCGTGCCCCGGGGGCGCGGTCAGTCGATGTCGTTGCTGATGATGATGTTGTTGTATTCGGGCAGGGTGCCCTTGGCGCGTTCGAGCTCGACGATGGCCATGGTGTATTCCGCGAGCGAGCGCAAGAGTTCGCGGCGTGCGTTGGCCAGGGCCTGGAGAGTGTTGAGCTCCTGGTTGAGCTGGAGGAAGTTCTTGGACTCGGCCCGGGCGACGAGGGCTTCGTGCTGGTCTTCGTTGGCCTCGACCGACTCGAAGTTGGGCAGGATCTGGTCGTAACTGGTTCCGACCTCGCGGACGCGCAGGTTCACGTCGAAGAGGATGTCCTCGAAGGTTCGCTCGAGGTTGGCGATGGCCTGGCCGTGTTGCAGGCGAGCCCGTTGGGCGGCGGCCCGTCGGGCCCGGTTGCCGATGGGCCACTCGAGCTCGACACCGACGAAGTATTCGTGGAAGTCGTTCTTGGTGACCTCGCTGAAGGCGTTATGGGCGTTGGTGCCCAGGCCGTCCACGGCGTACTGGAAGGTCACGTCGAGTCGTGGTAGGGCCTCGTTGCCGGCCCGCCCGACGCCGATTCTGGCCTTCTTCACGGTCAACTGGGCCTCGTGGAGTTCGGGACGGTGGTCGAGGGCGGCCTGAATCTCGCTGAGCCGATCGAGGACGACGGGCGTCTGGCTGGGGAAGTCGGTGGGGATGATTTCGATGTCGTCGGCCAGGTCGATGGCGGGGTCGTTCATGAGGTTGATGAGGCGGTCCTCGGCGTTCCGGACGTTTGCGGTGACCTGGATGAATGTGGCCTTGGTCTTCTCGAGGCGGGCCTTGGTGTCGGCGAGCTGGATCTTGTAGGCGTCGAAGTCTCGTCGCTGCCAGAGGTAGTTGTAGATCTGCTCGAAGTCGGACAGGAGCCGGGCGGCGATGACGATGTCCCGGCGGGCGATGACCAGGTCCCAGTAGGCCCGCTCGACGTCGCGGAGGGTCTGGATGACCTGGCGTCGGAAGGCGTGGTCGCTGACGTGTTGATCGAGCCTGGCCACGCGGATGAGGGAGCGGTTGTAGTCGATGCCGAATCCGCGCAGGAAGGGCTGCCGCAGTTCGACGATGAACTGGCTGTTGTAGGCGGGGTTGAGCGACTGGAACTGGTTGTCGGTGTTCTGCCGGGACAGGTTGAGCGAGGCGGTGGCCTGCATGCCGGTGGCGAGGCGCTTGGTGATGCCACCGTCCATCCGCAGGCTGTCGGTGTTGGAGCCGATCAACTGGCTGGCGACGGGGACGTTCTGCTTGTTCTTGGTGAGGTTGTAGAAGAGGGTGGCGTCGAAGGCGGCCTCGGCTTCGATCACCCGGGTGGTCTCGATGGCCGGGTTGTAGCCGGCCACTCGGACGCTGAGGTTGTTGACCATGGCCCGGTGGAGGGTCTCCTGGAGGGTGAGCACGATCTTGGGCCGATGGCTGATGAGGTCGATTCGGGTCACCAGGCTGTTGTAGTAGTCCCGATCGGCGGTGCGGGTGGCCTCTGCGGCCAGCCTCTGGGCTTCCTGCCAGGTGTGGGCCGGATCGGGAACGTGCCAGCGCAGTCGCTCGGGATCGATGAGCTGTCCGGCCCCGAAGTCGCCGACCGGCTGGGCCGGGGTGGGCTGGGCGACCAAGGGTACGTCTTCGAATTGAACCTGCCCCTGGGACTGGACGTTGACGGGTGCGTTTTCGTCTGGGGGGCTTTGCTGAGCGATGAGCCGAGCCGGCCCGGCGACGGCCAACAGAATCGTTACCCCCAAGACCCGGAAGATCGTTGTCGTGTGAGCCATAGCGATGCGCGCGCCTCTCGCTACCCGGTCGGGTCAGCAGTTGATCCCTGCGGCTTTATTGGCTGCCTCGCGTCGTTCCCCGCGCCATGGCGACGTCGGCGTGGCGGCAGGCCGCCGCATGCGGCAGCCGGGCCGATGATAGCCTAGGGGTGAGCGGGGCGTCAATCGTTCGGGGGCGGTGTGTCGGGGCGGGCGACAAACTCCGACATTGCTGCGGCCCGGAGGTGGCCCGCGGGGAGGTCCGTCGATCGCTTGGCTGGAGAAATGGGGATCGGTAAGATGCCGGCAGGTCTGCGATTACGACAAGCTTCAGAAAGTCGGATCACACCGGCGGGGGGTTTGGGTGTTCGAGGTTCAGCTTATCTGCCATGCGTGGGACCTGGTCGAGGAGGGGGTGGAGGAGGTGCTGGACCGGCTGGCCGGTGAGCTGGGGGTCAGCGGCATCTGCGTGCCGGTGGTCTGCCCGCCGCTGGCGCTGCTCCGCACTCTGCCGGGGGTGTCGCCGCGGATCTTCCGGACGCGCGGCGGTCTGTTCTTCGCTCCGAGGGAGGAGTACTACCAGGCCACGCGCTGCAAGCCGGTTGTATCGAGCTGGCTGAAGGGCCGGGACCCGCTGCGGCGTATCGTGGAGGGATGCCGCGAGCACGGCCTGTCGTGCAGGGCGGTGGTGGCCACCTCGACGGTGGGGCGAATGACCGGGCGCTATCCGCATGCGGCGGCCAAGACGGTGTTCGGCGATCCCTGGGACGACCGACTGTGCCTGGTCAATCCGGACGTGCGGTCGTTTCTGGTGGCGGTCTGCCGGGACCTGGCGGACAACTACGGCCTGACCGGGATCGAGCTGGCGGAGTTGCACGCCGGGCGAGTGGGGCGGCCCGGCGGCAGGATCGACGCCGGATTCGAGATGGGGCGGGGTGGAGCAGCGCTGCTGGGCACGTGCTTCTGCGAATCGTGCCGGCAACTGGGTCAGGTCGGCGGGGGGCCGGCATTGGACGTGGATGCGGCGGTGCACTGGACCGAGGCCCGCCTGCTGGACGTCTTCGAGACGGGTCGGCCGATCGACCAGCCGCTGAGCCGGGTCTTTGCGGAAGATGGGCCGATGCGGGCCTACGTCGAGGCCCAGTGGAAAGGCGTGGTTGAATTGGCCCGGTCGATCCGCAGCGCGGTCGGCTGCGAGTTGATCGTTCATGCCTACGGTGATGCCATTTGTGCGGCGGGGAGTCCCTATCCGCTGGGCGACGGTCAGTTGCCGCCGCTGGTGGATGGAGTTCTGACGCAGGTGGAGGGTCCGGTGGGCGCGGACGTTGCGGCCATCGCGGAGGCTGGTCTGCTGGGCAGCGGGCCGGGCGCCCGGGCGGAATTGCAGATCCGGGCCCACCGCCCGGACGAGGGCGCAGGCACACCCCCCGACCCCGCGTTGTTGGTGCAAACCCTGTCACGGCTGGCCGAGTTCGGAATCGCCTCCGTCGACCTGGACAACTATGGACAAATCCCGGTAGCTCTTCTGCCCGGTCTGAAGCAGGCGGTGCGTTTCGCCCGCCGGGCGGCCCCCGAGGAATCGGAACGGCCGGCGTGAGGGTCAGTGTCGGCTGGCGTAGTCCGGGAAAGCCGCTCCCAGTGCCGTCGGTCTGTAAGAACGAAGCCGGCGACCCGTTTTCGGGTCGCCGGCCGCGTTATCGGCATACGGAAGGAGGAGCTTGAGGTTCTGGTTAACGGAGGCTTTCTTTCGTTGGTTGTTCTACGGCGGCGGTGCGGGCGGGTTCGGGGGTTGATTCAAAAAAATCGGGGATTTTTCTGTTCGCCGCAAAGGAAAGCCAGATTTGAAATGATACGGTTTCAGCGGCAAGGAAGCGTGTCTCCGCTCTCCGGGGAGCCCAGAGTCTCGTGGTCGCGGACAATGCGGGCGACGAGCAGAGCGCAGCGGTCCACTTCTGTGACGCCATAGAGTTTCCGGTTGTTTCCCGCGGTGGGGGTGCACATTGTCGGTCCGGCCGGCGATGGAGAGGACGCCCTGCCGCCGCTCCATCCCGCCCCAGAGGGTGCCGCTGAGGGTGACCACAGGTCGGCGGTGGTTCCGACGCCGGCGCAAAAGAGCCCGCCCGCAGCCTGCCAGTGGCAGGTCGCGGGCGGGGTGTTGTTCGCTAGCAGATGTCAGTTCCTGGCGACTACTCCTTACGGACAGATGGGAGCCAGATTGCCGAGCCTCGCCTTGACGGACGACTTGTCAGCGGTGGTGATCGCGTCGTCGGTGTCCACATCGTACGGGGCGTTGGCGTCGCTCATCGGCTGGCCGAGGCGCGCCTTGACGCTGGAGCTGTCAGAGGTGTCGATGCCCGCGTCGCGGTTGGTGTCGCCGACCAGCATGGTCACCGGCAGGCGGGCGTTCACGTCGCCGCTGAGGGTGATCACGCAGCAGTCCTGCTGGGGGAGGGCTTCGCTGAAGTCCACGGTGACCTGGTTCCCGTCCGGGGTGGCGGTCACGACTCCTTCATAGATAACACCCAGGCAGCAGACCGAGGCCGACATGGTCGTCACAGTTTGATCGAGATCGATCTCGACCTTGAGGACGCCGCCCAGACGCGGCTCCACGGGCGAAACGATCAGGTCGATGGGTCGGGCAGTAAACGCCTTGGCGGTTCCGTGATCGCGCCAACTGCGGGCGCCGGTCATCGGGCCGGCGCCGGCGTTGGTGGCGTCCGGCGTGTCGTAGCTACCGGCGTAGGCGCCGATCTGCCAGTCGCCGGTGGCGTCCGGCAGGCGGTAGACGTGTCCGGGGACGAAGACGCAGTCGGGGCCGACCTTGGTGTCACTGTAGACGTACTCCTCGAGGGGGCCAACGGGGGGGTCGGTCTTGATCAGGGCGACCGAATCAACGATTGCGGCCCACGGTGTGATGTCCAGGATACCGTCACCGCCCTGGGTGTTGACGTCGAGGTCGAGGTCGTCGCCGACCTGGCCGGTGAATCCGGCGACCAGCAGGTGGGTGACGTTGTCGCTGTTCTCGAAGTTCAGGTCGGTGATCATGTCGGCCGCTGCACCGTAGGTGCTGTTGTCCTCGGCGGCCAGGAAGAAGCCATCGCTGGAGATGACCTGATTGTGGAGGTCGATGGCGGCTTCGATGGTGCCGCTACCGCCGGCACCGTCGCCGATGACGAGGTAGGTCAGCCCGTTGAGTGACATGTTTCCGGTGCCGACCAGCTCGAAGTACTCGTCGTAATCGGTGCCGGGCTGGTCGATGCGGATCTCGTTGATGGCCACCGAACCGAGCACCTCGCACTCGGCGGTGATGCAGGTGGCCTGGCCGTCCCAGTTACCGCTGAGGACGCCCCCATCGGGGTCGAAGCACTCGCACTCGGCCACGTCGATGCACTCACCGATGTACATGCAGCATTGGCCGACGGGCAAGGGGGTACAGCCGGCGGTGCTGCAGAGATCACCGGGGTGGAAGGCGGCGTCGAAGCAGTTGTCGGCGCAGCCATTGGAGGTGGCCAGGTCCATGCAGTCGCCATCGGGCAGGCAGCAGGCACCCTTGGGCGCGGGGCAGGTGACGGCAAGGCATTCCTGGGCCTCGAACCAGGTTCCGCCGCCGGCCAGGCAGGTGGCCTGGGTGACGGTGTCGGTGCATCCGCCCAGGGCCTCACAGCAGGCGCCGGTGACAGGCGTAGCGGTGTTGGACTCGCCGGGTGTCATCGCTCCCGGGGTGAAGGTCCACAGTCCGCCGTTGGGCAGTCTCTGGATGGAGCCGTCGGCACCGTAGTCGCCCTGGCCGATGTCGGTCAGGGTCAGGCCGTTGGTGGTGCCGCAGACGTCGTCGACGGTCATGCTGCCCTCGTAGGCGAGCCAGTCGACCGGCGTGGTTCCGTTGCAGAGCACGATGCCGTCGGGGGCCCCGTTCTGGATGTTGTCGCTCTGGTAGGCGAAGGTCAGGTCACGCAGCGGGACGTTGATGCTGCCGATGACGAAGAACCTGTCGCCGGGGACAGCGTAGCCGGTGAGGTCGATGGTGTTGTAGATCAGGTTGTTGGAGCCGTTGTAGAGTTCGACGGTCCATCCGTCGAGGCTGAGATCGGGCGGTCCGACCAGCTCGATGAACTCGGCGGTATCGGTCGAGGGCTGATCGTAGTCGAACTCGTTGATGGTGACGGTGGTCGGCGCCGGGCAGCCGATGGTGCTGCAATCGGGGCCGCTGGTGTTCACGTCGCCGCCGAGCTTTCCGCACTCGCAGGGAGTGACGTCGGCGCAGTCGCCGGAAGCCGGGAGGCAGCAGGGCTTGGTCGGCAACGGGCCGCAGGTCACGGTGCCACACAGCTCTCCGGAGTGGAACACTCCGCAGAGGTCGGTCTCGCACTCAGCCTGTGTAACCGGGTCCTGGCAGGACTCATCGGACAGGCAGCAGGCCCCGAGCGGTTCGGGGCAGCCGACGGTGGCGCAGTCGGCATCGGGGACCCAGAGGGTGCCGCCGATGACGCCGTTGGTGCCGCATTCGTAGGCGCTGAGCCCGTTCTGGCAGCCGCCCAGTGCCAGGCAGCAGGCGCCGGTGCCCTCCAGGAGGGCGTTGGCCGCACCGGGCGTGGTGTTGTTGGTGGCGGCCCAGAGTCCGCCGTCGGGCAGCTTCTGGAGCGATCCCAACTCGGGGTCCCCGCTGTCGGCCAGGCCGATGTCGGGGAGGGTCAGCCCCGAGGTTCCGCCGCAGACGTTGCTGACGGTCATCTCGCCTTCGTAGGAGATGCCCTCAATGGGCGTGGTGCCGATGCAGAGCAGGAAGCCGTCGGGGGAGCCGTTCTGGAACCAGCCGAAGGAATCGGACGGGATGTCCAGGTCGGTGTTGGGGACCCGGGCGGCGCTGCCGATGACGAAGTACCCGTCGGCGGGCATGGTGTATCCGTCGAGGGAGATGATGGCACCGACCGAGTACAGGGAGTTGGTGGCCCCGTTGTACATCTCGACGTACACGCCGGTGAGGTCCATGCCCGGTGGCCCCACGATCTCGATGAACTCACGGAAGTCGCTTCCGGGTTGATCGTAGTCGAACTCGTTGATTTCGAGTTCGGTGGGCGTGGCGCAGCCGGCGGTAGCACAGTCACCGTCGGCGGTGAAGATGCCGTCGGCCCAGTCGCACTGGCACTCGGTGAGTTCCCGGCAGTCGCCGAAATCGACGCAGCAGGAGCCGGTGGTGAAAGAGTAGCTGGGCGGGCTGGTGCCGCAGTCTCCGTCGTTACCGACGGTCTGGGTGATGCCGCAGTACTCGTCTTCGCAGATTTCCTGCCTGGCCTCGATACAGCCTCCGCCGGGCACGCCGCATTCCTGGAAACAGCCGTCGGCGCCGGTCAGGGGCGTGTAGCCTTCATTGAGGCCGTAGATGAAGCCGGGGTTGCCCTGGTTGCCCTCGACGTAGGAGGTTTGCAGGCCGCCGTTGTACTCGCCGACCAGGTTACCGGCGCGGAGCCAGTTGGCCGGGTCGTCGTTGTTGTCGGAGTTCGGGTCCTCGATGAATTCGTACCACGGGCTGTCCCAGATGGTGATGCTCTGGCCGTTGAGGAACGAACCGATGAGCCCCTGGGTGGACCAGACGTCCTGGTCGAGCCAGACCGCGTCGAGCAGTCCGCCGGTGTTGGCGTCGTAGACGGCGATCAAGGAGCTGTCGCCGGCGATCTGTTGCCAGGTGCCGGTGTCGACGCGGATGACGTCGGCGGTTCGCAGGCCCCAGTCACAACGGAAGTCCTCGTCGTCCAGGCCGGACGTTGCGGCGTTGGCCGGCGCGAGGATTTTCATCTGGTATGCACCGATCGATGCACCGGTGAAGGTCCCGGGCGAGGAGGTCTGGTCGAAGAGGTTGCCGGCCAACCCGCCGAGCTGGACCGTGCTGCCGCTGTAGTTGTAGATTTCGATGTACTCGTGGAGGGCGTCGATGCCGTAGGGCATGTTCATGATCTCGGTGATGACGATCTTGTCGTCCTGGACGCAGATCGCGAAGACGGCCTCCTCGGACTCGGTGCTGGCGTTGTCCCTGGCCTTGAAGGTCAGGTTGGGCGTGCCGGTGAAGTTGGCGGTGGGCGGGTCGTAGGTCACGGCGCCGGTGACGTCGTGCGGAACGGCGCCGATTGGCGTCCCGCCGTCCTTGAGCGTGCCGATTGCGGGCAGAGAGGTCACGACCTTGGTGACCGGCGGCACTCCGCCAGAGACGAGCGAGGCAAGATTAACGGGGATGCCGGTGGCGCCCTTCTGGACGATGGTGGCGCCGTTCTGGATGATCGGCGTCGGGCCGACGCCGGGGGAGTCCTGGCCGCCGCCGAATGGCCCGATGACCCAGGTCCCGGCAGGGGTGGGCGGCACCCTGTAGACGTGCCCGGGGACGTAACTGCCGTCCGGCCCGATGCCACCGCCGAAGTTGTAGTTCCATTCCTCGGCTTCGACTGTCGGCGTGGTCACCACAATGAGAGAGATGCCGTCGACGACCTCGCTCCAGGGGGTGATGTCCAGTGTCCCGTCGCGGTCGGTGTCGAGCAGGTCGTCGAGGGCCCCGGTGAAGTTACGCACCAGCAGGTGACTGACGTTGTCGCTGTTCTCGAAGTTGAGGGCGTTGGAGGTCAACTGGAGATCAGCGGCGCTGAGGGGGGCGAGGGTGCCGGACCACAGGTCCGCTTCGACGGCCAGGAAGAAGCCGTCGGGGGGGATACTCAGCCCGGCGAGGCTGACGACACACTCGATCGACCCGCTACGGCCGCCGGGTTGTGGGAGGCCGGCGCTGCTGTCGCCGATGACGATGTAGGTCAGATCGTTGAGGGACGTGCTCGGCGCTCCGGCGAGTTCGAAGTACTCGTCGTAGTCCGTGCCGGTTTGGTCAATCCGGATTTCACTGATGACGACACTTTGTGCCCAGGCCGGCATAGTGAGCACGCCGACCGCCAAGACTGCTGTTAACCATCTCATTTCTGCACCTGCCACTCCTCTAGAGACCTTTTCCGGCGGGCCCGCTCCGCTAGCAGGCTACGTCGCCCAGACCCAGCGCGCCATAGGTTCACGAAGTTCGTGTTGTGACCGGTCAGAGGTGGCGCTCCTTTCCTCCGCGACGGTCCCCGCGGCTTGCGCACGCGCGTGAGCTACAAGACAACCGCGACGCTTCAGCGCAAGTGCGGTACATCAGGTGGCTGGCGGGTCCCTCCAGTGCCCACCGACTCCACCCATTCTTCCCAATTGTACCGACCCTTATTATACCCGCTTTTGCCAAGCTGTTTAAGAGGGTTTGGGGCGTCCAGCCGAAGATTTGCCCAAGGCTTGCAGGATGGGCTGGGGCCGCGGTTATCGGAACGATCGCGGCGCTGGGCGGGATTCCGGCGAGGGGGCCGGCGGTAACGCTTTTGGGGGCAATGGGTTAGGATCTTTCGCTCCGGGCGGGGTCCGATAGGGGCGTCGGGATCCTCACAGCGGATCGTCCGAGGGGTGCAGGCGTGGCCGAGGTCGGCGCACAAGCGGCCGCCGCGAGCCGTTCGCGACGGCCGGCGGCGGTCGGCCGGCTCCGCCCTGGAGGCGACGTGGTCGTCGCTAGCGATCGTCCTCGCTGTGCTGTCGCAGGACGATGCGGTTTGTCGGTGGCAGGTTCTGCTCGAGCACGATGGTGGCGTTGGCGAAGGAGACCAGGGCGTCGTTGTCCACGGTTCGCCACTCGCCGAGCCAGTCGCGATAGACGTACCATTCACCCAGCTTCTGGTGGGTGTTTCGGTCCCAGGCTTTCATGTTGTACTGGGTGGGCCCCGGGGAGCCCTCCGCCATCACGCAGCCGGCCACGACCGCCGCCAATGCCACAACTGCACCGAGAAGGGTAACGCGCTTCATCGCAGGCGTCTCCTTTCAGAGTTTTCGGGCACATCCGATGACCGAGAGCCGGCATCGGCAATCTGAATCCTCGAGCTGCCGGGTTCATCCGGCAGGCCCGGAAAGGCCGGCATCAGACCGAGCGATCCGGGCGTTCGAGGGCCGTGTTCCTGTTTCCCGCTCAGTTCGACCCCGGCGGGCGAAGCGTGAAGCCTCGGTTCTGCCGGGTGGTTGCGGCCCAGCCGGTTGTCCTCGGTCACGAACCTTATTCCGCCGGGCGGCCAGGGTCCATCTCCGCAGGGCCGGCCGGAGCGGTCAGACTGGCCGGGCGATCCCGCCACTGCAGACGGTAGGGCTCACGCGGGCCGACCCGCAACACGGCCACCACACGGCCCAATGGGCGCCATTCCACCGGGATCTTGGTGTTGGTGCGGACGGTGCGCGGATACGTTCCCAGGAAGCTGAACAGGTGCCACCAGTCGGCCGCCTGGGCGGTCTGGCTGTCGAGGTAAGGCTCGACGAGTTCCATGTCGGGGTCGGAACGCATCCAGGTCCGCCGGACGTTTGGGACGTCCTCGCCGACAGGATCCCAATAGCGCCGGGTCATGTTCGGAGTGGCGAGCACGAGATCGCCCCTGCGGTGCAGCACCTTGGCGGAGGCGAGGATGGTGCGCAGAGCCGACCGTTCCTCGAGCAGACACTGGACGGGCAGGCGGAGGCTGGCGATGCGTTCCTGGTAGGTCCGCATGCGGTCGTCGGCCTCGGTGTAGCGCCGCCAGTGATAGGTTTCGGGCCCGACGGCCAACTGCCACCAGGCGAGCTGGAGGCCGGGGATGTCCTGGCCGTAGTCTCCGCCGTAGAGGGCGTTCTGACGGCGTTCGGTCATCTTGACGTTCCAGTACTCCTCCTGGGAGGCGTAGCGTTCCTCGAGGTCGCGGATGCGGCGGACTTCCTCGTCGATCATGTCGACGCGGCCCTCGATGGCCCGCAGGTCGGCGACGAAGACGAACTTGGTGACGACGTCGCCGGCGGCGGCCCGACGCAGGTCCTCCTCGCTGAGAATGGAGGCGTGGCCGGTCTCGCTCATGCCCATGGTGGGGTTGATCATGAGGAAGGAGTGTCGGGTGAAATCGGCGGCCCAGCCCGGTGCGGTGGGGGCCTTGATGTCGAGCTCACCGTAGACCAACTGCTCCTGGCG